>NZ_JBIAYZ010000008.1:0-303311 GCF_042898635.1 Micromonospora sp. NPDC000442 | reverse complement strand
TTCTTCGGCATCTGCTGCGCCCAGCGATGGTGACCGCGACCGGCCCGGTGACCCACGACGGTGACCAGCCCTCGCGGTGCACGGATCTGCCGCCGGTCGCGTGGTGGCCAAGGTTCCGGGTCGCTCGGGCCAGGAGCCGCGACCGGCAGTCGGCGGTACGGTGTGGCAGTGTCTGCCAGCGCGGGACGACCGTTGATCTTTGTCGACATCGACGGTGTGCTTATCCCGCTTCGAGCACGGCCCGCCGGGGCCGATGGTTGTTGGAGCGGCAGGGCGGGAGACGGCCACGGCCGCGACGGCAATCCTCTGTTGGATCGTCTCGACCCGGCCGACGGTCGTCGGCTGCTCGCCCTGCCGGGCGAGCTGGTCTGGGCCAGCACCTGGATGGCCGACGCAAACGACGTCGTGGCGCCCCGGATCGGTCTTCCCGCTCTGCCCGTGGTCGACTGGTCCGACGCTGACGAGGAACCACCGCGCGGCGTGCACTGGAAGACCGCATCGTTGGCGCGGTGGGCAGCAGGAAGCCCATTCGTCTGGCTCGACGACGAGACCACCGACGCCGACCGACGATGGATCGCCGGACACCACCCGCAACCGGCACTACTGCACCACGTCGACCCGTACCTGGGACTGACCGACATCGACCTCGCGGCAGTACGTCAATGGCTCGAGCACCGGCACGAAGCCGATTGACGGCCACGCACATCTACTGCCGATCGGGTGCGAGATCGGCGCAAGCTTGCGGGAAACAGGGCGGCGCTCGGTCAGGTGCCCGGATCGGTGTCGCCTTGTTTCTCCTCGCCGGTGTCGAAGAACCTCCTCAGGTAGGCCGGCGGATCCAGGTCGCTGGCCCTCAGCAGCGAGAAGACCTCCGCCCCATGCCCGGGCTCATCAAACAACCGATACGCCTGGGAGAGTCCCACAAAGTCCGTGTCGGGCTGCTCTACCGCGTACCCGAGGGCCTCGTCCTCGGCCAACGCGATCGCCTCGTCGAAACCTGCGGCGCGCCACAGCGTCAGCCGTTCCTCGTACAACTGGCTCGCCGAGTCGCCGCCCACGCGGAAGACGCAGCGAACGCAGAACCAGCCAACCTCGCCCTGCGTCTGTTCGTTCGGCCTGGCCATCCATTTATCGTCTCGCTTCGGCTCGCCGGCTGCGAGCCCATCTACCGGGGCTACGGTCTTCGGCAGAGCGCTTGCCGGGGAGACCAGGGTGGTGCCCGACCGCTGTGGCGTACGGACGCCGTCATGGCCGGGCGGCCTGCGGTATCGCCCAGGGTTAGGCTCGCCACGTGCCGGCGCTCATCGAGGTCGTGTCCGTCATCAACGCCACGCCGAGTGTGGTGTTCGACCTGACCCTCGACGTGGACGTCCACACCGCGTCCCTGCCCGCCAGCCGCGAAACGGCCACGACCAGCACCGGACGACGCCAACTCGCCCTCGGCGACGAAGTCACCTTCCACGCCCGCCATTTCGGACTGATCTGGCGCATGACCAGCCGAATCACCGCCTACGAACGGCCGTACCACTTCGTGGACGAGCAGACCCGAGGCCCCTTCCGTGCCCTGCGCCACGAGCACCAGTTCCAGGACCTCGACGGCGTACGCACGCTGATGACCGACCGCATGACCATCACCGCGCCCCTGCCGCCGCTGGGAGCAGCGGTGACCTGGACGCTCATCGCGCCGTACCTACGCCGGCTGTTGATACAACGGGCAGCCCACATCACCTACCTGGCACAAGCCCACGAGCCGTAACTTCCCGACGAAACCGGGAGATGCACCCCCCCGGAACCGGGCGGACGTCGCCGCAGCGCGTGAGGCCGATTCTCGCGATGAGGGTCAGCGCAGGCGGCTTCCACCAACGCACGGATGCCGGCGTGCGGGTGTGGCAGTGCGCGGTTGAGGGGTCGTCGTCATGTGGTGCCGATGCTGCGGGGCGGGGCGAGCAGGTGATCGATGGCGTTGTGGAACTCGTTGAAGGTGCGGATCCGGCTGGCCTGGTTCGTGTAGCGGCGGAAGGCTTCACTGAAGTGCTCGGCCAGGTGGTCGACCTCGTCGGTGGCTTCGGGTGTCCTGATGGTGAGGTAGCTGGCAGCGCCGGCACCAAGATCGTGGACCACGGCCAGGTCGACGAAGATGTCGCCGGGCTGCAGAATCTCGGTCAGGTCCGGACGGTGCGCTTGATTCAGCGTCGAGGCCAGCACGTTGGCCCGGTCTGGATCGTGGAGGGCGAACAGCGTGATCTCCGAGGTGGCGTCGCCGGCGACGGCCAGGGCAAGGTCGGTGAGATGCCGGAAGCTGGTCACGTTGAACAGACCGGCGAAGCCGGCGTGTTCTCGTTGCCACGGGTCTGGCATCGGCCGTAGCGGCACGCAGGCGCGAGCCGGGACAAACCCGATATCCGCGGTGAGCCACTCGGGCTGCTCGACGTCGACCTCGTACTCCCAGCGGACCAACTGCACCGCCTCACGGTTCATGCCCCGCAGCTGAGCTGCCTCGTCGCGGTAGTAGGCGGGAACGGCGGACCGGCTCCGGCCCGCGGTCAGCTCCCAGGCCAGCGCCCGCCATACCGCCAGGGCCTCACCGTCGTCGTTGTTGATCGCGTATCGACACCACGGGTTCAGATCCACATCGTCTGAGTAATCCTGCTCCCACAGCCCCGGCCACATCGGGCCAGGCATATCCGCCTCGTCGGCACGGGCCACGTAGCTGTGCAGCCCATCGTGGCGCTCGTGTGCGAACCTCAGGAACGGCTCCGGATCTGGCACCACATCAGGATGCCGGACAGTCAGCCGTCGTTACCGCACCAGCCCGGTGCCTAGCGTGGGCGACAACCTCGTCTGGCATCCGCCGATCGCGGTTGCCGGCGAGGCGTTCTGGGAGACGGGCGGCTGCTTGCCCGTACGATCTCGGCCGTGCATACCACCCCGCTGACTCCGATCGACATGGACGCGGTCTTCCCGCAGTTGCGTGGGTTCGCGCGGACGACCATCCGGCTGCATCCACGCAAGGGCTCGCCGTCGGTCGAGCAGAGCTCCGTGGGCGGGCCGCTGCTCTGGCCAGCGAACGAGCCCTGGCCCACTTGTGAGGTGAAGGTCTGGACGATCATCCCGCCGAGGCTGGGGTGCCGCTCGTGCCGGTCCTGCAACTGCTCGCCGACGGTGTGCCTGAGCTGCCATTCCCGGAGGGCTCTGACGTGCTGCAGGTGCTGTGGTGCCCGTTCGAGCATGATCCGTGGAGTGCTCCGCTGCCACGTCATCACCGACTGGGACCGGGCTGCCGACCGGGACGGCTGGCGGAGGCCACTGCACTGGTGCCCATGGCGGGACGAGGCCCTCACGCCGGATTGAAGACGCCGGCGCGGAGGGCTGCGGCGGCCGCGGCGGCAGTACGTTGCGCGAACTCCTCGTCGATGGGTTCGTCGACGACAAGCAGCCGCAGGAAGAAGGGCGCGCCCAGGACCTCGATCGCGGCCCGGGCATCGGTGCCCTGAGGCAGTTCGCCGCGGGCGATGGCGTGGTCGACGACGGCCTTGGCGAGGCCGAACCGTTCGGCGAAGAAGCCGCGGACGACCTGCGCGGCGCGCGGGTTGCGGGGCGCGGCCGCGGCCAGGGCGGTGATCAGCTCGCCTGGTTCGCCGGTCATGCCGCGCCGAACCAGCAACGCCAGTTCTTCCAGGTCCGTGTCGAGGTCGCCGGTGTCCGGGATCGGGACGACCTCACTGGCGTACTCGCTGAGCAGGTCGCCGAGGACCCCTTCCAGGTCGGTCCACCGGCGGTAGACCGACGTCTTGTTGACGCCGGCCGCCTGGGCGATCCGTTCGACGGTCAGCTCGGCGTACCCGTCAACGAGGAGGCCACGGGCGGCCGTGAGGACCGCGGCCCGGACACGGGCGCTGCGCCCGCCCGGTCGTTGGCCGGCAGACATTGGACACCTCCTTTAACGCACCGACTGTTGCGTTACATCATCCCATCATGGCAGGCTGAGAAAGCAACACGAGTTGCGATTGGGGGCCATCCATGAAGACCACCGTCTGCGTTGTCGGCGGCGGGCCCGCAGGGCTCGTCCTGGGGCTGCTGCTCGCCCGGCAGGGGGTGCAGGTCACCGTGCTGGAGAAGCACGCCGACTTCCTCCGGGACTTCCGCGGCGACACCGTGCATCCCTCCACACTGAACATGCTCGACGAAATCGGGCTCGGTGAATCGATGGCGGCGCTGCCCGGGCGCAAGGCCAGCGCGTTGCGCGCCACCTTCGACGACGGCACCTACACCGTCGCGGACTTCACGCGCCTACCGGCGCCGCACAACTACCTGTACTTCGTTCCCCAGTGGGACTTCCTAGAGTTGCTCGCGACCGAGGCGGCGAAGTTCCCGACCTTCGTGCTGCTGCGCTCCACCACCGTGACGGGCCTGCTCCGCCACGCGTCCGGCGCCGTCACCGGCGTGCGGGCCGCGGGCCCGGAGGGCGAGCTGGAGATCGAGGCATCCCTCATCGTCGCCTGTGACGGCCGCGATTCGGTGGTACGCCGGGAACTCGGCCTGCGGCCGGTCGACTACGGCGCGCCCATGGACGTGCTGTGGTTCCGAATCTCCCGCCGCGCAGGCGACGGCGACGGCCTGGCAATGCGGATCGCCTCCGGAGGGCTGATGCTCGCCATCGACCGCGGCGACTATTACCAGTGCGCGTACGTCATCGCCAAGGGCGGCTACGACGAGATCCGCGCGGCCGGGCTGGAGGCGCTGCGGGAACAGGTGACCCGGCGGCATCCCGTCCTCGCCGACCGGGTCGGTGAGCTCGCCACCTGGGACGACGTCAAACTGCTGACGGTGAAGGTCAACCGACTGGAGCGGTGGCACGCGCCTGGCGCGCTGCTCATCGGCGATGCCGCACACGCCATGTCACCGATCGGCGGCGTCGGCATCAACCTGGCGGTGCAAGACGCCGCGGCCACCGCCCGGATGCTAGGCCCGAAGCTCGTCGCCGGGGAGCCAGTGACCGAAGCGGACCTCGCCGCAGTGCAGAAGCGCCGGCGCTTCCCGACAGTGGTGACGCAGAACATCCAGCGCGCCGCGCAGCGGCGCGTCGTCGACCCGCTACTGCACGCCACTGGCCGGATCGAGGCCCCGGCACCGATCCGCCTGCTGCAGCGGTTCCCGGCGCTGCAAGCCCTCCCCGCCAAGCTGGTCGGCATCGGCGTACGCCCCGAGCACATGCCCTGACCCACCAATCCGACAGCCGGATGGAGACGGAATCCGCCAGCCACGATGTCTTGAAACCGAATCCAGCCACGCTACCCGTGATCTCAGGCGCCCTGCTTGGCGGCTGCTCAGAGGCATCCGCACATGCCGCTGACCGCTCGTCACTTTCCGTGGCGATCATGAGTATCGCTCGACACTCGGAGATGCCGATGTGCGTGCGATCAGTCCGGTTCAGCCCGGACCGTAGGTAAGAGACGGGTCTGGCCCCACCGCCCATCAGCTCCCACGCAGCGCCTCCGTACCCAATCGACAACAGTGGTGGCGCGTCACGGTGGCAGGACCGACGCGCCGGAGCGGGACACGATCTCCTGGAGGGCCGCGACGTGCTGTTCGAACGCCGCGCGCCCCACGGTGGTCAGCTTCGCCGAGGTACGGGGGCGCTTGCCTACGAAGCCCTTGCGGATCTGCACGTAGCCGGCCTCCTCCAGCGTGGATAGCTGCTTGGACAAGGCCGAGTCGGACAGGCCGACGCTGTCGCGGATGAATTTGAAGTCGGCTACTTCTGAGGCCGCCAGCAGGGACACGATCGCCAGCCGAGTCGGCGCGTGGATCAGTTCGTCAAAGCGCGGCCTAGTCATCGGCTAGCACCAGCGCGATTGTTGAGCATCACACGGCGCAGTGTCCGCGTGAGCATGGGGCCGCCCACGATCAGCAGGACCGCGCCCAGCAGGTTGGCCAGGGTCGCCGGGTACGATACGCCAGCGGCTGCCAGGCTGAACGCGACGGCGAGCGTGATGCCGAGGACCAGCGCCACGAAACCGAGGATCATCGTCACTCCCCGCCCGCCGAGTAGCTCGTTGCGCGGCTGGACTCGCACCGCACCGCGAACCACCCACCCGGTCCCGCCGAGGATGCCGAGCACGAACACGGTGACACCGACGCCTATCGTGACCGGTTCGCGCGATTCGACCGCGGCGGCGAGTGCCACGATAAGCCCCCCGACAAGCCACCAATACCAGGCCGGGACGACGGACACGTTAATGACCTGCTCCTGGCGATTTCTGATCTGATCCAACGCCCGGGCCGCTTCGTCGGGGTGTACCTGTTCGCTCATGCTGCCCTCCTGGACTCGGGAACTTTCCTACCAAGAAAGTAACCTCGTCTTTCCCAGTTGGCAAGTACTTTCCCGACACTCACGGCAACGCTGACCGGCAGAGCGACGGCCCCAGCCCCCCAGCCGAGCGCAACCATGGCGCCGCAGGTGGTCCTGGTAGCGCCAGCTGACACGCCGAGGAAAGCGACAGGATGGTGCGAAGAACCAAGACCCCCGCTCGAGCCGAGCGGCGCAGGATGCGACAGATCGACGAGGCCATACACACGCTTCTGCTGGTGGTCGCCCAGACATGCCGGCCAAGCCGCGACATGGACGACAGCTCGACGGAGCCCTTTAGCAGCGGCCAGAACGCCCGACGCGCACGTCCGCTTCTGGCATCCCTCTGTGCCATCAAGAGGCGGCGAGGAGTGGTGTTCTAGGCTGGGGCTCGGCGGGTCCGGGAAGTGACTGTTCCGAAGTGTCGATCATGGGGATTTGGTCGGCCGCGCTGGATTGAAGAGTCGCCCCCGTGTGTCCTCCCGGGCCCGTCCCGGACTTCTCGGCGTCTTTGATCATTTGCCGGTAGACGATGTCGGACAGGCGTCGTTTGAGTGCCCGCATGGCCTCCATCGGGATCTTGCCAGCGGCGAGTTTGCGCCGGTAGTAGGCGCGTCCTTCGGTGTCGTGGCGCAGCTGGACGACGGCCATGATGTGCAGGGCCCGGTTGATGCGCCGGTTCCCGGCCCGAGACAGGCGATGGCGTTGCTGGTCACCGGAGGATGCGTCCAGAGGTGCGGTGCCGTTCCAGGAGGCGAAATGCCCGCGGCTGGCAAACCGGTGGATGTTCGCGACGTCGCCGATCAGGCGGGCGGCGCCGGAGAGCCCGATGCCGTTGAGGTCCTGCAGGCTGCTGCCGGTGGTGTCGACGAGTTCGGTCAGCTCCTTGTTCGCGGCCTTGATCTTCTTGTCGACCTGGACCAGTTCGGTGATCAGTTCGGAGGCCAGCCGGCGGCGGGTGCGCCCGACCAGATCGCGCGGCCGGATCGTGTTGAGCAGAGTCCGTGCCTGGGCGGCAGACAGGAACTTCTTCGCCCCACCGGGCAGCAGCTCCAGCAGGAGCTTGTGGATGCGGTTGAGCAGGTCGGCGCGGGCCTGACCGAGACCGTCGCGGTGGTCGACCAGCAGCCTCAACGCAACCGTCACATCGTCGACGGTGACCTGCCGCAGACCCTTCGCCCGCAGGGTGGCCACGGCGACGCTGTGGGCCGCAGCGGTGAACTGCCGATTGACCAAATCCGGCGCGGGTGCCGCTTTCGGATTCGACCGGGTGGACGGGATGCGCCACTTCTTGCGCAGGAACGCCCCTTGCAGGCCGGCGGTACGCATCAACCGCTCGGCCCGCTTGCGGCCCACCTGGCGGCCTTTGGCGGCGCAGCATTGCGTGCACTCGCGGACTGCCGTAGGTGCCGCCCGACACGTCGTGGATCTCGGCGATCTCCACAGCCAGCTCCGCGTCCTCGCGTCGCCTGGGCGACGGGTTCGCGGCCTGGGCGAGCCACCCGTAGTAGGTCGACACAGCCACGTTGAGGACCCGGAGGACGGGCTCGACCCCGAAGCGGTCTTTCAGCTCGTCGACGAGCGTCACGACCGTCGCCGGCGTGACCTGATTCCCGGCGGCGCGGCGTTGGACCTCACCGCCGACAAGGCCGCAACACTGTTGCGCGGCATCCGGCCCGTCACCGACACCTGCCGCCGCGACCTCGCACGCGACATGATCGCCGACCTGCGTCACCTCGACCGGCGCCTGCACACCAACCAGACCCAGATCCGGCAAGTCCTGGCCGAGACGCACTCCACGATCGTCGACATGCGCGGCGTCGGACACCTCATCGCCGCGAAGGTTCTCGGTCACGTCGGTGACGTCACCCGTTTCCCGACCGCGGATCACTTCGCCAGCCACGCCGGCACCTCCCCGCTGGAAACCTCCAGCGGCGAACGCCGCCGACACCGGCTCAACCCCACCGGCAACCGGCAACTCAACACCTCTCTGCACACCATCGCGCTCGTCCAAGCCCGCGCCCCAGGCCCCGGCCGCGTCTACTACCAGCGCAAACTCGCCGAAGGAAAGACCCCGGCCGCGGCGCGACGCGCCCTGAAACGACGCCTCACCAACGTCCTCTACCGACACCTCATCAAAGATCAACTCGCCCTCCCCGTCAGCAGGGGTTGACACACAGAGGCGCTCTTGAGCCTCTCCGCGCCGCGATGACCGGCAGGCGCATGCCATGAGTGAGCCACACCAAACCTGCGGTGGACAGCCGCGAGCGAGCGATCCCACCGGTCGCCTCGACCAAGCCTGGCCGGGCTGCGGTCGTGACACCAGTAGATAAGAAGCCGATGAGGGCGCACTCGATCATGCCGGATGAGCGTCTGTGTGATTCGTCGCGCCGGGCGACCTCCATGCCGGCCGGCTCGAACGCGCATACGCACATGCTGGTACTCGAATGTAACAGAAGCTGTTGCTTTTGCTGTGCACGTCGGTGAGACTGTCGCGGTGGCGGCCAACAGCAGGGTGACCATCGCGGCCCACGCCTTGGCGTGGCTGGAACTGGCCAGGCGGCGCGGTCGTGAGGTGCTCACCTCCGAGGAGGTGGCGGCCAGCATCAATACGAACGCGGTCATCGTCCGGCGCAGCCTCGGCGACCTGCAGCGGGCCGGCCTGGTGAGGGCCCGCCGCGGCAACGGCGCCGGCTTCTCCCTCGGACGGCCAGCAACAGAGATCACACTGCTGGACGTCTGGCTCGCCGTCTCGCCGGAGCCGTTACTCGCCTTGCACCACTCCGAGCCGAACATGGAATGCCCGGTCGGACGCGGAATCCGTCCGGTGCTCACCGACCTGTACGACGAAGCGACCGACACGTTCCGGGCGGCGCTGGCGCGCTGGACCGTCACCGACGTCTTGGAAAGGATCCTGGCATGATCGTCGAATTGCGCCGTTACACCCTGCGCGAGGGACGCCGCGACGAACTGATCGACCTGTTCGACCGCGAGTTTGTCGAGACCCAGGAGGAACTGGGGATGGCCGTGCTGGGCCAGTTCCGCGACCTCGACCGGCCCGACCACTTCGTCTGGCTGCGCGGATTCACCGACATGCAATCGCGCCGGACCGGTCTAGCAGCCTTCTACTCCGGCCCAGTGTGGGCAAAGCACGGGCCAGCCGCGAACGCGACGATGCTCGACTCGGACGACGTACTGCTGCTCCGTGAGAGCGTCGCGGTGCCGGTATTTGACCGCGGCACCGCCAACCCCGAATCGGTTCTGCACGCGACAGTCTGGTACTGGGCCGGCCCCTTCCCCGACCCTACGGTGAGCCCGAAAGACACACTGGCCGTACTACGGACCGAGTACGCCGCGAACAACTTCCCCCGGCTACCGGTCCGCGAGGGGGAACACGCGCTGGTCTGGCTCACGCGGTCCCCCCTGCAGGCAGACGTACCCGCGGAAGTGGTGAAGACCGAAAACCTGCGCCTCCGCCCCACCCGCCGCTCCACCCTTCATTGAGGAACGCTAAGACGGGCCGCTCCGTTGCCGAACGGAGCGCTCGCCGGTGCCACCGATCAGCACGACACGACCGTGACCGCCGCTCGATCGGACGCACGGATCTAGCCGCGAAGCGCTCGGCGAATTGCGCAGCACCAACAGTTGGTGTCGGTGTACGCGTTCCGGTGCAGAGCCAGGTACGCCAGACGTAGACAGGCCGGGATGTCTGCCACTTCGGCTCCGTCGGCGACTGCGGACGCAGTGGCCTCCCTCCGCCGCAGCTTAGGTCGGGTTACCAGTAGATCCGGCCGGAGCGCCCGGAGTGCGGCTAGATTAGGACGCCCCGCGCCAGGCGTCGGACTGGTGCGCTACCGGCGATTGGCTATCCGGCAAGATCGTGTTTCGAGCTTCACTTGACGAGGGTCGCGCAGGGTGATGCCCGGACACGCGTGATGCATAGGGGGTGGTGGACCTAAGCATCGATCTCGTAGCGGTACCAACGCCGACGATCGCCGTCGACCTGAAGCCAGAGCATCTCGTCACGGCCGACCTTTCCCCGCGCCCAACCTGACGGTTGCCGGCCGTCTGGCAGCAGCAGATGCTCGCGTTCCGTCTCGACCACAACGTCGCCGTCTCGGCGGGCTCGACGGATGTCCCAGCGGTACCGTCCATCGTCCCGGTGCTGGTCGAGGAAGGCGACATCGGCGCCGGAGACGGCCAGACCGGAGCAGCTTCTGATGGTGTTCGACATGACCGCCCGGACACCATGCGCGTCGAGTTCGACCAGAGGGAAGTGGCGTCGCGAAAGGTAATCGAGCGCTCCGGTGGCGTGCTCCAGGACCGGTATGAGGCCAAGCGTCGCTACTGGGTGCCGACGGCTTGAGGATCGACGGCACATGGATGCGAGGATCTAGCCGCGATCCGGCTTGAGTTTCTCGCGTGGGGATCTGCGGACCGGCCCTGGTTACGTTCGGGGTGGTGCGGTCAGTCGATGGCTAGACCCCACGAGCGGATGCGGGCAGGGTAGATGCGAATGATCTCGCGACTCATGCCGTGCATCGGCGGCTCGACGTCGACCAGGGCCTCGACGTCGCCGCGGATCTCCACCCCGCGTACGTGCCACGGCTGCACGGACGCGATGTCGTCGACGACGAGCGTGGCCTTCGGGTGGGTGCGGACGTTGCCGAACTTGCGACTGTCCCCGAGCTTGTGTCCACCGATGTCGATCGTGCCCAGGTCGGCGTTGTAGAAGAACCCGACGGGGTTGTTCTGCGGATAGCCGTCCGGCGCGACAGTGGCCAGCCGCCCGAGCCGCTGCGTGCCGAGGTACTCGAGCTCACCTTCGCTGAGAGTCACCATACGGCGATCGTGCACCCTCAACCGAGCTTGAGGTCAAGCGGACCGGCACTGGGCGTGTCTGGCTGCTCACCAGTCGGCGGGCACCTACAAGCCGGCCCGCCGGCCCGGCCCACATGTTCTGGCGCTCGCTCGTGCCGCACCCGGCGTGCTGGCCTGCATCACCGGTGGTGACGCAGGGTAATTTATGGCTGCCTATCCTGCTCCCGCTTCCAACGTCGTACCGGCCGATCAACTCCTTCTGCGAGTCGCGGTGTCCGCCTTCTTGAGCTTTTACCGTGGCCAGATCCGCGTCCATACCGAGTCCGACCTGCGTGTCTTCCTCCGCTGGTGCGCGGACCACGGTCTTGACCCGCTGACGGTGGTGCGGGTGGACATCGAGCGCAGCGCGTTTGCGGTCGTAGTAGGCGCGGCTGACGGGGTCGGCCAGAGACGCGAACGCGGCGAGGAAGAACGCGCGTTTGAGGTTCTTGTTGCCGCCTCGGGGTGGGTGCTCGCCGCGGATGCTGCTCGCCGGATCGTCGGGTCACGGGAGCGAGGCCGGCGTAGGCGGCGAGGTGTCCGGGGGTGGCGAAGGCGGTGCCGTCGCCGACTTCGAGCAGGATCCGGGCGGCGGTCCTGACGCCGATGCCGGGCATCGAGGTCAGGACCGAGGCAAGAGGGTGAGCATCAAGCATCCTCTCGACCTGGTCGGCGACCTGGTCGCGTTGTCGCAAGGTGTCGCGGAGGCTGTCGGCGAGGCGGGGCAGGATCGTCTCCGCCGCTGTCGTGCCGGGGACGGTGACGCTCTGCTCATCGAGGGCGGCCATGATCTGCTCGACGAGGCGTTCGCCCATGCGGGGTGCGTGGACGGCGGCGATCGAGAGCAGCTTGCGGCGGCCTGCCTTGCGCAGCCCGGCTGGACCGCCGCAACGGGACAGCAACTCCAGGACCGCTTTGTGGCCGACCTTGGGGCCAAGGACTCGTTCCAGGGCGGGATGGATCTGGGTCAGCAGGCCACGAATCCGGTTGGACACGCGGGTGGCTTCGCCGGCGAGGTCGTCATCGAAGCCGACCAGGACCTCCAGTTCGGCCAGGGTCTCGTCGCCGACGTCGACCCGCCGCAGCGTGTGGGGCAGGGTGCGGGCGGCATCAGCGATGACGTAGGCGTCGCGGGCGTCGGTCTTCGCCGTGCCCGGGTGCAGATCAGCGATGCGGCGCATCGCCAGCCCGGGCAGGTAGGCCACCTGATGCCCACACGCCCGAGCCACCGCGACCGGCAGAGCACCGATCGAGGCCGGCTGGTCGACCACCACAAGAACCGCACCGTGACGGGCAAGCTTGTCGAACAGCTGCCGCAGCCGGGCCTCGGTGTTCGGCAACGCCGCGTCATGCAGCCGCTTGCCGTCCGACGCCAAACCGACCGCGTGATGATCACCCTTGCCGACGTCCAAGCCGAGGTAGACGCCGTATCCCTCGTTCACCGCACCCGCCTGCACGCATCGCATCGTGGCCTCGGCCGCAGGTCCAGGCGTCGGACTGCCGGCAGCCACGTTACGAAGAGACCTACCCCAACCAGGGCGGCCGTGTCCCTATCAGCGGTCCACCGACGCCACCCGACCCGGCGACAACACCCCCCGGATCATCCAAACGACAGGGGCAGACAGTCATACCGGGCCGGGCGACCGAGGGTCCCCGGCTGGGGACGATCAAAAAGGTAACGGGGTCAGGTCAGGTGCCCGGGCCGCCCACCCTTGGCCTGGAGCGCCAATCCAGCCTGGACCCAGGCCCGCATCCCGCCGGCCAGGTTGTAGATCTGGTGGTGGTCGCGGGCGAGCAGCGCGGCCGCCTGCCGCGAGCGCGCCCCGGACCGACACACGGTGATCACCGGCCGGTCCGCCGGTACTTCCCCGGCCCGGCCGGCGAGCTGGCCGAGCGGGATGTGCCGGGCCCGGGGTGCGTGGCCGGCACGCCATTCGGCCGGCTCCCGGACGTCGAGCAGCAGCCCTCCCTCGGCGACCAGCGCTGCAGCTTCCTCGGGCCCGATGGAGGTGTACGGCTTTCCGAAGACCTTCTTCAGCATGCCGCCGAGGTTCACGCGTCCGCTCCCGTCACGACGGCGCGACCACTGCGGGTCCACCCGCCGGTGCCGCCAGCGACCGACCGAGCGTCGATGCCCGCGCGGGCCAGGAACTGTGCCGCGGACAGGCTGCGGCCACCGCCGGCGCAGATGACGTAGACCGGGCGGCTGCGGGGAAGTTCTCCCACCACTGCAGCCAGTTGTCCCAGCGGCACCGACCGGGCGCCGGGCACGTGGCCCTCGACGTATTCGAACGGCTCGCGGACGTCCACCACGGTAACCCCGTCGGCGTGCGCGGCGGCGAAGTCCGCCAGGTTCACCTCTTGCATCTCCATCCTCCGTTCTGGATACCCCTGGGGGTATCAACGTCGACCATAGCGCGCCGGGCCCGGCTCGGCATTCCGCCCGTCGAGTGCGGGTGTGAGGGTTGCGACCGGCGGGAATGCAAACCCCCGGGGGTATGTTGCCCGGTGCGAGAGCACTGCCGAAACGTGGAGGTTGGACATGGCGAGCGTGGCGTTGACCGGCGCGAACTTCGAGGAGACCGTCACCCGCGACGGGATCGTGCTGGTGGACTTCTGGGCGAGCTGGTGCGGTCCCTGCCGCGGCTTCGCGCCCGTCTTCGAACAGGCGAGCGAGAAGCACCGGGACATCGTGTTCGGCAAGGTGGACACCGAGGTGGAGCAGGGTCTTGCCGCGGCGGCCCAGATCCGGTCGATCCCGACGCTGATGGCCTTCCGGGGCGGCGTGCTGGTCTTCTCCCAGCCGGGTGCGCTGCCGGCCGCGGCTCTGGAGCAGGTGATCCAGGCGGTCCGCGACCTCGACATGGACGAGGTGCGAGCCAAGATCTCCGGGGAGCCGGCGAGCCGGTGACACCCTGACGACCACGGCGGGGGTGTGGGCGATGATGCCCGCACCCCCGCCGTCTCTCATCCGGAGAGGGCGTCCAGCGCGGCCCGCAGTCGGCGGGTTGCCTCGTCGGCAACCGCCCGCAGGTCGGCGGTATCGCTCAGCTGCACCATCACCTGCGGGTCGAGCGCCTGCACCAGGGTGGCGTCCGGCCCGTCGGCGCGGACCACGACGTTGCACGGCAGGAGCAAACCGATGTTCCGGTCGGCCTGCACGGCCCGATGCGCCAGCGGCGGGTTGCAGGCGCCGAGGATGACGTACTCCTCGAGTTCGATCCCGAGCTTCTCGTGCAGCGTGGCCCGCATGTCGATCTCGGTCAGCACGCCGAAACCCTGGTCCTTCAGCGCCGCCCGGACCCGCTCGACGGTCGGGGTGAACCCGGCAGACAGCCGGATCGTCATCGCGTAGCTCATGCTCTGTTCTCCCTGAGGTGAGATCGTGCCAGCCGCGAACGACCGGCGTGAGCGATTCGGCAAAGCCATGCCGGGCCGGTCAGACGAGGCCGCGCAGCATGCCCTGCCAGTACATCGCGGGAAGCCCGGGCCGCTTGAACAGCCACACGTCGTAGCGCGGCTTCGGACCGTAGTCATGGAAGCTCCCAGGTATCCGAAGGGCGACCGCCGAGCACGCCACCCAGGCGTGGGGAATGTGCGGGCGACCTTCGAGGTTCAGCATACCCGGGGGGGTATCCCGTCGCGAGATACTTACCCCCGGGGGTATGGTGGAGGCGAGGGGTGGGGCGATGAATCTTCGACCTGAAATGACCAGCGAGGCGCTGACCCGGCTCAAGCGGGCGCGGGGGCAGCTGAATGCGGTCATCGAGATGATGGAGAGCGGCCAGGACTGCCGCGACGCGCTGACCCAGCTGGCCGCGGTGTCGAAGGCCATTGACCGCGCCGGCTACAAGATCATCGCCTCGGGCATGCGGTACTGCGAGGCCATGCGCGAGCGCGGCGAGGCGCCGGAGATGACCGAGGAGGAGCTGGAGAGGCTCTTCCTCGCACTCGCCTGAGCGGCCGACCCGCCCGGGCTGCTTGACGGCGGTGCGGGCGGGTAGCCGTTGGGCGCGAGCGGGCAGGATTGTGTCCCCCACATACCCCCGGGGTACATAGGTTTGAGAGGAGAACGGCAGTGACAATTGAGGTTTCTGTTATCGCGACATCCTCCCTGGGCGACCGGAGCTACATGGCTTCGGACGGGCAGGTGGCGATCGTGGTTGACCCGCAGCGCGACATCGACCGGATCATGTACCTGGCGGGGGAGAAGGGCGTCCGCATCACCCATGTGGTGGAGACGCACATCCACAACGACTACGTCTCCGGCGGCCTGGAACTCGCCAGGATCACCGGCGCCCGCTACCTGGTGGCCGCGGCCGACGAGGTCGGCTTCGACCGGATGCCGGTCTCCGACGGTGATGCAGTTCCGGTGTCCGAGTCCATGCGGCTCCGGGTCATCGCGACGCCGGGCCACACCTTCCACCACCTGTCGTACGTTCTCGACGAGGCCACCGACGGCGGCTGGCGGCCGACGGGCGTCTTCACCGGCGGGTCACTGCTGTTCGGGACGACGGGGCGCACCGACCTGCTCGGCAAGGAGCACGCCCACGAGCTCGCTCACCACCAGCATGCCTCGGCGAAGCGGCTGGCCGACCTGCTCCCCGACGGGGCCGAGGTGTGGCCGACGCACGGTTTCGGCAGCTTCTGCTCGGCCAGTCAGTCCGATGCGCCCGAGTCGACGATCGGTCGGGAGAAGCAGGCCAACCCGGCGCTCAAGCTGGCCGCGGACAAGTTCGTGACCGAAACCCTCGCGGGTCTCGACGCCTACCCGGCGTACTACGCCCACATGGGCGTGGCGAACTTCGCCGGTCCGGCCCCGGTTGACCTCACCCCGGTGGCCCGCGCCGACGCCGCCGAACTGCGCGAGCGGATGGCCGACGGGCAGTGGGTGGTGGACCTGCGGCACCGCAAGGCCTACGCCGCCTCGCACCTAGCCGGCACGGTCAGCCTCGGGCTCGACGGCCCCATGTCGACCTGGCTCGGCTGGCTGATCGACTGGGGGGTGCCGATCACCCTGCTCGCCGAGACCCCGGAGCAGGTGGCCGACGCGCAGCGCGAGCTGGTCCGCATCGGCATCGACCGCCCGGCCGCGCAGGCCACCGGCGAGGCCGAGCAGTGGGCGGCCGAGCCCGGACAGCTACGGGAGCTGCGGATGGCCGACTTCCCGGCCCTCGCGGCGGCCCGCGCCGGCCACGTCCCCGCCGGCCTGCCCGCAGCGGACGTGGTGCTCGACGTGCGGATGACCAACGAGTGGCGGACCAGCCACATCGACGGCGCCGTGCACATCCCGCTGCCGGACCTGCCCGAGCGGGTGGCCGACGTACCGGCCGGCGCGGTCTGGGTGCACTGCGGCTCCGGCTACCGGGCCACCGCCGCAGCCTCTCTGCTGGCGAACGTCGGCCGGGAGGTGGTCGTGGTTGACGACAAGTTCGACCAGGCCGCGGACGCGGGCCTGGACATGGCCACCGACGCCTGAACCGAACCGTATGACCGCCGGCCGGCATCGCCCTGCCATGACGTGTAGCGCTTTGTCCGTGAAAGGGATATATGAGTACCTCCGACATTGCCCGTCACGCCACCCTCGACGCCGCCGCCCTGCGCGAACTGCTCACCTTCACCTCCGCCCGTCGCTGGCGCCGCCGCCACCTCGCCGCACTGCTGCTGCTGGGCCGACAGGACTCCAGGCCGCCACCTGTCCGAGCGGCTCGCCGCCCGAGGCCGGGAGATCCGCCCACCTGGCCGGCGGCTGACGGCCTCGACCGCATCTGTCGCCGATCTCGGCAAGGATGAGGGCTGCGCCGGAACCGATCCTTCGCACGTCGAGAGGAGCACGACGATGGACAGCGATGCCTGGGACGAGCGGTACGCGAGCGCCCCGGAACTCGTGTGGACCGCCGAACCCAACCGCTTCGTCGTAGAAGAGGTCGCCGGTCTGTCCCCCGGTCGGGCCATCGACCTGGCCGCCGGCGAGGGACGTAACGCAGTGTGGCTGGCCCAGCAGGGCTGGGAGGTCACCGCAGTGGACTTCTCCGCGGTAGCCGTCGAGCGGGGCCGGGAACTGGCCCGTCAGCGAGACGTCAACGTCGACTGGCAGGTGGCCGACGTGACCGAGTACAAGCCGCCGGCCGACGGCTTCGACCTGGTACTGATCGCGTACCTGCACCTACCTGCCGCCGAGATCGCCACGGTGCTGTCCCACGCCCGCGACGCGGTACGTGCCGGCGGGCGGGTCCTCGTGGTCGGCCACGACCTCGCGAACCTCTCCGGCGGCACGGGTGGCCCCCGGGACCCCGATGTCCTGCTCGCCCCCGAGGCGGTGGTGAAGGAGCTGCCGGGGCTGCGGATCCGCCGGGCCGAGACCGCTCGCCGGCCCGTGACGGTGGAGGGGCGAGCTGTGGACGCCCTGGACACGGTGGTGGTCGCCGAACGCCCCTGACCATTCCGGCGTGCACGATCGCCGAACCGCGAGCAGCTCACCTCGGTGTCGAGACCGAGGGCCGGCATCCCTGCCGACTGCCAACCGTGCACAGGCGAAGTCCAGCGACCGGCCGGATGCGGTGTAGTCGGCATAGGTGATCCGCCGCGGCCCGTGCGGGCAGTCCAGCACCTCACCCTCGCCGGCCCCCCGACGAGGTGCGGCAGCGGGGTGCCCACCGCGGAACCGCCGGCCCGACAGCGGCATGCCGAACAACGGCGCCAGGGTGCAGAAGTTGAACAGTCCGGCGGCCAGCGGCAACAGGCCCAGCAGGGCCAGCAGCCACCACCAACCGCCCAACGACACCCCGACCACGATCAGCACCAACCCGAGGACGACCCGAGTGATCCGACCGGCTGGGGAGTTGAAGAACTGCAGGACTTGCACGACCACCCCCGGGCGTGAATAGGGATAATTATCCCAACTTCCGCCAGCGTATCGGCGAAGCCGCACCGCTCGTACCGGAAGCGTGTCGCTCAGTAGCGGCCGGTGCGCCGGATCTTCGGCCGCCGCCGCTGTCACCCTTCCTGGCGACCGTTCATCGCCGGTACGGGTCGTTCACCGCCCAGGCGCTGGCATTCTCCACGTCGCCTCCACACGGTCTCCACGGCAGCCGCAGGCCGCGGCGGCACGGTGGTGGCGTCGGCACCGATGAAGGAGGACGAGATGAGAACAACGACTCGCCGGACGATGATCCTGGTGGCAGCCGGTGCGCTGGGCCTGGGCGGGGTGGCGGTCGCCGCGCCGGCGCTCGCGGGCGCCGGCCCCTTCGACCGGCCGGCAGCCACTGCCTCGCCCGGTTACGGCTGGGGTGATGGCATGGGCCATGGCGCTCGCAACGGTGCCGCCGGCCCGATGGGCTCCGGGGCGATGGGCCGTGACGGCAGGTGTGCCGGCGTGTCGATCACGGCGCAGCAGGGCACGCTCACCGACGCGCAGAAGAGCACCCTGGCCGCGATGGCCCAGGAGGAGAAGCTGGCCCACGACCTGTACCTGGCCTTCGGTACCAAGTACGACCTGGTGGTCTTCGACCGTATCGCCGATTCCGAGACGCAGCACCTGACCGCGGTGCGGCTCCTGCTGCAGCGCTACGACGTGGCCGACCCGACAGCGGGCACCACCGACGGGAAGTTCAGCGACCCAGCCGTGCAGGCCACGTACGACAAGCTGCTCGCTGAAGGAAACGCCAGCCAGCCGGCCGCCCTCGGCGTCGGCAAGAAGGTCGAGCAGACCGACATCACCGACCTGAGGGCCGCGCTGACCGGCCTGTCCGCCCCGGATGTCACGCAGGTCTACACCAGCCTGCTGGCCGCCTCCGAGCGGCACCTGGCTGCCTTCACCCGCTGGTCCTGACCGTTCACCCACTACCGAGGCGGTGTCCGGCCCGCAGCCGGCACCGCCGCGCGCACGGCATGTCGAAGTCTGACCGGACGGACTGTGCCGGCGCGTCGGTGCGCCGTCGGGTCAGCCGGCGGCGGCCGGGCTCCGGGCCGGAAGGCGGATGGTGACGCAGAGCCCTTCGCCTGGAGGTGACTCCAGCGTGACGGCGCCGCCGTGGGCGGTGATCAGCTCGCGGACGACGGCCAGACCGATGCCGCTACCGGCGATGTTCCGGGCGTCCCGGCCGCGGAAGAGCCGTTCGGAGGCGTGGGGCAGTTCCTCCGCCGGGATGCCGGGGCCGGTGTCGGCAACGGTCAGCAGCGCCTCGCCCGCAGCTTCGACGCGCGCCCGCAGGTGTACCCGGTCGCCGGAGCGGCAGAAGCGGGCGGTGTTGGCCAGCAGGTTCGTGATGACCTGGTGCAGCCGGTCGGGGTCGGCTCGGACGGGAACCGGCCGGTCGAGATCGGCCGTGACGGTCAGGCCGGCGGCGTCCAGCCGTGGCTGCTGGGCGGCGAGCGCGGCCCGCGCCACGGCGGCCAGATCGGCGTCGACGAGGCGCAGGGACAGTGCGGCGGCTTCGGCAGCGGACAGGTCGGCGAGATCCTCCACGACCCGACCGAGGCGCAGGGTCTGGTCGTGCAGGGCGGCCAGCCGGTGCGGGTCCGCCGCGCGCAGGCCGTCCCGTAGTTCCTCCAGGCCGGCTTGCAGGGCAGCCAGCGGGGTGCGCAGTTCGTGGGCCACATCGGCGGCCAGTTGCCGGCGGACCCGTTCGGCGCGTACCACCTCCTCGGCCATGGTGTCGAAGGCGTGCGCCACCTCGCCCAGCTCGCCCGGCGCGGACACCGCCGCCCGGGCGGTGCGGTCGCCGGCGGCGAAGCGGCGGGTGGCGGTGGCCAGCGCGACCAGTGGCCGGGCCAGCCGCCCGGCCACATACGCACTGGCCAGCAGCGCCGCGGCCAACGCGACCAGCGCGGCACCGCCGATCCACGACCAGGCAACGTCGCGACCGCCCGGCGTCCCGGTGGGGAAGGCCAGCCGTACCGTGCCGACCCGCTGCCCGGCGGCGGTGACCGGCGCCTCCACGACCGTGCCGCTGCCGGTGTGCATGCCGGCCATGGAGCCCATGCCGCGGCCGGGCCAGACCATGCTGCCGTCGGGTTCCAGCACGACCAGGCGGGCGCCCGCTCCGTCGGCCAACGCCGCGGCCGGCGCCAGCTCCGCGCCGGTCCAGCTCCCGGCCTCGGTGTACGCGGTGTCTGCCGCTGCCGCGACCCGCTGCGCGACCTGCTGCCGCTGCGTCTGTTGGACGCTGGCCAGGCCGCGGTTGGTGCCCACCAGTGCGGCGATGGTCAGCACCGCGACCGAGGAGAGCGCGACCAGCACGAACGCCGCCAGCAGCCGCCGGCCCAACGGGCCGGACAGCGGTCGTCCCCGGCTGCTTGGCCGCGACCGCTCAGCGGTCACGGGTCCAGCCCAACCGGTAACCGACGCCCAGGACGGTCTCCACCACCCCAGCGGCGTCCGCGCCGAACTTGCGGCGTAGGTTCTTCACGTGCGAGTCGACCGTCCGCTCGTAGCCGGGAAACTCGTACCCGCGCACCCGGTTGATCAACTCATAGCGTGAGTACACCCGGCCAGGAGCGGCCGCCAGCGCGGTCAACAGTCCCCACTCGGTGGGAGTCAGATCCAGCCGATGACCGTCCAGCACCGCCTCGTGACGCTGCTCGTCCAACCGCAGCCGACCGCCACCGAAGCCAGCCGACGCGACGGCACCGGCCGCACCGCGGGTACGGTGCAGCACAGCCTCCACCCGCAACACCAACTCCGTCGGGCTGAACGGCTTGGTGACGTAGTCATCGGCGCCGCGGCGCAGCCCCGCGATGCGCTCCTCCACCGTGCTGCGCGCGGTCAGCACCACCACCGGCACCTGCCGACCGTCGTGAGCCGCGGCCAGCACCTCCAAGCCGTCCACGTCCGGCAGACCCAGATCCAGCACGACGAGGTCGACCCCGCCACCGGCCACGAGGCTCAGCGCCCGCGCACCCGATCCGGTCGTGTGCACCGCGTGCCCGGCCCGTTCCAGGTATCGGCGTACCACGTCCCGCAACTCCCGATCGTCCTCGACGACCAGCACCGTGTCCGACACACCCTTACGCTCCCGCCGCCAGCGGTGCCGGTCCAGGGCCCAACGGCCCGCGACGCGCCGCCGGCAGGCACTGTCACGGATGAAGTGGCAACCTCCATCGAGCCCTTCACCCCGTGCCGAGCGTTGCCGGACCCGCAGACACCACGGAGCGCCTCCCATCGTCGGCGGCCAGTGCCGGACTCCAGGACCGATCGAGCGGAGACGTCCGGCGGTGGAGGTACCGGAAGCGTGCCGTCGAGATCTATGAGGCCGTCGTATCGGGGTGCAGGAACTCGGGCGCGACCACGGACCATGGCACCTGATGTCCCTCGATGTCCCTCGATAGGGCCGCTCGCGCGCACGCACGGCCCTGCTCGCGTAGCGAGGCCGCTATGGACCAGATGCCTGAGGTGGTGGCCTCTCGCGTGCCGTCCCACCCGGTGAGCCCCGCCTGCCGCTGCGTGCGGTCCATCGCCGAGTGGGCCCCCAATGCCAGCTCATCGCTCATCGCGAGCACCACCACGGGGCCAGAACCCTCAAGCGTTCTCAGCAGCGCTGCGGCGGCGTCCTCACCCAGTACGCGCTGGTTGCGCTCCACCACGGCGATCCGGACGTCGCCCCAGTCGTGACCGGCCTCGGTCAGCGCATCGCGGTAGCCGGCCAGACGAGCCCCGGTGACCGGGAAGGGGACCGCCTGCGGGTCCATCAGGTCGACGGGCAGGTCGTGGCCGCGCAGGATGCCGCTGGTGCGGCGCCGGTCCAGGGGGAAGCTGATGATGACGGGAGTCGCTTCAGCCAGCGGCGTGGCCGCCGCAACTGCTGCTGCCGCCGTGCGGTCATCGGGCCCGATGCGCACCAGCCCCGGGTAGGCAGGGCCGCCTTGGATGGCGGCTGGTCGCCCGCTGCTCGCGACGGCGGCCAGTACCGGGTCATCGGCGACGGTGGTCCACAGCACGTAGCCGTCCACCGCCGCTGTCAGCACCCGGTCGACGTCGGTGGCATCCCCGCGGGTGGGGATCAGCACCACTCCCAGGTCCTCACTGACGCAGACGTCGGTGATCCCGGCCAGGCCAACTGGGTACCGCCCTGCTCTTCATCGGTCTAGGGGCGCTGCCGTCGATGGCCTTTACCGGACGTGCGGTGGACCGCTTCGGGCTCCGCGTGGCGGCATGGCTGCTGGTGGCACTGGCCGGTGCTGGTCTCCTCATCACCGCCGGCGCCGACGGGGTGGTGCTGCTGGTCATCGGGATGCTCGTGGTCGGCGCGGCCTCTGGTGCCGCGGACGTGGCCATCAACACTTTGGCGGGGCGCGCAGAGCATGCCACCGCCAAGCCTCTGCTCACCCGTTCCCACGGGCTGTTCTCCGTGGGCGTGGTTATCGCCAGCCTGTCCACTGGAGCGCTGCTGGGCGTGGGGCTGTCACTGCTGGCGGCCTTCGCCGTGGTCGCGGTGGTGATGCTCGCCCTGGCAGTGGCTGCTCACCTGACCAGCAAGTCGCTGCAGATTCCAGCTCACCAGGGCGATGCCGGTACCGGGCGGAAGCCCGCGAAGCTGCCCGTGCGGAGCGAGGGGCGCCGGCAGGCTCTGGCGTGGCCTCGCCCCGTGGCGCACGAAGGCACACGAGCCTGCTGTGCCGGATCAGCCCGACTTCACCCCTGTTCGTCGTGGGACTGGTGGCTGCGTTGGCCTACGCCATCGAGAACGCCCACCAGAGTTGGGGCGCGGTGATGCTCACCGACGTCTTCAGCGCCTCACCCCAGCTGGCGGCCGTAGCTCCGGCGGCCTTTGCCGCCACCGCCGCGCTAGCGCGCCTGAGCCTGGCGCCGCTGTCGCGCAGCCGCCCCACCGTGATGTTGCTGGGTGGAGGCGCGCTGGCCACCGTGGGCAGCGCTGTGCTGGCCACCGCCCCTTCGGTCATCATCGCTCTGGTCGGGCTGGTGCTGAGCGCCCTGGGCACCGCGACACTATTCCCCACCTTACTCAGCCGCAGCCTGCGAGGCACCGACCCCGCTCAGCACGGCCGGGCCACCTCCGCCGTCGCCGCTACCGCCTACCTGGGCTTCCTGCTCGGCCCGGCCTACGTGGGTTTGCTGGCCGAGAGCGGCGACCTACGCGGCGCGCTGCTCGGCGTGGCCGCACTGGCTCTGGTCTTCACCCTGGCAGCAGCGCCGATCAGCACCTGGGCTGCGAGAAGAGAGGTTGTCACGCCAGTAGCGGTAGACCAGGCCGGGTACCACCTCAACCGACCCTGCTGCGACGAGACAGGTAAGAAGATGGCCCGCGGCTGGTGCATCGACGTCGAAGGCAACGATCACCGGTGATCCTTCACCGACGTACCGACGCACCAGTGCGCGCTCGTCGAGGGTGGGTTCCCGGAACCGAGGATCCCAGAACTGGGTCGGGCAGGCCAGGTAGGCGACGTCGGTGAAAACCACCTCGAGACCGTGGTGGTAGGTCAGGTCGTGTCCCGCGGCTAGCCGAAGCTGGGAGCCGTCGAAGTGCAGCACGTCCCAATCCCACCAAGATCCCTCAGGCAGTTCGATCACACCGCCGATCCTCCCATCGGTGACCAGTCAATGAATCGAGTCGGCGTCCGGATGCCGCGATCCGATGCGAACGGGTGTGAAGGCCTGCCGTCGGCGGCTCGGCCATGCCGCAGACAGCGGAACGCGCGGAAAGTGCCGAACACAGTGCAGGCGTCATCGGCACGCGTGGCGATCGGCCTACGCCGCCGGGACTGAGTTCGTCAAGCATGCTCCGGTAATGCCCTCGCCGCATCGGCGTGGTCGGTCCGCTGGAAGTCGATGATGGGTATGTCTTTAGCGGGGACACCGTCGATGCTCCAGACCACGGTGCACGATCCGTCTTGCTGGACAGTGGCGGTCGGTTGCGACGGTGCGGTCACCAGCTGGCGGCCGTCGTAATAAATGCCCTCGAAAAAGGCGGGCGGACGGCTAAGTATGAGCTTCCCGTGTAGCACGTCAACGCCTCGCCGGCGGTGTCCGGCCAGGAAGAAGATGTAGTCGCGTGGGCGGGTAAAGGTGCCCCGCCATGTGCACGACAGGGCGAGCCGGAAGCTTTCCCCGGGCAGGACGGGCCGGCGGAACCGTATCTCGATGATCTTTCGGTAGGGTTCATCGACGAGGGCAGACCAGGTCAGCTGCAACCCGTCCGTCGGGTCATGGGCGCTGATGTTCAGGTCGCGCAGGTCCATGGGTGAGTCGCCGGCCAGCGCCTCGCGGAAACAGTACGAGGGTCGTTTAGAGACATTCGTGCCCGCATAGTCCAGCTCGAATACCCCGTCCTGCCCGCGGATTCGGAAGGCTTGCGTGACCTGGCTGAAGCGGTGCACGACGTCGAGCAGCAGCGGATCCGGCGTCCGGAGTCTGCTAAGCGCCAGCCGGACGTCGTCAGTGGGTTCGGCGTGCAGCTGCACGTCCCGCCTGGTCCTGTCACGCCGCCGTAGCCAGTGGACGACCGCCACCGCGGCGCATCCGATGACGAACGGCAACACCACGACGAACCCTGGAACGCCTCGGGCGTAGACCACACCCCATAGGGCGAGGACCAGGGCGCCGATCAGACTGTCGATGACCGCGTCGGAACGCCCCCGCAGCCACGCAACCATGGCTACGCTCCCGGTCCGAGGTCGGGGATCGTGCGTTCGACCCAATGGAAGCGGTACCCGACCCGGAAACCCATCCGCTCGAAGAAACTCAGCGCGGGATTGGCCTCCCGGACCATCGCGCTGATGTGCCCGATCCCGAGCTCCGCCAACCGTCGTAGGCAGTCGTCCAGCAGCGCTTTGGCTACCCCGTGATGTTGATGCTCCGCACGTACCGCGAGGTTCTCCAGCAGCGCCGAGCTGACAAAGGGGCGGCAGATAAGAAAGCCGAGCATCCCGTCACCGTCGTCGGCGACGGTGAGGATGTCGCGTCCGGGGTTGGCGATCCACTCCTGGAGGACCTCGCGAGCATAGAAACGGACGCCCTCGGTAACCTCGAAGCCGGGTTGCGCCATGCCCAGTTCGAACATGGCTTGACCGTCGTCTGGCTGCGCCGCCCTCACGCGCGATGGGCGACTCATCTCATTCCCGGATGTCGCGAGCATTGATCGCGATGGTAGCCCGCTCTGGCAACCACGGACCGCGCCAGTGTCCCGACGTACATGACTGGAGCGTCGATCAGTCCGGCGTCGGCCGGGGCCAATCAACGCCGATGGGTCCTGTGTGGCCAGCAGGGCGCTCGGTGGCGCAGGCGCAGCGACCGACGTAGTACATGCGCGGCACCGACCGCAAGGACGGCTTGATCAGGTGCACGCTCATGTCGCCGATCGGGGCGTCACAGCACATGACCGAGGACGACAGAGCCCGGCGCGCGGTCGTGCCGATGAGCGGTTGCCATCAGCGGGAGTTGGTGTCTGCTCGCCATCTTCGCTGGCGGCGGGCGGCGCTGTCTGCTCGACGTCCGGCTCGTGCAGACGGACGCGATTGGGTCAGGGCATCGTGCGGGGTGGCGGGTTCTCACCAACGTCCGGTCTGTTCTGTCGCAAGTAGCGAGGCGGCGAGGACGGTGGTGTCGCTGGTGGTGGCGTAGGCGTCGAGCGCGGCGTCGGCGAACTTGATGGCGTGTGGTCCGGCGGAGTCCACCGCGTGCTGCATGACCTCGGCGGGGTCCACATCGGGTGCGGCTGGCGGAGCGGGGCGTCCGGTCGTTGGGGCGTACGCGGCGGTGACGGCTGCCGTGGCGGCCCAGGCGGCGGCCAGGCTGTCCGCCCAGAGCGTGGCGGGCAGGGCGGGCAGGGTGCGCAGGACCGCGTTCGGTGCGGTGGCGGCGTGTATCAGCATGACCGGATTGGCATACCCGTGGGTGCCGTGGCGGACGACCGCTGCGTGCACGATTCCAGCCAGACGGACCGGGACAGCGTCTTCATCAGCGGTGGTTTCCCTGACGTGTTCTTCGCTGTGCGGCACCGCGCCGGCCACCGCTGGCCAGCCGGGAAGGTCGGCGAGTTGAGCGAGGCGGGCCCGGACTCCGTAGCGCTGGTCGGGTACGGGCGGCACCGCGTCGAGCGCGGTTCGTGGATCGGTGGCCAGGTACGGCCCGGCGCCCGGCGGTGCGAGCGGCTGCCAGCGAGCCGCCCAGTAGGCCAGTCCATTGCCGAGTTCGCCGATGCGGGGTGCGGTCTGCTGGTCCAGCAGCGCGCGCACCGCGTGGCCGACCCGGATCACGCCGTGGGTGGCGCCGGCGGCGATGCCCGGCAGCAGGCGGGGCCACCATCGGGCGAGCACCTGCCGCCAGGGCTCGTCAGCGAGTTCGCGGTCGAAGTAGTCGAGCCAGTCACCGGTGCGCACCGGGTCACCGAGCGGGTCTCGCCACTCGTCGGCGGCGATCGGCGCGATCCCCCGTGGCCGGTCCGCCAACCGGTCGGCGTACCCGTCCAACCATCGGTGCACCGCCTCGCCGTGCCCGTGCCAGGTGAGTGCCTCGACCGCCATGGGCGCGTGGTTGGACAGCCACCCGTCTCGTTCCGGACCGGAAAGCCGGACCCGCTGGTAAGCCTCATCGAGTTCACTCATGCGCTGACGGTAGAAGCTGAAGCGCGGTTGAGGTCAACCACGACCCGGCTCTGCTGCCGACCGGGCGTGCGGGCCGCGCCTGGCACCGGTCGGTATTCCAACTCGACGGCACGGAGGCTCTGCTTATGGTTGTCGTGCATGGGTGCTTGGAGCAGGTGTCTACGCTTCGATGCTGATCAGCGGACGCGACTTCACCCTGTGGATTGGGGGTAGGTATGCCGATCGTGCTGGGGCCATACCCACTATGTCCGATCTGCCGGCAGACCAACGGCGGGCTTATCGCCGTCAAACACCGCCAAGTTCACCAGCAGGTGCGACGCCAGCTCGAACAACCAGGCGGTGCCCAGTTGCGTTGGCGGGTCAACGAGAACGGCGCGTTCGAGTCTGTCCCACCTGCAGCCGCAGCCGGCACGACAGTCGATGATGTCCTATCAGCCTGAACACAACCCGACCGACTTTGCCGTGCCCGTGAGCATCTGGCACTGCTTGCGGCGTTCATCGAGGTGTGACCGCAGGCGGGCGACGTCTCCCCGTCCGCATCCCGGGCTCGGGTCCGCTGGCCCCACCTTCGACGGGTATCCGGATCTGGCCGCCGACCGAGCGCGTCACATGCGTAGGTGTGGTCGCGCTGAGGCGACCGTGTCGAGACAGAGCGTGCGCATGGTTCGGCCAGGCCAGGCCCGGAGAGCGTTCGACGAGACGGTCTCGTTGTGACCGACAGTGCGGAGCGGGCGGAGCGGATCCGGCTCTTAACGGAGATGGCACGGACATTGCTGGCATCCGGTGTCGACGCGGATCAGGTAGCCAAGGAACTGCTCCGGCGCACCGATTCCCCGATCTCGGCAATCAAGGCCGTGGCCGACGCGACCGGTATGGGACTGGGCGATGCGAAATGGGTCGTACACCGCAACCTCCACCCGAAGCTTCGCGAGGCTGCGGAGAACGTTTGGGATGAACTGCTCGACGGCATGAGCGAGTCGCCGGAGTCTCGCGGCGCAACGGACTCGGCACGCTGAGCCAGCTGCGCGTGGTGACGCGGCTCGGGCTGGCACCAGGTCAGGTGCACGGATCTGCCGCACCGTGGGTGTGGGAACTCGGCCGGTGGCCTGATGCGGGTCTCGGTCGGCGGTGGTGTCCTGGATACGCTGCGCGTCATGCCCTACGTGCCGGATCTGAGTGCGGTGTTGACCGCCGGGGATCGGATCGAGCGTGATGGGGTCACCTACCGGGTCGAGCCGTACGAGCTTGGGCTGGTGGTGCTGCCGTCCGGCAAGGTCGTGGGGTGTGATCCGCTGGTGGCGCACGCCACGCCGTTCGTTGGTTCGGTGGCGCCCGGCAGGTATCCGCTGCGGGCTTGGGTGGCGCTGGTGCATGTCGACGGCGGCGAGTGGCAGCGGCGGATCACCGCCTTGCAGTTGGCGGTGGTGGACGAGCCGGTCGCGGCGTGGAGCATGGCGTTGCTCCCGGGCCAGGACGTCGCCTCGCTCGGTGACGAGGACTTCTTCGGGTACGCGGTCGACGCGGGTACCGGGACGCTGGCCGATCAGGTCGCCATCGAGGCACTGCGCGAGTGGGATTTCGAGAGGGTCGACGAGGTTTTTATTCCGGCGCAGGTCCCGCACGACCCGATCGACGCTGTCGTTTCCGCGGTAGTGGAGGAACGGACCGGAGCGAACGTGTACGTCGTCGGCTCGGGATGGGGCGACGGCGTGTACGCAACGTACGTTGGTCACACGGCGGACGGGCGTATCGCCAGCTTCGTCACCGATTTCCGCGTCGTGCCGCCCGAATAGCCTCCACGTCATCGCACCGAGGCCACGAGCTCGCGGGCGTACCACCCAGGATCGGGGGCACGCTATAGCCGCAGCCGGCGCGCTGCCCTTGCTGCTCCTTCGTGCCGTGGTTCGAGCTGAGCCTCCGCGACCACTGGTGAAGATCAGCGTAGGATCTCTGGGTGCTGGGAGTGCTCTTCGCGATCACGCCGGGGCAGGAGCGGTCGCTGCTCGCGGCCGGCGATGGCGGCGCCAGCGACGCGGTTGACGGACTCATCGAGGAGATCGAGGAGTCGTGGGCCGAGGACGGTCTGAGGGTCGACATCGACAAGGCGTGGGACGGCATTCACCGGTGCCTGACCGATGGCACCCTCGAGCCTGACGGTGGCGAGTGTCCGTTGAGCTATGCGGTGCTCGGTGGGCGCCGGCTGCACGACGAGTACGTCGTGGTCTACCTCACGGTGGGCGAGGCGCGGGACGTGAGCAACAGCAGGACGCCGATCGTGATCTGTGCGAACAAGGCACCGGAGAAGAGCTTTGGGTGGTTGACGTACAGGCGAAGCACTCGGGATGGTCCCGGCAGCGTTCTGCCGGCTCGTAGTCGGCGCTTGGTCCACAGCCGCAGGACGACGTTTCCGAGGGCGAACGTCAGGAACAGAACCCCGAGGACCCCGAGCGGAGCCTGCGGTGATGCGTCTGCGGAGTTGCTAAGGCCAATGGGGACCACAGACCGACGCTCGCATGTCGGCCAGGTCGGTCTTAAGACAATCATGCTGTCGGAAGCGGTCCACACGCTGACGCCCTCCGCGCTATCGGGGGAACCTCACTCCGTGCCCGGAACATGGTCCACGCCGCCTGCCACTCCCGGCCTGGCCACCGCCGCATTGTCGGCGCGGATTCGGGTCAGAGCTGGTCGCGCCTGCCCTGCCCCAGCACGTCGGCAAGTTCGGCCCGGCCGTGAACGCCGAGCTTGGCGAAGATCCGGTTAAGGTGGTTCTCCACCGTGCGTATCGACAGGGCAAGCTGCTCGGCGACCGCCTGGTTCGACAGCTCTCGCGCCACCAGCGCGGCGATCTCCCGCTCCCGTCTGGTCAGGTGCGAACGGTCGCCGACCGAGGCCAGGAGCGGGGTGCGCGCGTTATCGCACCGGCCGGCTGCCACCGCCGCCCGGGCCTTCGCGCGGGCGGCGTCATCCACCTCGCCACGGCGGACGCCGGTGCCCGTCCGGCCGGTCGCCCGGCGGCGAGCCCCCGCCACTGCGGCTGCGGCGGTCGCCTCAGCGGCGTAAAGGTGGCATCCCAGCTCGGCCAGGATCGCCGCGACTCGCTCCAGCTCCGCCACGTCGGGCGCGGCCAATGCCCGGACCAGGTCCACCAACGCCACGCCCAGCCCCCAACGCGCCGGTATCGGATCCGCCGGCAGCAGCCGGGCCGCAGTCGTGGGCTCTCCCATCCGGGCCAGATCGCTGGCGAGCAGCACCGCTGGAAGCAGGCCGCCCCGGTGGTCCCAGCGCCGGGCGCTGGCGGCCAGCAGCGCGTGGGCGGCCCCGGGATCGTCCCGCTGCCACCACCGCCAGGCACGCGCCCGGTCCACCTCGAACCGGAACAGCTCGATCTGCGCGAGGGCCGGCCAGATCTCGGCGAGCCGGCCCTCGAACCGGTCGGCCGCCGCCTCATCCCCCTGGTAGGTGGCGGCGAGCAGCCCAGCCGCCAGGCACCGTCCCTCATGGTGGCGTACCCCGAAGTCACGCAGCACCGGAAGCGCCTCGGCCACATAGCGCCGGGCGGTACCGAGCGCGCCGGCAGTGATCTCGGCAAGGGCAAGGCTGGTCAACGCGGAAGCGTGGGCGATCCGGTCGCCCAGGCCGTAGGTGTGGGCCAGCACCTCGTGGCCGGTTTCCCGGGCCTGCGCGATCATCCCGTCGTACGCCCACACGTCGACCGGCAGCGCGCCGGAGGCGTACTCGGCCGGATACATGGCGCACCGGCTCACCGGCGGGGCGACCGCGCCGGCCAGTGCGGTTCGAAGTTGGCCAAGCTGGCCGGAGAGCAGGAGCGCCACCCCTTGGACGGCGGCGACCCGCACCGTCAACTCGGGAGAGTCGGCAACATCCACGTCGGCCACCAGTCTGGCGGCGTGGCGGGGCCGGCCGGCGCAGGCCAACAGGTTGGCCCGATCCACCCGCAGGGTCACCTGTGACACCGGGTCGGTCAGCGCCGCCGCGTCCCGACGCAGGCGCCACAACGCGTCCGCGACCGACCCGTGGCACCAGCCGAGGAACCACGACCGGGCGGTCGCCACGTCCCGGCGGGCGTGGTCGTCACCGGCGTGCGCCGCCAGGTCCTCCAGTACGGTCAGGGCTGCACCGGTGCGCCCCTGCTCGATCAGCACTCGACAGCGCAGCAGTCCGGCGTCGAGGTCGGCGGTCGACTCCCAGGCCGCCTGGGCCAGCCGCTCCCGCAGACGCGGGTCGGCGGGCTGGTCGGCGACCTCCCGGACGGCAGCGGCGATCAGCGCCGGGTCCGCCGGGCCGCCCCCGTCGACCCGCCACACGGCCCACGGCAGCAGGTCGCTCCACCGGCGCACCCCGTACGCTTCGAGGGCGTCGGCGAGTCGGCGGTACCATCGCAAACGGGTGGTGGTGGGGATCCGGCCGCGCAGGACCTCCCCATACAGTGGGTGGGCCAGCTGTGCTTCCCATCGGCGGCCGTCGGCTCGGACGGTGATCAGGCCGCGCTGCTCAAGGGTTTCCACCACGTCACCGCCGAGCACGTCGTGCAGCAGTCGGACGCCGACCGGCTCAGCCAGGGCCAGCACCTCGAGGGCGGTACGCCCGGCGGAGTCGAGCCCAGCCAGCCGGCACCGGACAAGATCGTCGAGTCGACCGGCCGCCGCAGGCAACTCGCGCAACTGCCACAGCTCGTTGTCGCGGGTCAACGCACCGCTGTCGTGGGCGGCCAGCACCAGCTCACGCAGGTAGAGGGGGTTACCGGCGGTGGCCCGCCGCACCTGGTCCAGGGTTCCGCGGGCCACCGGACCGCCTAGCCAGCCGACCAGGACCTGTTCGAGATCCGCCGCGTCCAGCGGGTCGACGTCCATCCGGGCTGCCCGGCCGGAGCGCCACAGGGCACCGATGGTCTCCGGCACCTCGGCCCCGGTGGGCAGCGTGGCCAGCAGCGCCAGCGATCCGGCCCGGACCGCCTGGTGCAGCGCCACCGCCGACACGTTGTCGAGCTGGTGCACGTCGTCGACGAACACGACGGTCCGACCCGACTCGGCGAGCGAGTTCAGCGCGGTGACGACGCCGGCCAGTAGGCCGGCCGGTCCGCCCGAATCCATCGGGGGCAGGGCCGGGACGATGCCGGAGAGGGCGGCCAGCGGGATGTCCCGCCCGGCTGCCACCGCGTACCCGCGCAGGCAACGCCAGCCACGGCCGGCCAACACCCGCAGTGCCTCCTCGGCCAGGCGCGTCTTGCCGACCCCCGGTGGCCCGGTCACGATCGCCGCGCCCGGACGCAAGGTGACCGTGTCGATCAGTCGGGCCAGCTGCGCCTCGCGACCGACGAACGGTGCCACCCTGTCGATCACCGCCGCTGCGTCCGTCACTCACGGTCCCTCCACCGACTACATCCCACAGTGGACTTTACCCACTCGGCTGGTGGTCCTGGGTTGCCGGTACGGCGCGGACATGAGTACCAGGTCCGGCCGAAGTTGAGTGCCCGCTACTCACGAATGTCGACGGTGCGCAGCCGTACGGTGTTGATCACCGACCTGAAGGTCACCGCGGACCTTCATCCATAGCGGCACATTCAAGGAGAGTCGCATGTCACGCACAGCCAGCCAGGGCCCCGTCCGCCGCAGGAGCACCTGGGCAAGCCGGATCGGCGCCGCCGTCGCCTTGGCGCTGGTGGGCGTGGTCGGGGTGGCCACGCCCGCCCAGGCCGCGAGCACCATTCACTACGTCAGCTGGGAGGCCGGCGAGCCGGCGTGGCAGTACCTCAACTGGGGACACTGGGTGGGCCGCACGAACCAGGCATCGGCGGTCCGCAGCGGAAGCTGGGGTGTGCTGATGCAGGAGAGCAGCATGAGCGCCAACTCCCCCGGCGAGGCGCGGCGTACCTTCACGTACAGCACGATGGCGACGACGTGCGCCGCAACGGCCTATGTCCGCAACCTGTCGCCGACCAGCCAGCGGGTGCGGGTCAGGGCCGAACGCGCCAGCAACGGCACCGGCCTCGGCTCGGTGACCCAGACCCTCCCCGCGAACAGCGGATGGACCAAGGTCTCCCTGGCTGCCTTCACCGCGAACACCACCGCAATCGAGATCAGCCTGTACGCCTACCCGTTCACCTCCACCGGGCTCCTCAACAACCCCTACTGGGCCCAGATCGCCTGGGACGACTTCACCATGGGCTGCGTCCGCCTCTGATCCCGCCCGGTACGGTCGCCGATTGAGCGTGATGTCGCAGAGTCATCGGGATGGCTCTGCGACATCACGCACACCACCGGCTACCGTCTCGGTCCAGGTCCAGCGCCGCCTTCGCCCGCTGCGCCAGCAGCGCAGTCCGGGTCCACCCGCTACGACCGACTGAGCCCGCGACGATTCCCAGCTCAGGACCGGTACCGCGCCACACGATCCCTGATCAGCTTCCGCGACCTGATCCGCAGCCGACTCCCGGCCACGGCGGGGCCGCGTGCTGACGGTCCTGGAGTTAGGAACCCGTGCCCGGTCCCTTCGGATCCACCGGCGGGGACGGGACAGCACTGACCGGGACAGGACTGGGGGGTCCGCCGGTGGGGACGGGGCAGGACTGATCGGGACAGGACTGGGGAGGTCCACCGGTGGCCGGTTGGCGGGAGCGGATGGTGGCGGGGCATCCCGGTTCACCGCCGCGAACGCCAGCGGCGTGCCGACCATGAGGGCGGCGACGACGCCTGCCACCCCGGCGGAGACGGTGAGGGTACGACGCTTGCGCGCCCGACCAGCGTCTCCCGTAGCCGTCCCCGGCGCCGCCACCAGCTGACCCGCTCGCGGTACATCACCGCACGGAGGTCCGGATGGCGACCTTGCTGGGCAGCATCGACGCCACGCCCACCCCCGACCACTGCATGATCACCATCATCGGCGGCGACTTCGACTCGTTCGGCCACCCCGACACCAACGCCGCGGTGCTCTGCTGGGCCGGCACCGAACAGATCCAGCTGTTCAGCGAAATCAGCGACGGCCACCGCCCACACGTCACCGTCGAGGCGTGGGACGGTCCCGCACCGACGGACACCGAAAATGGGAAGCCCACGGACACGCTGAACTGCACTCGACCAGCGGCACGCTGGGTATCAGCATCTTCGACGAGCGGATGCTGACCCCGTTCTTGCCCATCGGAGCGCCGGGAACCTACACCGTCGACGTGCATGCCACCGGCCGGCGTCGGCTACGCGCCCTGTGCGGGCAGGACGCCTGGTACGCCGACGAGCTACTCACCGGCGTCGAACGGTTCCGGGTCCGTGTCTGGCCCCAGGCCTAGCCGCCGCGCGCGGGCCGTGTGACCGGTGCGACCACGTCCCGTCGCAGGGCTCGCATCACCGCCGCATGCCGGACGGTGCCCGCCGGTGGCATGAGCCGCCGGGAGTGCAGGACGATCAACCCCACCCACAGGGCGACCACCCCCGTGAACACCGTCGCGAACGTCATCACGAACGGGACGTACACCAGCGGCGGCTTCAGCGACCAGACGGCTGTCACACCGATGGCCACCACCACCATGACCGGCGCCACGAGCAGGCAGCGGTACCCGACGACCAGCAACCGGTAGGCCCTCATCGCCCGGATTCGCTGCACCACCTGATCGACCTCAGCCACGTTGGCGACCTCCCCGGAACCGACCGTGACTGTACCGACGAGCCAACTCCCAACGATGCCGGCAAGACCAAGGGCGCCGCTGCTCACCGGGGGCCCCCTGGTCCGGGTCGAGGTCCGGCATGGTGTGGTCAGGCTGCCGCGGGTAACTGACGGTCGGAGCTTGCGTCTTGTCGCGCACGCCGAGGACCTCGTTGACGAAGTCGTCCTTATTGCGCGCGTAGGCCATGAGGTCGCCGCCGTGAGCTTCCGCGAGGTCGCGCTTGAGTTGCTCGTACCGGGACCGGTAGTCCGCCCGGCATCGGAGGGCATCGCGGAAGGCGACTCGTCGCCGCCAGAGCAGGGAGGCCGGCTCGGTGAGATGAAGCTGGTGGGTACGTTCCCACCAGTTGTCGGTCTCCGGCTTGAAGAAGTAGTGCGCTTCCTCGGGACGGTGCACGCCGTTGCGGTAGCCAAGAGCGGTCACGACCTCGATGGCGGCTGCCGCCGCTGACAGGCTGCGCACTGGTGCCATCATGTCGATGATCGGCTTCGCTGCCAGGCCGGGAACCGATGTGGAGCCGATGTGCTCGACCGGCCCGACCAGCCACTGTCCCAGAGCGATTTCGAGGCTGACCCGTTCCTGCTCGAACAGCACAGCCCACTGCGGGTCGTACGGGCTGAGGGTGACCGGTGCGTGCTTCACGACAACTGCCTCTCGGTGCGAGTACGGACCGTGCGGTGCCTCTCATCGTCGACGTGCTGCACCACCCGGTGTGAACCTGGCCGTCCTTCCTCGGCAGGAGCCCGCCCGGCGAGTACGGTCCGGACTCACCCGTCCGTTGGCGAGGGCTGGACGGGATCGAGCGGTTCCGGGTGCACCTCTGGCCCGAATGACGGCGGCGAGGCGAGACCGGATTCTCGTGATGAAGGCGGGCCGTATCCGGGCTCTCCCAGAACTTCGGCGTCATGCTGATGGTTTCTCCTCGCGACCGTCCAGGAAGCGAATCCCCTGGTAGGCGGGTTGTCGCACCTCAGCGCGGGGAGGGCGGGTCAATGGGTGTCTGCCGTCGCGGGCGGCGCTTTCTCGGCCAACTGAGCGTGGCAGACGGACAGCAGTTGCCGCAGTCGGGTCAGCCGTGTGATGTGCTCGTCGATGACCTCCAACCGGCGGCGGAACATGTCACTCGCCTGTGGCAGCCGGATGCGGTCGGGCACGGTGTGTTCGGGCAGAGTGTCGCCGTCGAGCAGATGAAGGTGGGCGCTGAGCGTGGCGATGTCGTCAACGGTCAGGCCGAGCGACAGCAACTCACGGATGATCTTCACTCGGGCCACGTCGGCGTCGCGGTAGGTCCGTTGCCCGGTGCGGGTGCGTATCGGTGGCGGCAGCAGTCCTCGCTGTTCGTAGAAGCGTAGCGCCCGCGGTGTGGTTCCCGCTGCCGCCGCCGCGTCACCGATACGCATCGTGCCTCCCGACTGTCAGAGCTCTACGAGGACGGCGCCGACATGCCGTCCCTCGACGACCTCCTGGAACGCTTGGGCGGCCCGGTCGATTCCATGGATGCGGGTATGCGGAAATCGGATGCCGCCGGTGTGTAGCCAGGCGCCGAACCGCTGCGTCCATTCGGCGAGCGCGTCGGGGTGGTCGGCGGCGTTGAACCCGCGCATGCTGATTCGCTTGAGCACGATGGGCACGAGGTCCAGTTCCAGCGTCGCGGTCGTGCCGGCGCCCTCGGCGGCGAGTTGCGCCGACAGCGCGCCGATCAGCACGATGCGGGCGTGGGGCCGGGCGGCGTGCACCGCCGCCTGAAGTTGTTCGCCGCCGACGGTGTCGAGCGCCACGTCGATGCCGTCCGGAGCGGCGTTGGCGAGCTGCGTGGCGATCGGTTCCGCTCCGCGTACGACGACCGCGTCGTAGCCGAGTTCGGTGGTCAGGACGCGGGCCTTCGCCGGTGAGCCGGTGGTACCGATGACTCTGGTCGCGCCGAGACGACGGGCGATCTGGCCGGCGAGGGAACCGACGGCGCCGGCGGCGCCGGTGATGAGCACCGTGTCGCCGGTACGAACGGCGGCGGTGCGGGTCAGCGCCGCGTACGCCGTCCAGCCCTGCGACAGGTGCGCCAGCGGATCCGGTAGCGAGTCTCCGAGCCGACGGCACCGGTCGACCGGGACGACCGCGTACTCGCGCCAGCCGAGGTCGTGCCCGACCAACTCGCCCGGACGCAGGCCGCTGGAGTCGGGGGCGGCGACGACCTCGCCGATCGCGGCGCCGGGCAGCGGATCGCCGGGTCGTGGACCGGGCAGTCCCGCCGCGGCCGCGCCGATGAGGGTCCGGAGCAGGGCCGCGGAGACCAGGAAGGCACGGTTGCGGACCAGGACCTCGCCGGACGCGCGGGGCGGCACCGGGACCTCAACGATGGTGAAGTCTTCCGGGCGCGGCAGGCCGTCCGGAGTCGTGAGCAACTGAACCTGACGATTGACGGAAGGAAGTGCAAGCACGTAACGCTCCTTGCTCGGTCGGTGGAGCGCGACCGTAAACCCTGACCCATGCGTCAACTGCAAGACTCAACGTCACGCGATTTCCGGCACCACCGGACTGGTACAGCAGGCTGTACTTTCCGGGCCGCGGCACGTCGGAGCCGACCTTGCGTCGCTATCGTCTCTGCCGGGAGGTACGGGATGCCGCGCAGGGACGCCGCTGGCGCTTCGGCCGCTGCGGGACAACTGGGCCCGCAGCTTTGGCGGGTGGCGCGGCGATACCTGCGTCGCCGCCTACGAATGTCTGTCGACGCCATCGAACACCTTCTCGGCGGCCTCGGCACGTCGATCCTGGCGCTGGCGGCCGTACTGCTCCTGGTCCTGGTGGCGCTCGCCAGCGTGGTCGGCATCGGCCTGGCGATGGTCCCGTCAGCGGCGAAGGCGGTCCGGCTCGCCGCCAACCGGGAGCGTGCCCGACTGTCGCGATGGGACCGCGACCTGCCCCTGCCGCCGGCGGTCCCCACCAGCCTGCGCGACGTCCTGCGCGACCCTTGGGCTCGGCGCGAGTGCGCGTTCGTGGGCATCCACGGCACCGTCGGGTTCGGCCTGGGTGTGCTCGGGCTGTCGCTGCCGATCTCCGCCGTGCAGAACCTGCTGTTCCCGCTCTACTACTGGATGCTGCCGCCGGAGGCGGGCGGCCCGGGGTTCATCGACTGGCGGATCGACGGGCTCCCCGACGCGCTGCTGGTGGGGCTGATCGGGGTCGGCTGGCTCGCCGCGACCGTGGCGCTCAACCCGCCGTTGGCCGGGCTGCAGGCGCTGCCGGGGCGACGGTTGCTGGCACCCCCGCGCGACGTCGACATGTCGCTGCGGATCGCCGAGCTGACCGCCACCCGGGCGGCCGCGCTGGACGCGCACGCCGTCGAGCTGCGGCGCATCGAGCGGTCCCTGCACGACGGGGCGCAGAACCGACTGGTCGCGGTCACCGTGCTGCTGGGTGCCGCGCGGCGGGCGATGCTCCGGGACCCGGCGCGGGCGGTGGAGATCCTGGACCGCGCGCACGACTCGGCCGAACTGGCCCTCGCGGAGCTGCGCAGCGTCGTACGCGGGATTCTGCCCCCGGTGCTCGACGACCGTGGGCTCGCCGCCGCGCTCGACGGTCTGGCCGCCGGCTGCGGGGTACCGTGCACGGTGGAGGTCGACGTTCCGGGCCGATGCGCCGCGTCGGTCGAGGCGACGGCGTATTTCGTGGTCGCGGAGGCGCTGACCAACGTCGCCCGGCACAGTGGTGCCGCCTCGGCGGCGGTCACCGTGCGGCGCAGTGTCGACCGGCTGTACGTGTCGATCGTCGACGACGGCTGGGGCGGTGCCGACGAGGGCCAGGGCTCGGGCATCGGCGGCATCCGGCGGCGGGTGCAGGGCCACGACGGCCGGTTCACTCTGACCAGCCCACCAGGTGGGCCGACGACCCTACTCGTGGAGCTGCCGTGCGGATCGTGATCGCCGAGGACGACGCCCTGCTGCGGGAAGGTCTGTCGCTGCTGCTGCGGGCCGAGGGGCTCGACGTGGTCGCCACCACCGACTCACCGACGACCTTCCTGGCCGCCGTGGACGAGTTCCGGCCGGACGTCGCGATCGTCGACGTCCGGATGCCGCCCACCCACACCGACGAGGGCATCGTGGCCGCCGTCGAGGCGCGGCGTCGTAGACCCGCCCTCGCGGTGCTGGTCCTGTCGGCGTACGTCGAGCAGGCGTTCGCCACCGACCTGCTGGCCGGCGGCGCGGGCCGGCTCGGCTACCTGCTGAAGGAGCGGGTCGGCCGGGTCGAGGAGTTCCTCACCGCGCTGCACCGGGTCGCCGACGGCGGTACGGCGATCGACCCCGAAGTGGTCGGCCAGTTGTTCGCCCGCAGCCGTCCCGACAGCACTCTGGGCCGGCTCAGCGCCCGGGAACGTGACGTGCTCGCCCTGATGGCTGAAGGGCTTGGCAACGGGGCGATCGCGCAGCGGCTGTTCGTCACCGACGGGGCCGTGCACAAGCACATCCGCAGCATCTTCGCCAAGCTCGGCCTCGCCCCGGACGACCGCGCCGACCGGCGGGTGACCGCGGTGCTGCGCTACCTCGAGGACGCCCAGCGTCGCAGTCGGTGATGCCGGCGCCGCGCGATTGGTACAGCCTGCTGTACCCCGGTTGGACAGTACGCTGGATCGTCCGGCAACCCGTCTGACCATAGCGTTTTCCATGTCATCGTCCTCTGACGACATGGAGAGGTTGGTCCAGATGTCCGTCCGCGTTGGACACACCGCCGACCCGGCGGTCCGCGTGATACAGCTCGCCCGTACGTATGGTTCCGGACCGCAGGCCGTCACCGCGCTCGCCGGCGTCGACGCGGAGTTCCACCGCGGCACGTTCACGGCGGTGATGGGGCCGTCCGGTTCCGGCAAGAGCACCCTGCTGCAGACCGCGGCCGGTCTGGACCGGCCCTCCTCCGGGCAGGTGTGGATCGGCGGCCAGGATCTGTCGCGACTGTCGGAGACGAAGCTGACCAAGCTCCGGCGCAGCCGGATCGGCTTCGTCTTCCAGGCCTTCAATCTGATCGGCGCGCTGACCGTCGAGGAGAACATCCACCTGCCGCTGCGGCTGTCCGGGGTACGCCCCGACGCCCACTGGCTGCGTCAGGTGGTCGAGCGGGTCGGGCTCGGCGACCGGTTGCACCACCGCCCGGCCGAGTTGTCCGGCGGGCAGCAGCAGCGGGTGGCGATCGCCCGGGCGCTGGCGATGCGCCCCGAGGTGATCTTCTGTGACGAGCCGACCGGCGCGCTTGACACCCAGACCGCCGCCGACGTGCTGGCCCTGCTGCGGTCGGTGGTCGACGACGCGCAGCAGACGGTGATCATGGTGACCCACGATCCGGTGGCGGCCTCGTACGCCGACCGGGTGATGGTCCTGGCCGACGGTCGGATCGTGCGGGACATGCCCCAGCCGGGCGCGGAGCAGATCGCCGAGCAGTTGGCGTGGCTCGGCCGCCGTCAGCTCGCCACCCAGGAGAGCTGAGCCATGCTGATGCTCGCCCTCCGGATGCTGCGCCACCGCATCGGCAGCGCGGTCGCCACACTCGTCGCGCTCACCTGCGGCGTCATGATCCTCATGGCGATGGGCGTGATGGTCGAGTCCGGGATGCGGTTCACCCCCGCACCGCAGCGGTACGGCGCCGCCGACATCCTGGTCGCGGATCGCGACATGGCCATCGAGACCACCGAGTTCGGTGAGACGTCCACGGTCACCGTGGACCTGCCCACCGGCGGAAGCCTGCCGGTCACCCTGGCCGAACGCATCGGGCAGCTGCCCGGCGTGGCGGTCGCCGCCGCCGACCGCTCGATCCAGGCGGTCGTGCCGATCCAGGACGCCGCGCGAGGGGCGGTCGCGCACGGCTGGAGCAGCGCCGCGCTCACCCCGTACCGGATCGTCGACGGCAACCAGCCGGTCACCACCGACGAGGTCGCTATCGACGGCCGACTCGCCTCGGCGGCCGGCACCCAACTGCGGCCCGGCGACCAGATTCCGGTCCTCGCCGCCGGCTCGGTGCAGCAGTACCGGATCAGCGGCATCGTGGACCGTACCGCCGCCGGTGATCAGCCGCCCGCGCTCTTCTTCACCGACGACCACGCCGCGGCGCTCAGTGGCAGCCCGGACCGGGCCAGACTGATCGGGATCGTCCTGGCCCAAGGTGCGGACTCGGCGGCGGTGAGGGCAGAGGTCGGCCGGCTGGCCGCCGAATCCGGCGCGACGGTCTACACCGGCACCGAACGGGCAGGAGTCGAACAGTCCGAGGCGCTCGCGGCGGCCGACATGCTGATCCAACTCGGTTCCGTACTCGGTGGCTACATCGCCGGGCTCGTCATGTTCGTCGTCGCCGGAACGATCGGCCTGGCGGTCCGCCACCGCCGCCGCGACCTGGCCCTGTTGCGCGCCGTCGCGGCGACCCCGGGACAGGTACGGCTGCTGGTCGTCGCCGAGGTCGCGCAGCTGGCCATCGTCGCGGTGCTGCTCGGCATCCCGGCCGGGCTGTGGGCGACCGACTGGGTGCACCGGCAGCTCATGGACCGAGGCTTCATCCCGCACGGCTTCCCGTTCGACGGCGGGGTGCTCACCGCCGTGGCGGTCAGCGTGGCGACCGTGCTGGTGGCGGTGTCGGCGGCGCTGATCGCGGCCCGTCGTACGGTGCGGATCCGGCCGACCGAGGCGCTCGGTGAGATCGCCGTGGAGCCGGCCCGCAGCAGCCTCGTTCGGCTCGTCGCCGGTCTGATCGCGCTCGGCGGCGGGGTCACGTTGACCATGTTCACCACCGCCCTGCGTGGCCAGGCCGGACTCGGCGCGGCGCTGGGCATGCTGTTCGTCTTCGTGCTCGCCGCCGCACTGCTCGCGCCGTGGATCAACCGGTACGCCGCACAGGTACTCGGCCCGGTGCTGCGCGCCGTGTGGGGTGACAGTGGATACCTGGCGGCGGCCAACCTGCGGGCGAACGCGCAGGGTATGGCGACCGTGCTGACCGCGTTGGTGCTGTCGGTCGGCTTCGGCGGCTCGATCTGGTTCCTGCAGGACAACCTGGATCGGGAGGCCGTCGCCCAGACCCGCGACGGGATGCTGGCCCAGCACTCGCTGGTGTCGGCGGTCGGGCTGCCGGCGAGCGCCGCGGCGGACGCCCGCGAGCTGCCCGGCGTCGTCGCCGCCACACCGATCCGGCGTACCTCGGTGATCCTGCCGGTGATGGGGGGTGCCGAACCCTTCGGTGCCCAGGCGATCGACCCCGACGGGGCCGATCGGACCATGGACCTGTCGGTCACCGAGGGCAGCCTCGCCGACCTGCGTGGCGACACCGTGGCACTGTCCAACCTGCAGGCATCCACGCTGGGAGCGGATCTCGGCGACCAGGTCGAGATCTGGCTCGGCGACGGCACCCCGGTGACGTTGCGGCTGGTCGCCATCTACGAACGCGGGCTTGCCTTCGGGGACGTGACCCTCAACCGGGAGACGGTCGACGGCCACACCCCGACCAACCTCGACGACGAGGTCCTGATCCGCACCGAACCGGGCAACGTCGAGGCCGTCGCCGGGCTCGCCGGCCTGGTCGAGCGGTACCCGGGCAGCGGCCTGATCGACACTGGGGCCGTGGGCGCCCAGCTCGCCATCGACCTGGCCCTCAGCGCCTGGATGAACAAGCTGGTCATCGGCGTCATGGTCGGCTACGCCGCCCTCGCTGCCGCCAACACCATGATCATGGCGGCGCTGACCCGGGGTCGTGAACTGGCCCTGCTACGCCTGGTCGGTGTCACGGCCCGTCAGGTCAAGCGGATGGTGCACGCGGAACAGGTCGGCCTGCTCGGCACGTCGCTGCTCATCGGTGGTGCCATCGCCGCCGTCACGTTGGTCTCGGTGGTCCGGATGATGACCGGACAGCTGATCCCCTACGTACCGCCGCTCGGCTGGGTTTCGATCATCGGCGGTACCACACTGCTCGCGCTGGTCACCACCATCGCTCCCATCAGTGCACTCCTGCGGATGCCACCGGTCAACAGCATCGGCGTCAAGGAGTGACCGTCAGCCAGTCCACCGCAGGCACCGACGAATCGTCGTCGGCTCCGTGGATCGGCGCACAGGGCGCCCGATCCGGACACTCACCAGGAGATTCCATGTCACCGCAACGCACCGACGGGTCCGGTTCCGACAAGGGCACTGACACCGCCACCGCCCCGAGCAGCGGCACCGCGACGCCGCGCAAGCGGTTCGGTTTCGGCCGCCGCACCGCCGCCGCACTGGCGCTTGTCGCACTTGTCGGGTTCGCCGGCATCGGCATCCAGTACGCCGACGCCGCGCAGGCGCACCGCCCGAAGAAGGACTCCATCCAGAGCAGCCTGGACGCGCTGGTCAAGGCCGGCGTCGCGCCCGGGGCGCTGGTCTCGGTAAGGGACAGCAGGGGACGCGTCACCAACTACACCGCCGGTGTCAACGACCCGCGTACGCGGGTGAAGGTGCCCACCGACGGGTACGTGCGGATGGCGAGCAGCACGAAGATGTTCACCGCGGTCGCCGTCCTGCAGCTCGTCGACGAGGGCACGGTGAAGCTGGACGAGCCGATCGAGACGTACCTGCCGGGGCTGGTCCGGGGGGAGGGTTTCGACGGACGCGCCATCACGGTTCGCCACCTGCTGAGCATGACCAGTGGCCTGCCGGAGTACGACCTGCCGGACGTCTCCGTGTGGGGCAATAGGTACTACGAGCCGCGTGACATGCTTGACTCGGCGTTCGCCAAGCCGGCGCACGCTCCGGCCCCCGGCGGGCAGGTGCAGTACCGCAACGCCAACTACATCCTGGCCGGCCTGCTGGTGCAGAAGGTCACCGGTCGCCCGATCAGCGAAGTGATCACCAACAAGATCCTCAAGCCGGCCAAGCTGCACGAGACGTACTGGCCGGGTGCCGGTGACAAGACCATCCGCCGGCCGCACGCCAAGGGCTACCTGCCGGACCCGGAGACGATGAAGTGGGTCGACATCACCCAGGTGGACCCCTCCATCGCCTGGGCGGCCGGTCAGATGATCTCCACGCCGAGTGACCTCAACAAGTTCCTGGTGGCGCTGCAGAACGGGAAGCTGATCTCGCCGGAGCGCCTGGCCGAGATGCGCGACAGCAAGGTCTGGCTCCCCGGCGGCGAGGCCTTCCCGGACCTGGTGTGGAACTACGGTCTCGGCACCACCGGGTATGACCTCTCCTGTGGCGGTCGCGCCTGGGGGCACGGCGGCGACATCGACGGATACTCCAGCCGTACCGCCATCACCGCCAACGGACGTGCCGTGACCATCGTGGTCACCGCCGAATCGAGCCCGGTCCCCGACGGCATCTTCCAGGTCCTGGACGCCTTCGACGCCGCTCTGTGCGCCGGCAGGTAGCCGTCGCCGGTCAACTGACCCGATCCCTTCGCCCGAACCGCCACTGACGGGACGACCCGCCGCCCGTGCCGGGTACGCCTGGCGCGGGCGGCGGCCCGGCCGCCATCCGTACCCAGTCAAGGAGCAGCCTGCCATGCCCACTTACCTCACTCGACTCCGCCGGCCCACCCGGTCGCGTCGCCGGGTCCTCGCCATGGCGACGACCGCGGTGATCGCGGCGGGCGGTCTCACGGCCGCCGGCCCGGCCGGCACCGCCCGGGCCGAGGCCCGTCCCGACGCCATCGGGCAACGCATCGAGAAGCTGGTCGGTACCGATCGGCACCCGGGGGCGCTGGCCGCCGTCCGGGACCGTCGCGGCCGGACCCGGCACTACACGGCCGGGGTCGGCGACCTGCGCACCGGCGCGAAGGTGCCGAAGAACGGCCGGGTACGCATCGGCAGCGCCAGCAAGATGTTCGCCTCCGTCGTCGTGCTGCAGCTCGTCGGCGAAGGCACAGTGGATCTCGACGAGTCGGTCGAGACATACCTGCCGGGTCTGGTGCGCAGCCCCGGTGTGGACGCAGATGCGATCACGGTCCGCCAACTGCTGCAGCACACCAGCGGCCTGCCCGACTACACCGACACGATGTTCCCGGAAATGATCGACATCCCGCCGTACCAGCACATCTACCTCGAGCCCCGGGACCTGCTCGACATGGCCAACGCCAGGGAAGGCAGACCGGCCGGCGACTGGGCCTACAGCAACACCAACTACCTGCTGGCCGGCCTGATCGCCCAACGGGTCACCGGCCGGCCCTTCAACGAGCTGGTCACCACCCGGGTCATCGAGCGGACAGGTCTGCGCGACACCTACGCGCCCGAGGTCGGTGAGGAAGGTATCCGCGGCAGGCATCCCAAGGGTTACCAGCTCGATGAAGCCACCGGCGAACTGCTCGACTTCACCCGGATGGACCCGAGCTGGGGCTGGGCCGCCGGCCAACTGGTCTCCACCCCGGCCGATCTCAACACGTTCCTGCGGGCCCTGCTGGCTGGCCAGCTGCTCAAACCTGCGCAGCTGGCCGAGATGCGGACCACCGTCGCGCTGCATCCGCGATCGGGCGTGGGGTACGGGCTCGGTCTCTTCCGCACCCCGTTGAGTTGCGGCGGGGTGGCGTGGGGCCACGGCGGTGACATCCCCGGTTACTCGACCGTCAACGGTGCCACCGACGACGGTCGCGCGGCGACCCTGGTGGTCACCTCGCTCAACGGGTCGGTCACGGACGGCTCTGTCGCCGCCGACCGGGCCGCCTTCGTCGACGCCGCGCTCTGCGCGAAGTGACCGCATGGCAGGAGTAGGGCTCTCAGCATCGCCCGATCAGCAGTAGGCATCTGGGCAAGGCGATCAGCGAGGCGCAGCGTCGGCGGTGGGTCAACCTGATGATGGACGCCGCCGACGAGGTCGGCCTACCCGACGATGCGGAGTTCCGCGCCGCCTTCACGAGCTACCTCGAGTGGGGCACCCGGTTGGCGGTACGTAATTCCCAACCCGATGCAGACCCGATCCGGCATGCACCGGTACCACACTGGGGCTGGGGTTTAGCCCCGCCTTACCAGGCTTGACCCGCATCCCGCCTGACCTCGTGTCAGCAGTCGCTGATCCCGGTCCAACTCCGGCACGGCCAAGTCCTCATTGCCGCGAGTCGCTCGCTACGCAACGTCGCGTGCAGTTCGGGTGACGGATTGGGGCTATGGGCGGTCAGCCCTGAACAGACCGGGGTCCTACGAGGCAGAGGATGATGCGGGTGTCGACCGCGCGGGTAGGAGGGGTAGGACATGGATCAAGGCACCCGCGACGAGATGCTCGCCTGCCTGGCTGAGGAACTCGGATCCGTTACGGTCACACACCCGACGCGGGTTGCCATCGACGGAGCACCCGCCGCCGGCAAGACCACACTCGCCGACGAGTTGGCCGCCATCCTGCGCACACAGGGCCGGGACGTCGTCCGCGCGACAATCGACGACTTCCTCTTCCCTCGCGCACGCCGCTATCCGCGCGGCGAGTACTCGGCCGAAGGCTGCTACTTCGACACCCACGACTACGATTCGTTGAACCGGTTTCTGCTCGATCCGCTCGGCCCGGGCGGGGATCGACGCTTCCAACACGCCGTCTACGACCACACCTCGGATGCCGTCCTGTCCCCACCGGTCACGACTGCCCCCGCCGACGCCGTGCTGATCTTCGACGGCGTCTTCCTCATGCGCCCGGAATTGATTGATCGGTGGGATCTGCGCATCTTCGTGTCGACCGACCTCGATGCAACGGTGGATCGTGCCGTGATCCGAGAGAGCCGGGTATCATCCCGGGCTGACGTCGAACGCCGCTGGCGCGAACGGTACATCCCCTCCCAACAGTTCTACTTCGCTACGGTCCGCCCGACCGATCACGCCGACATCATCGTGCACAACGACGAGCCCCAGCAGCCGGCCTGGGCGACCCGGACACGCTGACCGCACTCCGGCACGACCGAGTGTTCGACCCACCCCGACCTGTCACGCAACTTAACGCTCGGTCGACGGAGGCCAGATGAGTACGTCATTTGCCGATGATCCGCGGAGCGCTGACATCGCGGTTGTCGATGAGGATATCGGCTCGCCGTTGCGGGGAGCATGTTCTGAAGTAGATGCGCTGGGCCTCCACGTAGCGCCGCATGCTCGGGTGCTCTGGATCGGGATTCGTGCCGTCGCGAGCGGCCATACGCCTGGCCGTTTCATCGAAGGGGACATCCAGGAACACCGACAGGTCCCAGGCCGTGACGATCTCGTCCCGATGCAGAAAGAGCCCGTCGACGACGAGCACCGTCCCAGGAGGGGCAGTAAGGGGTTCCGGGTCGAGGATGATGTCGGTCGTGAGGTCATGCGCGGCTGGCCGGTATCGCCGGGAGCCGGCCGGGCCGAACGGATCCAGGACGTCGCTCTGGAATCGCAGGTAGTTGTATGAGTCCTGCCAGAAGCCTTCCGGCGACTCGCGTCCCTGTCGGTACCGGACCGCTCGGACGTTGTGGAAGTCGTCGAGTGATATCCGCACGACACGGCGGCCGAGAGCGCGCACGGCCGCGGCTAGTTCGTCGGCGAACGTGCTCTTGCCGGATCCGTCCGGGCCGTCGACAGCAACGCGGAGACATCCAGGGCCGTCGGGTGCGGGAATGCGCTGTGCGACCTCCCCAATGACGTCACGCCGCTGCACAGAGGCAATCATCCGGCAAGTCCCGCAACCAGCAAACCGAACAGCCGGCCGGGCAACGACATGCATGGTCTTCCCGGCACGACCGCGCGCCGGGTTCTCCCGTCCTCGGTCACGTACTGTGATGCCCGGCCGGCGGCAGATGTGGGCGCCGATCTTGACACCGACGACCCCCGGTAGGCTCCCGTTCGAACGGCAGGTTTCGCCTCCCCGATGTCGAACGGCGCTTCGCGAGGGCGTCCCGGCAGGTGGCGAGCTGACGTCGCCCGGGCACCGTGGTTTCGTACCGCAGCCGGCGTTGACCTGGTGGACCAGGGCCGGTGCCGGCGTCACCTCGGCGGTGGCGCCGGCATCGGCCGCGCTCGTTACGGGGTGACCACTCGTCCGCCGAAGGTCACGACCAGCCGACCGTCGGAGGCGAAGGACCAGCCCAGAGCACCGGTGTACGAGGAACACCGGGATCCGTTGGTGCCGGACCAGAACTGGTTCGAGCTGTCGGAGTTGCCGATGATCCGGTCGTTCGAGCCGCCGTTGCACGAGGTGTTGTTTCGGAACACCGAGGAGCCGCCGTCGAAGTTGAAGTTGCGCTCGGCGTTGCCGATGTTGGCGTTGTTCGACACCGTCATCGTGCCGGGGTTGCGGTTGTAGGTGAACCCGTGCTTGCCGTTGGCGTAGGCGATGTTGCCGCGGATGGTGTGGTTCACCGCGATGTCCTCGCCGCCGAGCTTGAATCCGTTGCGGTCGCCGTTGCCGGCCTGACCACCGTTGCTCAAGGTGCCGTTGGTGTAGGCGAGGGAGGACTCGATGGTCACCGCGCCGATGGCCCCGGTGTCGCTCTTGGTGTAGAGGTCGTAGCCGTCGTCGATGTTGTTGTGGGCCACCGTGTAACGGAAGACGTTGCCGGGGCCGACGGTCAGCTTCGGGGCGAAACCGTCGGCGTCCTCGCCGTCGGAGTCGACGTTGTCGTGTGACACCGTGCTCACCACGAGGTTGTTGGAGGGCCACTGGTCGCGGGGCGCGTTCGCGATCAGCCGCGAGAGTTGCAGCCCCGAGTCCCGGTTGTGGCGGGTGATCGTACGCTCGATGATGTTGTTGTTGCCGGCCAGCAGGATGCCGTTGTCGCCGGCCCGCTCGACGATGATGCCGCGGATGTGCCAGTACGATCCGCCCACCGCCAGGCCCCGGTTGGCTGGGTCCTCGCTCTGCGCCGAGAAGTTCAGGATCGGGGTCTCACCCGCGTACGCGAAGATGTTCTTGCGTGCGCTCGACGTGCCGTTGTTGCCCTGAGCGATGGTGATGGTCTGCGAGTAGCGGTAGGTGCCGCCGCGCAGGAAGATCGTCCCGCCTGCGGGAATCCGGGTGATCGCGGAAGTGAGCGTCGTCGGGTTCGCAAGCGTGCCGGCCGCGCTGTCGGTGCCGGTCGGTGCCACGTAAAGCGTGCCGCTCGACGGCGGGGGCGGGCTGGCCGGTGGGGGTGTGCTCGGTGGCGGGGTGGTCGGCCCGGTCGTCGGGGGCGGGGTCGTCGGCCCGGGCGTCGCACCTGAGGCGTACGTCTCGAACTCGGCGATCCTCGGCGTGCCGCTCGCACCGGTGATCTCGAAGTTGATCTTTCTCAGCGAGGTGGCGGGGAAGTTGATGACCCCGGCCCCGGCACCACTGGCCAGTGTGGCGCCGGTGTCGTTGTTGACGAGTCGCCAGGAGCCGACGACACCTACCGCGCCGGCTGCCTCCCGGATGTTCACCGACGCCACAGTGGTAGCGGCGCCCCACTTGACGGAGATGCGACCGGTCGTGCCGGTCGGCGACCAGTAGCTGCCCATGTCGCCGTCGATCACATTGCCGTAGCTGGTGCCGCTGGCCTTGCTGGAGCCGTCGGCGCCGGCCCCGAGACTGAGGTTCGTCGCGTTGGCGCTTACCGACGCGGCGGCGAAACCGTCAGCCGAGCCGGACGCTTGGGACGCCGGCAGCGCCGGGGCAACGGCGGCTGCGGCGGCCACGGCGGTGCCGACGGCGAGCAGCCTTTGTCGCACTGTAGTTCTCACTGTTCGTCTCCTCGGGGGAGTGAGCACGGTGCGAGGCGTCTCCTGCACAGCTCGACACCGCAGAGTGGCTACATGTTCGTGTCATCAGCCTGGCCGTAGAGCGAAACATCGATGTAATGCCAGGCTAGGAAAGCGCTTGCCCATGAGGCAAGCGTAGCGATGTGCAGGTTTGTTGCAGGATCTCGGGCAGCCGCTCGTCGAGCCGAGCGGCAGCCGCTCGTCGAGCCGAGCAGACGCGGGCAGCACGGCAGTGCGAAGGACCGGGATCGTGCCCCACGCCTCACGGCGACTGCGGCGGCTTTGCCTTCTGTGGGTGAATCGTCTCGTGCCGGACCAGCATGGCGACGAATTCGCGGATCTTCCGCTCCCGGGTCTCCGCCCGTTTCACCGCGTTGAGCCGGTGGATGAGGGCGAATCGGTTGGTCTTGGTGAGCACGTCGAACATGGCTTGGGCGGCGGGATCGGCGGAGACGGCGGCGAGCAGATCGGCCGGCACCTCGGCTTCCGAGGGCGGGGCGTAGGCGGCCGCCCACCGCCCGTCCGCCTTCGCCGCCTCCACCGCGACGCGGCCCGCAGGCAGCATCCGCCCCTGCGACTCCAGCCGGGCCACGTGCGCGACATTCCGTTGCGACCAGGCACTGCGCGGCCGGCGCGGGGTGAACCGGATCCAGGAGGACTCCTGATCCCGTTTTCGGGCCTGCCCGTCGATCCAGCCGAAGCACAGCGCCTCGTCGACCGCCTGTTGCCAGGTCAGCGTGGTGACGGTGCCGCCCTTCCTGGTTAGGGCGAGCCAGACGCCCGGCGATGTGGCGTGGTGGTCCGACAACCACGCGCGCAGCGCCTCGGCGTCGGCGACGATCAACTCATCTAGTTCAGCGCTGCCCATGACGGCAGGCTAACCGCCACCTGTGACCGATTACCGGTGCCGTGACCCCGGCAGGCTCGGCCAGCGGGGACCGATCATCGGCCACGCCGTTCCCGCAGCGCCTTGACCAAGCCACTAAGACCGACCGTCACCACGCACAACGATGTGAGCTGCCCGTTGCATCAACAACCGGTGCCGTACGGACCAATCCCGAATCCAGTACGCACTTTCACCGCCGGTGCTGACGCGGGTGCCCGGATCGCAGGGCCGCGTCAAGGCCGTTCAGTCGCAGCACGCACCCGCCGCGCAGGTGCGCCAGGTCCGCACTGCCGTCCTCCGTGTACCTGACAAACGCCACCTGCTCGGTCCAGTGCAGGCGGGTTCCGTCCGCCTCAACGTCGAGTTGGACGGTGACCAGCGAGGTCCATCGCAGGTCGTCGTCGACGACGGCCTCGTAGCCGTAGACGATCCGGTGGGTACCCGCGATGTCGATGTACCGTGACCGGTACTCCAACCGCTCGGGCGCCGTGTCCAGCCCGGTGAAGGTGCTGCGCGCCGTCTCGCCACCGCCCACCCGGAAGTCGTGCTCGTACGACGCTCCGCTGCCGGGAAGTCGGAACCAGCGCTGCCTGATCGTGGAGTCGGCGAAGGCCGTGAAGACCTCGCCCGGCGGCACGTCGAGGTGCCGCGAGATCGTGAACGTGTCGTGTCGGACCATGCCGTTCCTTCCGCAGTCACGGCCACACAGGGGGTGGCCGCACGCCAGTTACGATCAGTAAGAAACGTACGTCCACCGGATTTAGTCCGGCTTTCCGATACGCACTTCGAAGTCAGCTACTGACGGTGGAGGAACAAAGAGCCTTGACACGTTTCCGTGGTGCCGAACTCGCACAGCGCGGGATCACGCCGGACTGCGTACAGACGATCGAGCTCGTCCGTGACGTACTGGCGCGGGTCGGTGACAAGTGGACGCTGCTGACCATCACGGCCCTGGCGTCCGGCGCGCTGCGCTTCACCGCGCTGCACGAGCAGGTCGCCGGCATCTCCCAACGGATGCTCAGCCAGACGCTGCGCGCCCTCACCCGCGATGGGTTGGTGACCAGGACCGCGTACCCGGAAGTACCCCCGAGGGTCGAATATGCCCTGACGCCACTCGGTCGTTCACTGAGCGAGGCCGTGGACGGACTTGTTCTCTGGGTTCGCGACCACCAGCGCGACATCGCCCGCAACCGCGACGAGTTCGACCAAGCGCCCGCCGCGAACCCAGCCGTCCCACCCCACGCGTAGCCGAGCGGGGGACCAGGGACGAAACCACTGGCTGCCGGCGGACGGCTACCTGGTGATCGTGGACAACGCACCCCAGCTGTTGCCGGACAGCGCCCAGGACCGGCACATGCTCTTGCGTATCCTCGCCCGGGCAGTTCGCCACTGGGCCAGCCCGCTCGGCCGACCGCAGGGGCAGGTCACCCCGTTCAAGGTTCTGCTGCTGTGCGACCGCGACGAAGAGGCAGTGCAACTGCGGCAGGACATCACACAGGCACTCCACAACGGGCATGTGGTCTCGTAGCGTCTGACGCGCCGCGTGCACGGCCTTAGCCGTTCTCAGATGCCCTCGCCGTAGCCCATTCGCGAGCCGATGTCGTACCTCTCGATATTCGAGGTGCTCGTCCGGCGGTAGAGCTTGGCGGTCGGCTCCCACATTCATGGCGTCCCGGCCAGTTGGCCTTGGTCGCGGATCATGCCGAGTCGCGTAGCACCAACTTCGTGGGCAGGATGAGGGACGGAGGTTCGTGTCCCGCGATGAGTTCGACGAGCATGCGGGTCATTTCTTGGCCCAGGGCTTGGACCGACTGGTGGACGGTGGTCAACGGCGGATCGGTTCGCTCGGCAATGCCGAGGTCGTCGAAGCCGACCACGGCCACGTCGGCTGGGACGGACCGGCCGGCGTCGAGGAGGACGCGTAGGGCGCCCGCTGCCATGTTGTCGCTGGCGGCGAATATGGCGTCGAGGTCGGGGTGGCTGTCAAGCAGTGACTTCATCGCTGCGGCACCGCCGGTCTCGGTGAAGTCGCCCTCTGCCGTCGCGTACGGGGTCAGTCCAGTCATGATCATCGCCTCGCGGTAGCCGCGGTGACGAGCGCGGCCGACGTCGGTGGACATGGGGCCGGTGATGGTGACGATCCGGGTTCGGCCGAGGCTGATGAGATAGTCGGTGGCGAGTCGCGCGCCGCCGACGTTGTCGGATTCGACGTACCACTGTGGCTCGAAATCCAATGGCCGGCCGCCGTATACGGTGGGTAGGCCGGCCCGACGCACGATGTGAGTCAGCGGATCGTCGCCGTGTAGCGCCATCAGCATGATGCCGTCGACGCCGCGCGTGTGCAGCAGGTTGGTCAGCCGGGAGCGGCCCCGGCCGGAGCTGGCAAGGCACAGCAGCAGGTGAAGGTCGGTCTCCTCGAGCGCCGCGGACACGCCGACGATGACCTGCGCAAAGAACGGGTCGGCGAAAAGCTCGGGATCGTCATGGGAGACCGCGAGCGCGACGATCCCCGTCCGTTGGGTGGCCAGGGCCCGTGCGGTGCGGTTGGGTAGATAGCCCATCTCCTTGATGGCGCGCTCCACGGCGTCGCGCGTGGCGCGGCTGACATGCGGTGCCTTGTTGATGACCCGGGACGCGGCGGAACGTGACACGCCGGCGCGCTCGGCCACCTCGTCGAGGGTCGGTTGCCGCCGAGGCCGCTGCGCTGCCATCGCCATGCCGAGTCCTTCCCGTCCGACGTCGGGCAGCCGCTACCACCGGCCGGTGCCGTTGTCGCTGAACGATCGTATCGGCCGGTATCGACGGCGTCGAGGTGGCTCACCGCCGCCGCTCGTCAGGCTGGAAGCGGTCCCAGATATTCCTGGACATCGATCTTGTGGGGAGGGCGACTCCCCTTGACATCTGCCTGATATTTCCCGACCATCAGCTCGAAACATATGGATGTACATCGCTGGAAGCGCTTCCAGCTTTCCCCGGAGGAGACTGTTCATGAAACGATGGACCCGTCCCTGGAGACTTGCCGCGGCCCTGGCGTTGGCGGTTCCCGCGATCCTGCTCGGGGCGCCAGCTGCGTACGCGGATCCGATCAGCCAGACCAGCGGCTTCTACGTCGACCCCAACTCGAGCCCGGCGACGTGGGCGGCCGCGAACCCGCGCGACGGACGCGCCGCCGCCATCCGCACCGAGATCGCGCAGAAGCCGATGGCCAGGTGGTTCGGCAACTGGAGCGGCGACATCGGGAGCGCGGTCAGGGGCTATGTGGGTGCCGCAGACGCTGTCGACAAGCTTCCGCTGCTGGTGGCCTACAACCTTCCCGGCCGAGACGCGTGCGGCGGCCACTCCGGTGGTGGCGCCGGCAGCGTCGCCGCCTACGACTCATGGATCGCCGCCTTCGCTTCCGCCATCGGCAGCCGTCCTGCCGTAGTGGTCCTCGAACCGGACTCCCTTGGCGACTTCAACTGCATGAGCCAGGCGCAGATCAACGACCGAGTGGGGATGCTCTCCCGCGCCGTCGGCCAGTTCCGGTCCAAGGCGCCCAACACCTGGGCCTACATCGACGCCGGAAATCCCCGCTGGGTCGACGCCCAGACGATGGCGCAACGGCTCAACATGGCCGGCGTGGCCAACGCACGTGGCTTCGCGCTGAACGTCTCGAATTACTTCACCACGGGTGAGAACACCAACTACGGCAATCAGGTCGCTTCCGCGCTACAGAGGTTCGGATACAGCAAGCCGTACGTGATCGACACCAGTCGCAACGGCAACGGCTCCAACGGTCAGTGGTGCAACCCCGGCGGCCGCAAGATCGGCACACCCAGCCGGATGGGCGGCGGCGCGGAAATGCTGCTGTGGCTCAAGACACCTGGTGAGTCCGACGGCAACTGCGGAGTCGGTGGCGGATCCAGCGCCGGGCAGTTCCTGCCCGAGGTGGCCTACAAGATGATCTACGGCTATTAGCACAGGTCACTGAGACAGCGGTGTCGTAGGCGGCCGATGCCGCACCCGGCCCTGCCAACCAACGACGCCCCTCTGTGTCATCAAGGTATCGAGACCAGAGGGGCGTCGGGTTGCACCGTTCGCCTTACGGTCCCCGTCACCACCGAATGAGTCCAGCGGAACGAACCTGCTACCGGCGGGGGCGGGGTCATCGGATCGGTTTGTACGCGGTGACAAGCTCCCAGGTGCCCGGAAGCACTGCCACGTCGTGGAAGCCGGTCTCCGTGAGCAGGGTGGTGTAGAAGTCCACCTCGCGGAGGCGGCTGACGCTGCTGTCGACGCCGATCAGAAAGTAGCTCCAGAAGAACTGCATGGCGAGCCGGTCCGGGGTGCGGAACTCCTCGCAGACCAGGATCAACCCGCCGGGCTCCAGCGCCGCGTACGCCTGTTGCACCAGGTCGCGGGCCACGGCGTTGGGCCAGTCGTGCAGGACTCGGACGAATGACAGCGCGTCGTAGCCGCGCGGTAGGGGTTCGGTGAAGAAGTCGCCGCCGACGAAGCCGAGCCGATCCGAGTGACCGCGGCTGTCCCGGGTGGCCGTCACCAGTGGTGCCACCGCCGGCAGGTTGTACACGTCGGCCCGCAGGTTCGGCGCGGCGTCGAGGATGTGTGCGGCGAGCGTCCCGTCGCCGCCGCCGACGTCCAGCAGGCGGTGCCGGTCCGACCAGAGTCGATGTGAATGCCGGCGTACCGTCTCGATGGCCGGTCCCAGCCCGAGGGCCATGCTGCGTTCGAACTCGGCGGTCTGTGCGGCGGTCTTCGGCGGCCAGGCGAACCCGTCGTCGATGCTGACCTCGCCGCGTAGGCTCTCGGCCAGCCGGCCGTGCAACTGCCGCCACGGGTAGCGGTCCCTGTCCCGCTCGGTGGCGCCCGGCCCGACGACCGCGTTGACCGCGTCGCGTAGCCCTGGCACCGCTCGGTAGCTGGTCGCGCCGATGTCGTCGCCGTGCTCGTCGCGGGTGACGAAGCCGAGGCTCTCGATGCAGTCGAGGAACTTGTACAGCCGCAGCGGGAGCACCCCGAACTGGGTGGCCAGCGCGTCGAGGCGGACCGGTCCGGGCTCCAGCGTGTCGAGCAGTCCCAGGTCGAGCGCCGTGTGCAGGACGTCCATGGCCTTGGGCCCGTTGACGAGCAAACTCATCAATGCTCGTGGTGAGAGAGTGACGGTCACCGGTGCAGCTCCTCTTCCAGCGCATCCATGAACAGGTCGATTTCGTCGAGGGTGTTGTAGACGTGCGGGCCGACCCGCAGATAGCTGCGCCAGCTACAGATCACGTCACGGGCGGCCAGTCGCCGCTTGACGGCCTCACCGTCAGGGATGTCCAGGCACACCACCCCGCCTCGCCGGGCGATGCTGGCGGGGCTGACCACGACGATCCCGGCGGCCTCGGCCCGGTCCAGCAGCCGTTGGGTGAGCGCCAGGGAATGCCGCCGGATCGCGTCGATACCGACACCGAGCAGCAGGTCCAGACCGATCTGGGAGATCAGGGAGGTGAGCGGGTACGGGGTGCCGCCGGCGAAGCGACGGATACCGGTAGCCCAGCCGGATGACGGTCGGAAGGTCAGCGCGCGGTCGCCGGCCTGCCAGCCGGTGGCGGCCGGAGTCAGCCGTGGCACCAGGTCCGGCCGGACGTAGAGGAATCCGGTGCCGACACCGCACAGCCACTTGTGGGAACCGCCGATGACCACGTCGACGCCGAGCGCGGTGACATCCAACGGCATCACCCCGACGGTCTGGAAGGCGTCCACCACCACCAGCGCGCCGACCTGGTGGGCTCGGGCCACCAGGCGGGACAGGTCGACGGTGGCGCCGGAGGTGAAGCTGGCGTGGGGTACGCACACCAGCAGCGTCCGCTCGTCGAGCCGGGCCTCGACAGCCTCCTGGTCGAGGTGGGGGCCGCCGGTGCCGACCACGTCGACCTCGGCCCCATATCGGCCGTACGCGCGGAAGATGAACGGCACCGTCGGATAGTCGAGATCCGTGATGACGACGCGGTTGCGCGGCTTGCGGTAGTCGAAGCAGGACGCCACCCGGGCCAGGAAGGTGCTCAGATTCGCATCGGTGAGCACGCTGCCCGGTGGTGCGCCGATCAGCGCGGCCACCGAGTCGGCGTACCGGTCCAGGCCGATGTGCCAGTCCTGCCAGACGTCGTCGCGCCAGGTGCGCAGCGTCTCCCAGTAGTCGTGCAACACCTGCTCGCCGCCCCTGGGCACCGCGCCGGTGGAGTTGCTGTTCAGGTAGACGCAGGTGTGCACCAGCGGGAACTCGGCGCGCAGGGCGGCGTGCGGGCCGGCGTCGAGGCATCGGGGGCTGTGTTCGGGCTGGCTCATGCGCAGCGCTTTCCAGACGGGTCGGTCGCAGGCGGATCGGTGGTCGTGGCGGTGAAGACCGGTGCGGTGCTTATCGCCGCGAGGTACGGCGTGCCCTCGGTGTAGCCGGTGCCGGTCTGGGCACCGAGCATCGACACCGCCACCCGGAGATGGGTACGGCGCCACTGCGACAGGGCACCGGCGAATGCGGCCATCCGTCGCGCCACCAGGATGCCGTCGGCGCCGGTGAGCCGGCCCTCGGCGACCGCCGACCGGTAGGTCTGGTCAACCGTCGGCTGGCCGCCGCGTACCCGGGCCTGTATCTCCGGCACCGACTGGTAGGCCACCGAGTCGAGCCGATCCGCCTGCGGGGTGCGACACAGCGACTCGATCAGCTTGTACGAGCGGGACTGAATCGCGCTGGCGCCCTCGGTGTACTGCCGGAATGTACGGAACGACTCGGGCTGCATGGTGGCCAGGAGGGAGAAGAGTGGACCGGCGGTGCGCAGCAGGTCGCCCGCGTACCCGAGCCGGTCGACGGCGGTGGCCGGTGTCTGCCCGGCCAGTGCGGCGACCGTCGCGCGAAGTTCGTCGGCGACCCCGGCGAAAAGGCACTCGTAGCCCTGGAGCACCCGGATGAACAGGTACTCGTCGTGCGTCACGTGGACCGGCAACATGGTCAGCCGCAGCGACGGATCCCCGGGCAGGGCCAGGTCACGGGCGATGGTGTGCAGGTTGGCCGCGGTTGTGGTCGGGGCGTGCGCCCCGACCACCTCGGCCATGCCGAGACGGGCCAGCGCGGGCGCGACGGCTCGGACACCGAGTCGGCAGCGTTTGACGACCACCGCTGCCCCCGGTCTCTGCTGCGGAAGTAGTTCGGTGGTGCGCGCGGCGGCAGCCAACTCGAACGCCAGCGTGTCGGCGACCAGGCGGACGAGGAGCCGATCCCGGGTCTGCCGCCGGGCAGCGGTCTGCGCGCCCGGGGTCGGATCGTCTGGTCCACAGGGCAGTCGGAGCAGCCGCAGGGCGAGGTAGCTGCGGTAGTCGTACCGGCCGTCCCACTTGTCGAGTGCGACGTCCAGGAAGGCGGCCAGCTGACGGGTCGCGGCGTCGTCGCTGCCGGGGCCCTGACGGGTCATCGCCTGTCGGGCGCTGTCGAGCAGGGCGAGGAAGCTCTTTCCCGCGAAATGTTTGCCGACACGGTGGAACTCTTTCAGCACCGGTGAGTAGGGAAAGCTGCGCGGTTCAGTCGGGCGCGACAACCAGTGAATCAATGGACGCACGTGCCACCCCTCGAAGTCGACGAGACGAACCTCACTGACGGTCGCCGGATATGCCGCGTACCGCAGACGCTGAAGGCTCGGCAGGGTTATTCGTCAGTGGTGGGGCGCAGCCGCGCCTGCCACAACTGGGGAAAGAATCGGTGTCCGGCGAGTTTTGCCAGCATGTTCGCCGGGCTGCCGGGGTTACCAGCCGGGGGATGACCGCCAATTCGCAGTGCCACCTGGTAGTGGCGCACCCGCCACACTGACACCCGTTCATCCCATTCCACCATCGCCTCGGCGAGCCGGTGCAGCGGATCCGACGGGTCCGCCGGGCACAGGTCGGTCGCCGGGACACCGTGGGCGGCAAGCTGTTCGTCGAAGGCATGGCCGAGCTGTCGGCTGGCTGCCTGGAGCTGCCGCCAGCCTGGCGACTCCGCACCAGAACCATTGCCCAGCGCGGGCTGCATCGCATGGAAGTCCACAGGGGACAGATAGCGCAGCATCTCCAGCTGTTCGGTGATCAGGCGGACCGCGAGCGTCGCTCGGATCAGCAGCGCCTCCGCGGCCGGTAGCCGGCCGGCAGTCACCTGGGTGGTCGCCTCCACCAGCTCAGCCGCAGCCAGTTTCAGCCACAACTCCGTCGACTGATGCACCACCTGAAATAGCAGCTCGTCGCGATGTATGACCTCGTCTGGCGCTCGTTGTAGACCGAGCAAAGTATCCGTCCGCATGTAGCGCGCATAGTCCGTAGCGCCGTGACCTGGCAGAACAGGTGAATGGTCGTGCTTCACGGAAATAGGCCCTCCGTTTGGCGCTGACACCGGAATCAGCAATGCGCTGGCGGTCATCATTCCAACGACGGACAGCGATGCGCTACCCCTTGGTCGCGGTAAGTCTCAGAAAATGTCGTACGCCGTGCCGGAGCATCGAAGACGCACTGCTCACGTCGATCCCGGACGCCGTGGCGCGTCTGGCGGTCGCTGGTCCCACCGCCTGCGTCGCGTTGAGCTACGACCGATCGGACGCGCTCTTCTGCTCGTCACCAGCTCGTGTCGCCCGCCCCGGGTGATGCGGACGAGCTGTTCGCGGACGCAATCCGCGTCGGGATGACCGAGGTCGTCAAGGATGCGCAGGGCCCGCTGCCAGGTGTGCACGGCACCCGCCCGGTCGCCCGACGAGCGTCGGCTGGCACCGAGCCGGATCAGGCTCTCCGCCTCGTCGTACCGGTCACCGATCTGCACGAACAGGCGCAGCGCCCGGTGGTAACACCGGACGGCTCGACGGTGGCGACCGAGACGGTCGTAGATGTAGCCGAGACTGTCCCAGGTGTTCGCCTCGCCGTGCCGGTCGTCGGTTCGGCGCAGCAGTACCAATGCCCGTCGGCAGTGTTCGAGCGCCGGCCCGTACTGGCCGAGTTGCGCGTACGCCCAACCGATCCCGTTCTGCGCGCTGGCCTCCCCGGACAGGTGACCGACGGCCCGATACAGATCCGCGGCCCGTTGCGCGTGGTACAGGACCTCGGTGTGCCGACCGAGCCGATCCAGCATCGCGCCGAACGCCCGATGGGTACGCGCCTGGCCGGTGCAGTCGTCGAGCTCACCGAAGAGCTTCAGTGCCGCACGGTAGTGACTCTCCGCCCTTTCCCGCTCGCCTGTCCGGGCCAGCACCCGGGCGAGGTCGCGGTGGGCGCTGGCCTGCCCGGACGGGTCGTTCGACCGCCGCGCCGCGGCCAAGGCGGTCTGCTGCGCGTCGACCAGGTCGAACCAGTGGCCCCGGCGTTGCAGGAAGTCCACCAGGGTGCGGGCCAGCCGCCACGCGTGCCCCTCGAAGCCGATCCGCGCCGCGTGGGCGACTGCCGCCAGGAGGACGCGATGCTCGGCGGTGAACCAGGCCAACGCGTGGCCGTGGTCGCTGATCGCCTCGGGCGCCACCCCGGGTGGGGCAGCGGCCAGGGGGATCGGATCCCAGCTGGGCTGCAACCGCAGCGCGGCGTTGTGTGCCGAGTGCAGGTAGTGGTCGAGGCCGCGTTGGATCGCCGCGCGGTGGGTCTCGGGTGTCTCGGTGCTCTCGACCAGTTCGGCCGCGTACCCGCGCAGCAGGTCGTGGGTGCCGAACCTGCCCGGCGCGTGTTCGGTGACGAGGTGGGCGTTGGCCAGCTCCGCCAGCAGTCGGTGCACCTGATCGCGGGGCAGTCCGGCCAGGCTGGCGGCGGCGGATATCCCGATCTCCGGACCGCAGTGGCAGCCGAGCAGCCGGAACAGGCGCGCGGCGGGCGGGGTGAGGCTCTGGTATGACCAGGAGAAGACCGCCTGCACGTCGGTACCGACGTCGCCACCGTCGAACGCGTCGCGTAGGCGCTGCGTCTGCCGCAGTTCGGCGGCGAGGGTGGCCAGGGGAAACCCCGGGTGTGCCATTCCTCGGGCGGCGACCACGGCCAGCGCGAGCGGCAACCGCGCGCACCGCTCGATCATCTCGTCGACGGCCCGTGGTTCGACCGTCAACCGGTCGGCACCGAGGCGCCGGGCCAGCAACTGCCGTGACTCCTCGATGGTGAGCAGGTCCACCGTGATCGGTCGGGCTCCCTCGGCGGCGACCAGGCCGGCGAGACGGTTGCGGCTGGTCACCAACGCCAGGCAGCCTGGGCTGCCGGGCAGCAGGGGGCGCACCTGGTCGGCGTCGTGGGCATTGTCCAGCACCACCAGCATCCGCCGGCCGGCGAGAAGGCTTCGGTACAGTCCCACCTGTGCGGGCAGGTGGGCGGGGATGCGTTCGGGCGGCACGTCGAGGGCCTCAAGGAACCCCCGAACCGCCTCGGCGGGCGTCGTCATCGGGCCGGCGGGGTCGAATCCCCGCAGGTTGACGTAGAGCTGTCCGTCCGGGTACCGCTCGGCGACCCGGTGCGCCCAGTACACCGCGAGGGTCGTCTTGCCGACCCCGGCGGTGCCGGACAGCACCACGCTCGTCGCGGCGGGTTCACCGGAGCCACCCGCCCCGAAGACGGCAGACCCGTTGTCGACGCCACCGGCGGCGTCGAGTTGGGCGAGTTGCGCGGTACGGCCGATGAAGCTGGCCAGGGCCGGTGGTAGCTGGTGCGGCACGACGCTCGATCTCCGCACGGCACCTGCTGCCGGGGCGCTCGCCTGGGCCACCGGGACCTCGGCTTCCTCCTGCCCGTCGGCCGGATTCGGCTGCCGCCGACCTTCCTCGACCCGGTCACGCGCGGTGGCCAGCGCCCCCTGCTCGGCTCCGGTGGCGCCGAGCAGACCGGTCAGGATGTCGAAGCGCTCGGTCGAGGGCAGCACGTTTCCCGCGAAGTACTCCCCGATGACGCCGCGCGACCAGCCGGTCTTCGCCGCCAACTGCCGGTACGTCAATGGGGTGTCGCCCTGTTGCCGGGCGTGCCGGCGCCGGAGCTGGCGCAGCAGCCCGGCCAGATCGTGCGCCGTCCGCACCTCGGCGGCCCCGTGCACGATCGCGAGGGTGGAACGGGATGCCTCAGACATACGGTCGATCGCCGGTCTGGCGTCGGGGCGAACCCGTTGGTCGGACATGCGGCCTCCGCGTGCTGGCCGCCCGGCGGTGGGCGCTGATATCCGGGAGCGTAATCAACCCGGTTGGACACCGGCAGCAAATCGACCGATATCCGTCAATGCACCCAGACTCCGGGAAGGGGCTTGCTTCCACCGCGTCCATCCATAGTGGTGGGGGATCGTCGCAGGGGCTCGGAACCCGGGTCGAGGGTGATGGCCGGTACCCGGCAGGTCGGTTCGACGTTGCCGACCGTCACCAGGATTTACCCGGGAATCCGGTCCCGTTTTGTCCGTGTCCAGCGGTGTCCAGTGGAGTCCAGGATGCCCCGCCCTCGGCTGAAACGCGTGCCACCGTCCATGGGCGGGATCGTCCCGCCCATCAGATCGAGGAAAGGAACACGACATGAACTTCCGGCACGTGGCAGCGCGAGGGCCGGCGACGGTACCGCGCGACCGAAGGGGAGGCCCCATGACAGAAACCGATCGGCTGCTGAGCGTCAGCCGCACCAACTCGTCGGTTCCCATCAGCCCTCAGCGGCTCGGCGCGTTGCTGTTGGCGCTCGTCGTCGCCACCGTCTTCGCCGTCTGGACCGGCCAGCGGCCGGCGCGGGCCGATGCCAACGCGCTCACCGATGACAAGTCGGTGTCCGTCGTCACCGGATGGTGGTCCTACACCAACGTCACCGAGCAGTTCGTGACGGACCGGCTCGACGAGCACGACGCCCGGTTGACCGATATCGAGGTGTACGACGCAGCCGCCGGCACCTACACCGTCGTCATGGTCCGTGACTCGGGCGCGTACGCGGTGCCCGGCTGGTGGTGGTATCCCAGCCTCACCTTCGCCGAGGTGGGCCAGAAGATCAATCAGCACACCGCCCGGCTGGTCGACATCGATCCGTACGTGATCAACGGCCAGGTCCGGTATGCCGTGGTGATGGTCTCCAACACCGGCTCCGCCGCGCGCACCTGGTGGTGGTCGAGCGGCGTCACCTCCGCGGCGGTCGGTGATTTCCTGGCGGCGAACAAGCCCAACGTCGGTGACCCGGTCAAGCGTCTGATCGATCTGGAGACGCACACCGTCGGGGGCACCAAGGTGTACTCCGCAATCTACGTCGCCAACACCGGGACCGATGCCAAGTCCTGGCAGTGGTGGCTCAACCAGAGCGCTGCCTCGGTGCGGCAGAAGATGAACGACCTCGGCGGACGGATCACCAACCTGGAGCGTCAGGCCGACGGGACGTACAACTTCATCCAGGTGCACAACTCGGGCAGCGACGCCAAGGCATCCTGGGTGCATTTCGGCCTCACCTCGCTGAGCCAGACGCTCGACATCGCGGCACAGCACGGGGCACGAGTGTTCGACGTGGACACGTATCTGGTCGGCGGCGCACGCCGGTACGACGCTCTCATGATCGACAACGTGAACGCGGAGACCCGGCGGCTTTCCGATCTCATCGCACCCGCGTACACCGACGCCGATGGGCTACCCACCGCCGACTTCGGCTTCTACCTCAAGCGGGTGGGCGGCAGCCAGAGCACCGGCCTGCGAACCACCTTGCAGTACGAGCCGGCCAGCTCCATCAAGGCGGTGCACAACCTGACCGCCATGCGCAGCGTACGCAACGGCGAATCGCTCAACTCGTCGTTCACCTACTACAACTACCCGAACAGCCCGTTCAACGCGAACACGAAGGACGCCTGCCCGATCCCGGCCGACGAGGTGCTGGCCAACCGGGTCACCAGCACCCTCGACTTCGGCAAGGACAACATGATGTCCATCTCCGACAACCGGACGACCAGAGGCATCGTCCTGCGGTACGGGTTGGGGGCGGTCCAGGGCGCGGCGAACGCGGCCGCGATGACCTCGACCACCATCGGCCAGGACCAGATCGGTTGCGCGTACCTCGACGGAAAGCGCAACTTCACCACGCTCGTCGACATGGGTCGGCTCTACGAGGGGGTGGAGGACGGTACCCTGCTCGGCGCAGGGCAGTTCCGCACCGAGTTCTACCAGCCCATGAACAACGGCGTGGGTGGCGCGCTGGCCGCGATCGTGACGGCCGAGGCCAACGCGCAGGGTAAGGGCGGGGTGGCCGCCCAGTTCATCGCCCTCATGCGCAACCACTTCAAGGGCGGCAGCTACAACGTGCCGTGCGCCCAGGTCGGTTGCTCGAACGGCTGGGTCTATGTCCGCACCAACGCGGGCAGGATGGCCCTGCCGGTCAAGTCGGGCGGCGTCGTGAGCGAGCGGGTCTTCGTGTACGGCGCGTTCGTGGACAACCAGTACCTCTGCACCACCTGCTCGACGGTGCCGCTGGACAACGCCGTGGCGACGATCAACGCCGAGCTGTTCCGCGCCGAGATCCGATCCGCCCTGCTTACCTGGTAGTCGCAGGGCCCAACCCCGACATCAGCAACACGACACCGCTGCTGTAGCCGGTGGGGCGTGCCGCGTCGCGGGCGCCCCACCGGTCATTGTCGCGATGGTGAACGCACCCGACGAGGTCGCGGGTCTGTAACCGGGCGTCAGCCACTGTTCGAAAGCTGGGCCCGTGGGCCGGGCGTGTGATCATGTTGGTGTGATCGTCGTGGAGTTCGACGCACCCGGTGACGCGCCAACACAGGTCACCGGGTTCGAGTTGGGACACGTCAGCCTGCGCTGGGAGGGTGGAGCCCACAGTTCCCGCCAGCTCGGGTCTCGCGGGTTGTTGATGGTGTATCTCGCTGCCGCGGACATGCTCAACGGCGTCGCGACCCTGGTAGCGGGCCGGGACGCCAGCTATCTGTTCACCGGCGCCGCCAGCGCGTGGAGTTTCGCCGTGCGCCGTACCCGTCGTCATGGACTCCAGCTGAGCACGCCCGCCGGCAGGCTGCTCTGCCATACCTCCGAGGCCGACTACGCGATGGCGGTCTGGCGCGGCACCGAACAGTTGCTGGCGGCCCGCACGCCGATCGACGGCGGACCCTTGACCGACCTGCAGACGGCCATCGCCGCTTTCCCGGATGCCCACCGGCGCTGACGGAGGCGCTCTGTTCGAGTTTCGGCGATTCAGCCGGCGACGACGTTCAATTACCCGGTTAGCGGGGTATCTCCGCTCGAAGTCAGGACGTGTCTGGTCCGATCCCCGGTCCAGGCCGCTTCGAGGATCGCGGTCAGGCTTGCGGTGTCGGTCGGGCCCGGATGGTTCTGGATCAGGCGGGTGACGCCACTGGCCATCTCCGCGAAGCGTGGGAGGTCGGCGCGGGCCACGCCGATGTCGGCCAAGGTGGGCGGGATGCCGATGTCGGCAAGGAGCCCGTCGAGCCAGGTGAGGAACGTGTCTGCGGCCTCGGCATCCGAGGCATCGGTCACGTCGAGCCCGCACACCCCGGCGAGGATCGCCAACCGGTCGCCGATGGCATCCCTGGCCGCGTCCAGCGCGTAGGGCAGCAGCAGCCCGACGCCCAGGCCGTGCGGCGTGTGCGTGGCTGCGCCGATGGGGTACTGGAGGGCGTGCGGGGCCGCGTTGCCCGCGTGGGAAAAGGCGAGCCCGGCGAGCATGGACCCGTAGGACATGTCCGCCCGCGCGTCCGTGTCGCCGCCGTCCCTGACCGCACGACGCAGGCTACGGGCGATCCGCTCCGCCGCCAGGAGCGCGTAGTGGTCGGTGATCGGGTTGCGGCCGAGGAACACCTGCTCCACCGGGTCGCGCGGTCCGTGGGCCCGAGGTCGCGCCGTGTAGCTCTCCACCGCGTGGCAGAACGCGTCGATGCCGGAGTGGGCGGTGACGGTCGGAGGGCAGGTGTAGGTGAGTTCGGGGTCGACGATGGCGAAGTCGGGCACGATGTGGACGCTGGAGACCCCCACCTTCAGCTCACGGTCCGGATCGGTCAACACCGAGACGGGGGTGAGTTCGGAGCCGGTGCCTGACGTCGTCGGGACCGCGACGAGAGGAATTGTCGGCCCCGGCACCTTCGACTCGCCGTAGAAGTCGCGCGGCGTACCACCGTGACGCCGGATGACGCCGACGATCTTGGCGAGGTCGATCACCGTGCCACCCCCGATGGCGAGGATCACGTCGGCGTCCACCTCCGCAGCCACCGAGACGGCCAGGGCGACATCGGCGAGTGGCACGTCTGGAGTCGCGTCGGCGAACACCTCGACGACGGCGACCTTCTCCCGCACGGCGGCCACGATCTCGGCCACACCCGGCTGCCCCAGAAGAACCTGGTCGGTCAGGATGAGGACTCGCGAGCCGCTCTCGGCCACCACTCGTGGAATGTTCTGGGCGACCCCTTCGCCCACTATCAGCTGGCGTGGTCCGCGGACGGTCTCAAGCATGTCGGTGCCTCTCCGGAACGTCGGCGGCGATGTGCGTGGCGTACGTCCCGGCCACCTGCGAGACCGGGACGGCGTCGGCGAGGGTGGCCGCCCGGATGGCGTCGGCGCGCCCGCCCGGCGGCGGTGTGCACGCCGGCGTAGTGGCCGGCGTCCCGGGTGCCCGCGGGCCGGTCATGGCCCGGCTCCCGTCCGCCGGGTGGAGACCGGCCAGGTCGCGTCCGCACAGGGCGCGGTGCTTCCCGGCGTACGCCCGGAGCATCAGGCCGGTCACGGTAGGTCGATCGCCGCGTAGGTGAGGTCGAGGTACTCGAGGATGCCCTCGTGCGACCCCTCCTTGCCGAACCCGGACTGCTTCACGCCTCCGAACGGAGCTGACGGGTCCGATATCAGACCACGGTTGATGCCGATCATCCCCGTGTCGAGCCCCTCGGCGAACCGCAGCGCCCGCTGGAGGTCACGGGTGAAGATGTATCCGACCAGGCCGTGCTCGGTGTCGTTGGCCTTCGCCATCACCTCGTCGTCGGACGTGAACGAGATGATCGGCGCGACCGGGCCGAAGATCTCCGCCCTGAGCATCCGCGCGTCGTCGGGCACGTCGACGAGGACCGTGGGCGGGTAGAAGTGGCCCGACCCGTCCGGACGCTCGCCGCCCACCAGGACCCGGGCGCCGCGATCGACAGCGTCGGTGACCAACTCGTCGATCGTGGTGACCGACGTGTTGTCGATCAACGCTCCGACGTCCACGCCGTCGTCGAGACCATGGCCCACCGAGAGCGCGCCCATCCGCTCGACGAAGCGCGCCGTGAACTCCTCGCGCACCGGCTCCTCGACGTAGATCCGGTTGGCCGCGATGCAGGACTGCCCGATGTTGCGCATCTTGGCCACCATGGCGCCGTCGAGCGCGACGTCCAGGTCCGCGTCGGCACACACGATCAAGGCGGCGTTGCCGCCCAGTTCCATGGAGGTGCGCAGCACGTTGTCCGCGGCCTGTCGGAGCAGCACGCGCCCGACCTCGGTCGACCCGGTGAACGAAAGCTTGCGGGTCCGACTGTCGGCGAGCAGTGCTGAGACCACCTCGCCGGCACGCTTGGTGGTCACCACGTTGACGACGCCCGGGGGGACGCCGACCTCCTCCATGATGCGGGCCAGGAACAGCATGGTCAGTGGCGTCTGGGCTGCCGGCTTGGTGATCGTCGTGCAGCCCGCAGCCAGCGCAGGAGCGATCTTGCGGGCACCCATGGCCAACGGAAAGTTCCAGGGCGTCACGAAGACGCACGGTCCGACCGGCTTCGGCACGGTGAGGATGCGATATCCACCTGCGGGAGCGGTGCTGTAGCGCCCCTCGACGCGCACCGCCTCCTCGGCGAACCAGCGGAAGAACTCGGCGCCGTAGCCCACCTCTGCCCGAGCCTCGGCGAGCGGCTTGCCCATCTCGAGCGTTATCAGTCGGGCGATCTCCTCGGATCGCTCGGTCAGTGCCCGGTACGTCGCGGTCAACAACTCTGACCGTTTCCGTGGCGGGGTCGCCGCCCACTGCGCCATTGCCTTGCTCGCCACGTCCAGCGCGGCAAGCCCGTCGACGACGTCGGCGTCCGCCACCTCGGCGATGCTCTTGCCGGTGGCCGGGTCCTCGACGGCGAAGGTGGCTCCGCTTGCGGCGTCGCGCCAGGCGTCGCCGATCCGGAGCCGCCGGTGCTCGGGGGCCAGGACCTTCATCGGGTCACTCATTGCGTCGCCTCCTGTGATTTCCCTGGTGTGGCGTGCCTCAGGGATCGCGTTGTGTGCGTGGACGGACGGGTCACCCGCCTTCGTCGGAGGCGAGGGTGGCGAGCAGGTCGAATGTGGCAGTGGCCCGGTCTGCCGGGCGACAACCCGCGCCACCGATCGCCGTCTCGGGCCACGGCCGCCTCAGCGGTCGGTCGAGGTGCGATTGCCGCGTGCGGACGCATGGTGCCGTCGCCACCCGGCGCGGTTACCGCCCAGCCTCGGACAGCGACAGTCCGGTGTCCGCATCGAACAAGTGCGCACGGTCCAGGTCGACCGTGACAACCAGCCGCTCGCCCGGCGTTCCGGTGACGGTGGGTCGTGCCTTGACCTTGAGGATCTCGGTCCCCACTCGGACGTCGACCACCGTTCGGTCACCGAGCGGCTCAAGCCCGTAGAGTTCCCCCGACAACGACGCGTGCCCACGCTGCTCGACGGACAGGTCCTCCGCGCGCAGGCCCAGCAGCAGCGCACGACCGTCCTCAGCCGTCGTCCAGCGGGGCCGCGGCAGCGTCCAGCCCTGTGCACCGATCAGACGATCTCCCTCGGCGTGGCAGGGGAGCAGGCTGATCGGTGGGCTCCCGACGAATCCTGCGACCCACTGGTTGGCGGGACGCTCGTACACCTCGGTCGGCGTTCCGACCTGTTGCACCTTCCCCTCCTTGAGGACCGCGACCAGGTCGGCCATGGACAGGGCCTCGACCTGGTCGTTGGTCACGTAGAGGAAGGTTGCTCCGAGGCTGCGGTGGATGCGGGTGAGCTCGGTGCGCATCTCGACGCGGAGCTTGAGGTCGAGGTTTGTCAGCGGCTCGTCCATGAGAAACGCGCGCGGCCGACGGACCAGCGCCCGGGCCAGGGCGACGCGCTGCATCTCACCGCCCGACAACTGCGCGGGACGACGCTGCAGCAGACGTTCGATGTGCAGCAGGTTCGACATCCGCTCGACGGCAGCGGTGATCTCGCTTGACGAACAGCGGCGTGCCCGCAGCGGCGAGGCGATGTTTTCGTACGCCGTGTGTCGCGGGTAGAGGGCGTAGTTCTGGAAGACCATGGCCAGGTCGCGCGCGGCCGGGGCGTCACCGGTCGCGTCCCTGCCGTCCAGGTGCACCGACCCGGCGTCGAGCTTCTCCAGGCCGGCGATCGCTCGTAGGGTCGTCGTCTTGCCTGCGCCGGAGGGCCCGAGCACGACGAAGAACGAGCCGTCCGGCACGTCCAGCGTCACCCCGTCCAGGGCCTGAACCTTGCCGAAGGACTTGCACAGCCCCTGCACTGCCACGGTTCCCATCAGGCCACCAGTTCTTCCGTGCTCACGTCGTAGACCGCCGGGGTTGCGCCGGTGTGCCGTAGCCCGACCGGTGCGTCGGCGGCGAAACGGACGGTCGGTGGCATCCGCACCCGGACGTCGTGCTGGTCGCCGTGGTCGACCACGTAGATGATCTCGTCGCCGAGCCACTCGGCCGAGACCACGCGGGCCGGGACCGAACGGTCCGCCCCTGGTTCGGTGACTTCCAGTGCCTCCGGCCGGACGCCGGCGACCAGGCGACGGTCGCGCGGCAGGCCCGGCGGTGGCGTGAGGGCCAGTCCGCCCTGACCGCGCAGCTTCCCGTCGGCCACCTCCACCTCGATCAGGTTCATCGGCGGGGAGCCGATGAACGCGGCACAGAAGAGACTCGCCGGACGGTCGTAGACTTCCAGCGGCGTGCCGATCTGCTCGACCCGGCCCTTGTTGAGGATGGCGATTCGGTGACCGAGCGACATCGCCTCGACCTGGTCGTGGGTGACGTAGACCATTGTCGTTCCCAGCTCACCCTGCAGGTGCTTGATCTCCGTGCGCATGTCCGCCCTCAGCTCCGCGTCCAGATTGGTGAGAGGTTCGTCCATGAGGAATGCGCGCGGTCGTCGCACCAGGGCGCGAGCAAGCGCGACGCGTTGCTGCTCCCCGCCGGATAGCTGGCGCGGTCGCCGGTCGAGCAGCGGGCCGAGCCGCATCAGCCGGGCGGCCTCGTCGACCCGCTCGCGCACCTCCGGCTTGGGCAGCCCCTCGGCCCGCAGGGGGAACGCCAGGTTGTCGCGGGTTCTCAGGTGCGGGTAGAGAGCGTAGAACTGGAACACCATGGCGATGTCGCGTTCGGCGGGCGGCAGGTCGTTGACAAGCGTGTCGCCGATGCGGATGTCGCCGGTCGTCTGCCTCTCCAGGCCGGCTATGGCCCGCAGCGTGGTCGTCTTGCCGCAACCCGACGGACCGAGCATCACGAACAGCTCACCGTCGCCGATGGACAGGTCCACGTGGTCGACTGCGACCGTCCCGTCCGGGTAGCGCTTGTGCAGGGCGGTCACCTCGATGCCCGCCATCAGCGTCGCACCGCCCCGAGCGTCACACCGGCGACGAGGTGCTTGCGCACCAGGTAGGCGAAGACGAGCACCGGTAGGGCGAACACCACGGAGGCGGCGGCCACCAGACCCCAGTCCGTCGTGGTGCCACCGATGAGGCCGGCGATGGCGGGTGGGGCGGTCCGCACGCTGTCGCTTGAGGTGAGGAAGATGGCGAACACGAACTCGTTCCAGGAGAAGATGAGAGCGAAGACCGCCGTCGCGGCGATGCCGGGCACGAGCAGGGGAAGGGTGAATCGCCGGAACGCCTGCAACCGGGTGTAGCCGTCGAGCATGGCGGCGTCCTCGTACTCCGCGGGCACCTCGTCGACGAACCCTTTCATCATCCAGATCGTGAAGGGGACGTTGAACGCGGTGTAGATGAGGATCAGACCGAGCTTGCTGTCGATGAGTCCGACCTGGCGGTACATGAGGAAGATCGGGATCACCACCACCACGGGCGGCATGAAGCGGGTGGACAGGATGAAGAACAGTTGGTCCTTCTTGGCCTTGACGGCGAAGCGTGAGTAGGCCCAGGCCGCCGGGACACCCAGGACGGTGGCCAGCAGCGTGGAGACCCCGGCGACCACGGCGGAGTTGAGGAACGCCACGGACAAGGGCGAGCGACCGCCGTCGGGGGCGACGAACACGTCCTTGAAGTGATCCATGGTGACCGTGAAGCCGAAGAACTCGGCCGGGACGGCGTAGACGTCCCGGTTCTCCTTGATGGACGTCTCGATCATCCACAGCACCGGGAAGAGCATCACGACGGCCAGCACGGTCAGCAGCGCGACTTCCAGCAGGGAGCGGCCCCGGCCGCCGAGGCGGCGCCTGGGGGGCGTGCGATCCGGGGCAGGACCTGTGGACACGGTCTCGTCGACGGAGACGGCCATCAGCCCTCCTTGAGCTTGTTCAGGTAGCGCAGGTAGAGCTGCGTGAGGACGATGACGACGAGGACCATGAGGATTCCGTACGCCGAGGCGGTTCCGGTGTTGAAGCCCAGGAACGCGACCTTGTAGACGTGGAACGACAGGGTCTCGGTGGAGACGCCCGGGCCTCCGTTGGTGAGGATGTAGACGAGGTCGAACAGCCGGAAGGCCTCGATGGCCCTGAACAGCACGGCAATGAGCAGTAGCGGCCACACCAGCGGAAGAGTGATGGTGCGGAACCGGAACCACTCGGACGCCCGGTCGATCGAGGCGGCCTCGTACAGGTACTTGGGAACTGCGGTAAGGCCGGCAAGTGCGATGAGCATGATGAACGGCGTCCATTGCCAGGTGTCGACCACGATCAGGGAGAGCAGTGCCGTTCGCTGCCGGGTGAGCCACTCCACCTGCCCCAGGCCGATCGAGCCGAGCATGCTGTTGATCACGCCGAATTGCGCGTCGAGCATGAATCGCCAGAACAGCCCGACCACGACCGGCGACAGCATCATCGGCACCAGGAACAGAGTGGTCAGCAGTCCCCGCCCGTGCGTGCGCCGGGAGATCAGGTAGGCGATGGCGAAACCGAGCACGGTCTGCAGGGTGACCGCGCCGACCACGTAGATCAACGTCGTCAGGGCCCGCTGGTGGACCTGCGCCGACGTCAGGATGGCGGTGTAGTTCCCGAACCCGACGAATCGGGCGGGCCCGCCGCGGGTGGCCGAGTAGTCGGTGAAAGACAGGTACAACGCCCACAACAACGGGAACACCGACATGGCGAGCAACAACAGCAGCGCGGGGGAGATGAAGGCCACGGCGAGCCCGCGGTCGCTCAGCCGACGGGACCGACCCGGTGCAGGTGGCGCCGCAGACGCCACCTGCCCGGGGTGTTCGGTCGTCAGAGGTACGGGGTCACTCACAGTCCGCCGCCACCCCTGCGGTTGCTGGAGTCGAGCACGGCCTGCTGCTCCTTGGCGATGTCGTCGAGCGCATCCTTCGGGCTCTTCGCGCCGTTGAGAGCCGCGTTCACGTTGGTGTTCTCGATGTCGACGAGGCGCGCGTACTCGGGCACGTTCCACATGTCCCGCATCCGCGGCACCGAGTCGGCGTACACCTGGTTGAACGGCCCGGCGTTGAGGAACTCGGGCGACTCCAGGGCGTCCGTCCGCGCTGGCACGCCACCAGCTGCGGCCCACTTCTTCTGGATGTCGGCCTGCTCGAACCACTTCATGAAGTTCAGGGCCTCAGCCTGGTTCGCCTCGGGGGAGTAGGCCGACACGTGCATCCCCATACCGCCGAGCGGGACCAGGTTGGTCTTCTGGCTCGGCAGGGTGGCAAAACCCAGCTTGTCGAGAATCTGCTCCCGAGTGGTGCCGAGCGTCGACTGCTTCGGATCGAGCAGGCCGCCGCTGGCGGCGATCCAGTTGAACGCGATGCATGCCTTGCCCTGGGCGACCGCCGCGTTCACCTCGTCGATGAACCAGTTGCCGGAGCCCTTGGCGGTCAGCGGCTTCATCTTGTTGACCAGGACGTCCATCGCCTCCTGGCCGGCGGCGTCGTTGAGGACGCCCTCGATCTTGCGCGTCTTGGCGTCCCAGAGGTTGCCGCCGTAGACGCCGTTGACCGTGTTGTAGGTTACGGCCGCGGCGTCGGAGCCGTTGGCCTGGTGGAAAGCCAGGCCGCTGACGCCAGGGTTGTCCGCCTGGCACTTCTCGGCGACTGAGATCATCTCGTCCCAGGTCTGCGGTGGCGTGTCGCCGATCAGGTCCTTGCGGTAGATCATCGTCCAGGTGTCGCCGAGCAGCGGCAGTCCGTACAGGCTGGCGTTCTCGTCGCGCTTGCCGGTCTCCGCCTGGGGGAACTGGCCGTAGGCCGCGAGGAGGTACGGGTTGTAGGCATTGACGTCGATGTTGCTCTTGACGAAGTCGGTGATGTCGAGGATGTTGCCGTTCGTCACGGCCTCGCCGATGTGTTGCGAGTCCAGGATCGCGATGTCGAAGTCGGTCTTGCGCGCGGCGAACTGGGTGAACATCGCGTCGTGCCAGTTCGCGTTCGGCACGGTGTTGACCTTGATCGTCGCGTTCGGCCGTTCCTTCTTGTACTCCGCGTTCGCGAAGGCTTCCAGCGCCTGGGCGGGCGGCCAGTCGAACCAGATGAAGCTGAGGGTCAGCGGGTCCGTGGTGAGCTCCGGGATGGTCGCCGGCGCCTTGGGGGCGCTCGCCGTCCCGCCGTCGTCCTGGCCATCGCCGCAAGCCGCCATGGTCGTGGCCACCAGCAGCATGGCCGCCGTCGCCAGCTGCACCTTCCGGCCGGGAACGGACGATCGTCCTCTTCGCTGTGGGTACCGCATCTTATCGCCTGCTTTCTGGGTGGGGGCTTCTAGAACCTCGCTATGTGCTTTGCACGAGCAGTTGCTGGGTTGTTCAGGCGTGTTGCCGGGCTGTCGCGGGGGCCGACCCGCGGGCCGGCGTCACGCCGCGATGTACTGGATCTCCATCCCGGCGAGGAGTCCTTCGGCCTATCTGCGGCCCGGTGACGAAGCGAGCAGGACGTCGAGCATGCTCATGGGAGCTCCAGGTGATCGAGGTAGAGCGATCGCGGGCGGTTCCTCGACGGTGCAGGATGGCGGGCATCCGCCGCTTTTCCTATACGATCCTGCGGGGGCGTCAGCATGTCGCAGAGTTGTGACTGATGTCAACAGGTTCGCGAACACGTAAGAAGGGACCTCACGTCACGATGGACGACGATGCGATGATCGCGCGGGGCCGTAGGGCCGTGACGGGCGGAACGTCGCCGGGAAGATCTGGCGGTCGGCTTGCCGACGAGGTGTACGACACGCTGCTCGGACAGTTGATGTCGCTACGGATCGAGCCTGGCTCCCGCGTCACGATCGACGTCCTGGCGCGAGAGCTGGGGGTCTCGCAGACGCCGATCCGAGACGCCCTGAACCGCATGGAGGCCGAGGGCCTGGTCGTGCGGGTGCCCCATGCCGGCTACCGCATCCCCCCTCAAATCACCCGTCAGCGATTCGAGGACATGCTCGAGGTCCGCCTGCTCCTCGAGCCGGCGGCGGCGCGCAGATCCGCCGAACGCGCATCCCTGGAGCAGGTGGCCGGTCTGCGCGGAATGCTGGAGGAGATGGCGGAGCTGGAGGGGGGCGCGGGGCCGACGGCCTACGGCGCCTTCGGTCTGCGCGACGCCGCTTTTCACGATCTCGTCGCCCTGAGCGCGGAGAACCAGGTCATACGTGAAGCGCTCGCGCGCCTGCACAGCCACGTGCACCTCTTCCGGCTGCACCACGACACGCAGGTCACCCACCTGGCCATGGCCGAGCACGAGGAGATCGTGGCCGCGATCGCCGCGCGTGACCCCGACGCCGCCGCGTACGCGATGCGTCGGCACATCCTGCGGTCCGGCGAGCGTTTCCGGCGATTGTTCGACGAGGCCAAGGGCGCGGACGCAGTGGCGGCGGAGGCTTGACGGGCGGGCTGGGCCCGGGAATGCTAACCAAATCGGATCGGATTGGATCTCCCTACCCGCCCCCAGATGCGAGGAGAAGCAGGTGCCCAGAGCGCTGCTCCTGACCGGCGACGCCGCCGAGGAACTCGACACCATGTATCCCTACTACCGCGTGCAGGAGGGCGGCTGGGACGTCGACGTCTCGTCACTGACGATGCGTGACGTGCAACTGGTCATCCACGAGTTCGACCCCAACTCCGACGCCTACGTGGAGAAGAACGGCCGGAAGCTGCCGGTCGACGTGCCGTGGGCGGAGGTCGACGTCGAGCGCTATGACGCCCTCATCATCCCCGGGGGACGTGCCCCCGAGTGGATCCGGGTCAACGCCGACGTCAGGCGCATCACCGAGCACTTCTTCGCGCGCAACCTCCCCGTCGCACTGGTGTGCCACGGTGCGCAGGTACCAGCGGTGTACGGACTACTGAAGGGTCGAAAGACGGCCTGCTTCCCACCCATCACCGGTGACATGGAGAACGCGGGCGCGACGGTAATCGACGCTCCCGACGTCGTGGACGGCAACCTCGTCTCCTGCCGGGGGTGGCCCGACATGCCGCAGTTCGGCAGGGCGATGATGGAGCTCTTCTCGAAGTCCGTCGACCCCTCATCGGCATGAGCACACCTGGCCCGCCCCGATGACGACACTTCGGACTGTCACAGTCGACGGCTCCCCCGTCCACGTCCTGGAGGGCGGCACCGGGCCGGCGGTGCTGATGCTGCACGGCTCCGGGCCCGGCACGACCGGGTCCGGCGCCTGGGCAACGACCGCGCAGGCGCTGGGCACGTCCTGGCACCTGGTGGCTCCTGACCAGGCGGGGTTCGGCCGTACACCGGTCCCGGAGGGCTCCGCCGGTGGGCTCCGGCTTTGGTCGGAGCAGGCCGCGGGCCTGATGGATGCTCTCGGTATCGACGACTACGCCGTGGTGGGTCACTCCATGGGCGGTGCCGTGGCGCTGGCGTTGGCGGCCGCGCGTCCCCGGCAGGTCACCCGGGTCGTGGCGGTCTCGACGATGGGTGCCCCCGGAGCGCCGCTGTCCGCCGATCTCGACGCGGTCTGGGCCGCCCCCGCCGGCCCTCTCGGGGCACGAGACATGCTGAGCCGCCTCGTCCTCGACCAAGCGCTCGTGACCGACTCGGCCGTCGACGCCCGTGCGACTGCGATGCGAGCGGGGGCGGCCGCCTACGCGTCGTTGTTCCCTCCACCGAGGGCACGATGGGTAGACGATCTCACCCTATCGGCGCAAACACTGGCCGCGGTCCGCGCGCCCGTGCTGCTCGTGCACGGCGCCGAGGACCGGGTCACCCCGATCGAGACGGCAACCCGGCCCTTACTCGAACACCTGGCCGATGTCCGTCTGCACGTGCTCGGCCGATGCGGGCACGTGCCGGCGATCGAGCACCCGCACGAGTTCAGGCAACTGCTGTCGAGCTTCCTCGGCGGGGACCGCTGTCACTGAATTGCGACGGCAGGTCTGACGTGAGGCGGATGGTGTCGAGTGGCGGAAGCTCAGTCAGGATCGGTAGATGGCGAACGTCTGGTCCGGTGTGACGATTGACTGCCTTGACCCCGAGCGGGTAGCCCGATTCTGGAGCGGCCTGCTCGGTCGCGAGCCCGGTCCGTCGCAGGAGGGTTGGGTTTACCTCGGTGAACGAGGTGACCCTCAGCCACGGCTGGTGTTCCAGCCGGTGTCGGAGGCCAGCACCGGCAAGGTGCGGGTTCACCTCGACATCTCCGTCGACCAGATCGACGAGGCTATGGCCCTGGTCGTCGATCTCGGTGGCCGGTTCACCGGCGAACGGCACGACTACGACGAGGGCGTGGTTGTCGTGATGGCCGACCCGGAGGATCACGAGTTCTGCCTGGTCCAGTACTACGGCTGACGGTGGACCCACTGGCATGCCTTCGCAGCCGTTATATTGCCGTGTGTGGAGACTCTGTTGCGCGAACCCACGTTCCTGATTCTCACCGCCGGTCCGCACACTGCTGGGCTGACCGGGTCCGCGCACTCGGTGGCGTCCCGGCCCATTCTGCTCGGCCCGGCACGCCTGTCACCGCCGTTCGGCGTGCTTCCTGGTCGCGGGGCCGATCCGCTGGGAGCGATACCAGCGGGGCGACAATGCACCCTGTCCGATCGCTACACTCCCTGAAAAAGTCCGGGACTGCCCGCAGAACCCGGTGAGGTGATCAGAGTCGGATGGAGATGCCATTGAGCCGCGACAAGGCCGCACCCCCCGGAATCGACCTCACCGTTCCCAGCGTGGCCCGGGTCTACGACTACTTCCTGGGCGGTAAGGACAACTTCGAGGTCGACCGGAAGGTCGCCGAGCACGCCCTGCGGATCACTCCGGACGGGCCGGCCGCCGGCCAGGCGAACCGCGCCTTCCTGCGCCGGGTGATCCGATACCTCGTGACCGAGGCCGGCATCGATCAGTTCCTTGACATCGGGTCAGGACTGCCTACCCAGGGCAATGTGCACGAGGTCGCCTCCGAGCACAACCCGAGCGCCCGGGTGGTGTATGTGGACAACGACCCGATCGTCCTGACGCACGGCCGGGCTCTGCTCTCCGCGGAGGGCACGGCGACGGTGATTCAGGCTGACGTCCGGCGTCCGCAGGAGATCCTCGATGATCCGGACGTCCGCCGGTTTCTCGACTTGGGCCGGCCGGTCGGGTTGTTGCTCTTCGCGATCCTGCACCACCTCGGTGACGACGAGGAGCCGCGAGCGGTGTCGGCAGAGTTGATCGACGCGCTGCCGTCGGGCAGTTACGTGGCGATCTCGCACTTCCGTGATCCGGGGGAGCGGGATCCGGAAGGCTCTCGTAAGGCCCGTGAGGTCGAGCGGGTCTTCAACGAGTCGCTGGGCACCGGCCGCTGGCGTACCGACGAGGAGATCCTCTCCTTCGCCGATGGGCTTACGGTGCTGGAGCCGGGGCTGGTGCCGCTGGCCGAGTGGCGCCCGGATCCGGGCACGTCCGCGCCGAAACAGACCGACACCTACCACACCTTCGTCGGACTACTTGCCCGCAAACCGTAGACCGTCGCGACGACGCTGACTGGTGTCCATCTCGAACAGTTGATGCGGCAAGGGAAAGTGCGGGTTCGATCGATGTCAGTACCCTGCGGGCATCGATTGGTTCGTCGGTAGTCGCGTCAGGAGGCATGCGGTGCGGGGTTTACCTCCCGCCGCCTACGGCGGCTTTGTACTGGTCTTCGGGGTGGTCCTCATGGTGATGGGGGCTGAGCGAGGCTACGCGTTCGTCGCTGGGGTGCCAGGGCACGTCGCGGTCAGTGACTGCCACTTCGAGTCTGGCGGCAAGCGGAACGGCTGGGCCTGTTCGGGCCCCTTCACCGCAGACGACGGCAGCGTCCACATCGACCGGGTACACATCCGCCCCTTGCTCTACGACCGGCCCGTCGGCGCGATCGGGGCCAAGGTGGCGGGGCCAAGCGCCACCTCCGCCTGGGAGCCGGACCCCTGGTTGCTGCTGCCAGCCGGCGGAGGTCTGGTCCTCTTCATGCTCAGCGCATTCGGTCTGTGGTCGACGCTGCGCTCCGATTGAGACGGCTCGGAGGCAGCGGCTGACGCCGAGCTTGCGGAGCTGCGCTTCTTGCGGGTTGGTGGCGTCTGCCACCAACCCGCAGGGCAGGGGCATGACCAGCGACTACAGTCCGCAAACCCTCAGCGGACCGTGAAGCGGATCTCCTGCTGCAGTGCTAGGCGGCATCCCGCTGGTCCAGCCACTTGAGGATCGCCTGGTTCGTGTCGTCCGGCTTCTCCTGTTGGATCCAATGACCGCAGTCCAGACTGACCACTTCCACATTCGGCACGAATTCTGTCAGCCTTTCGGACCTCGCGACCGTATCGCGGTCGCCGTAGATCATGAGGGTGGGCTGTCGGATGATCGGGTTCACGTCCGCCAGCAGGCGCCAGTTGCGGTCCAGGTTTCTGTACCAATTCAAACTGCCCGTGAAGCCTGTTGATTCGAAGGCGGAGACGAAGACGGCCAGTTCGTTGTCGCTCATGATGGGCTCACCGGGTGGGGTTTCCATTCTGGCGAGGTTGATCAAGGCGCAGCCCGGCTGCGGCTCCGCGAGGGGCACGTCCTTGCGGTACATGTTCCGAAGGAACTGGAACGTGTTCTCCTCGAACACGGCGTCCGCGACGCCCGGCTGCCGGTTGAAGTGGACGAAGTAGAAGTCGCTACCGAGCACCTCCTCCATGAACTCAATCCAGGGCTTGTCCCCGCGCTCGAGGTACGGCAGGCTCAGGTTGATCACCTTGCGGACACGGTTCGGGTGCAACAGGGTCAGGCCCCAGACGACGGCTGCGCCCCAGTCATGGCCAACGAAGGTGGCATCGTCGTATCCGTAGTGATCGAGCAGGGCGACGAGGTCACCCGACAGGTGGGCGATGTCGTAGTCGGTGACTTCGGTAGGGCAGGACGAGTTGCCGTAGCCCCGCTGGTTCGGGACGATGACGTGGTAGCCCGCTGCCGCGAGGGCGGGCATCTGATGGCGCCAGGAGAAGGCGTGCTCCGGCCAGCCGTGACAGAGCACGATGGGGTTCCCCGCGTTCTGCCGGCCGGCTTCGAAGACTTCGAGTTCCACACCGTTGACCGAAATGCGGGTGGGCTCGGGAAAATCGGTTGTCATGCCGGCATCTTGCCGACCCATACCGGTCACCTCCTGACCGGTTTTTGTGGAAGTGTTGTCGAAGTGCGAGCCGACCGGTTGATGGCCATCCTCCTTCTGCTGCAACATCGCGAGCAGGTGACAGCAGCGGAGGTCGCCCGGGAGTTGGAGATCTCCGAGCGAACCGCTCGCCGTGACCTCGACGCACTGGGTATGGCCGGGGTCCCGGTGTACTCCGTGCAGGGCCGAGGCGGCGGCTGGCGTCTCGTGGGCGGTGCCCGCACCGACCTGTCCGGGTTGACCGCGGGTGAGGCTCGCGCCCTTTTCCTGGTCGCCGGCCCGGTCTCGGCTGCGACGCCGGCCGTGAAAGCGGCGCTGCGCAAGCTCGTCCACGCCCTACCGGAACCCTTCCGGGTGCAGGCCGAGGCGGCAGCGTCGTCGCTCGTGATGGACCCGCAGCGATGGGGGGCGAGCCGGGTCGAGCCCCGACCGCCGCGCTTCCTCGACGCGCTCCAGGACGCGGTGATCCGCGGTGTCCAGGTCCGGCTCGGCTACGTCGACCGTGAGGGCACCGAAACCGAACGAATCGTGCACCCACTGGGCATCGTCGCCAAAGGCCCGTCGTGGTACCTCGTCGCCAATACCGAGGCCGGTCGGCGGACCTTCCGGATCGACCGCGTGTCGTCCGCCGACCCGACCTGCGACCCGGTGCACCGGCCCGAGGACTTCGACCTTGCCGAGGGCTGGCGCGCGATCGCCGACGAGGTCGAGCGCAAACGAATGCCGCTCGAAGTCCGGGCGGTGTGCGCGCCCCAGGGGATAGGCGTGCTCCGGATGGGGTTCGGCGATCGGCTCGAAGTGGGAGGCGCCACGACCGACGGCCGTATCGAGGTCGTGATCCGCGGCAACGACGAATACAAACTCGCTGGCGAGCTTGCCGGGCTGATCGACTGGATCGAGGTGACCGGCCCTGCGGGTGTGCGAGACCACCTAGCCTCGATCGGCGACGCGCTCGTCGAGCGGTACGGCCGAGACCGGCAGCACCGTCGAGCGGACGTCTCTGGTGCGTGCCTCAATTCGTTGCGCTAGCGCTGCGGACTGAATCAGCCATAGGGTCCCGGTTCATGGACATGCTGAGGGGTGAACAGATCGCCGAGGCCAACCTGACTGATTGGCGCAAGCTGGCCCAGGGACTGCATGCCCGCTACCTGGTTGACGACTTCGGCACCGGCGCACGGTTCGTCGCCGCGGTGGGCGAGGCGGGTGACGCGCTCGGCCACCACCCGCGCGTGTCGATCGGCAATGGGTACGTCGACCTCAAGTTGGTAAGCGACGACGCCATCTTCCGCGACGACGAGGGCACCGAGCATGTCGTCGAATGGGTGACTCAGCAGGACGTCGACCTCGCGCGCCGGATCACCGAGATCGCCGCCGACCACAAGGTCAACGCCGACCGGCCTCGGTCAGCGACATCGAGCTCGGCCTCGACACGGCGCGCTCCGCGACCATCGCACCAGTGTGGGCCGCCCTCCTGACCGGGAGCGCCGAGTCCCAGGGACGCGGGTCTCCCAGCGACGAGATCAGGGATGCAACCGGTCGGGTACCGAACCTCTGGTTCGGGGACGCCGACGAGCACGAGACCCCACGTCAGCGGTTCCACATCGAGGTCTATGTGGCGCCCGAGGTGGCCGAGCAGCGGATCGCCGCCGCCCTCGCCGCGGGCGGGACCGCCGTCGATGACAGCAACGCGCCCTCGCTCACCGTGATCGCCGACCAGGACGGCAACAAGGGAACCGTCTGCGTCGACGTGTCCGCTGCGAAGAAGGATTGAGGCGCGCGTGTCGCCCTCGCGATTCTGACCCTGATGAGTTTGCAGCTCTTCATGCACGTGCGCTGTGGCAGGACCCGAGCCTGGTCAGCCGGTCAGCACCAGGGCGTGTGGTGTGACGGTCACGGTGGCGGCCACGGCGCTTTGGACTCGTACCCGCGCTTGTGGCGTCTCGACCAGAGTCAGCGCCGAGCGTGCGGCACCCTTCGAGGCGGTCAGGGTCGGTTTGCCGCCAACCTTGACACTGCCCTCGGCGTCACCGGTGGCGGTGACGGTCAGCAGCGCCGCCGCGATGCGGTCCACCGGCACGTTCGCGAGCGTTTCCGTGGTGCCCAGGGTGATCTCGGCATCGGACTGTTCGGTGGTGCGTACCGGCTCGGGGGTGTGTGGCGGAACGGGGACCACCAGTCCTTCGCTGGATTCGGGCGCGCCGGTGCCGGTGAGGTAGCCGACCAGGTCCGCTCGCATCTCCGTGCCCGCTTCGTACCGTAGGTGAACCGACCCGTTACTTATCGGAATGACCATGAGCCCGCTGCGGGTGCGGTCGCTGCCGCTGGTGGCCGACCAGTAGACGGTCTGGTTCAGATCACCGGCGCGCGTCCCGGCGGAGACAAGCCCGCCATTGGACCCGACGTCGGCGGTGACCCGCAGGATCACCGCCGAGATCGGGCCTGCGTCGGCGAGTTGCCGGACCTCGGCGAGCGCGACGCTGGCCTTCTTCCCGTCGGTCCTGGGCACGAGAGTCACCACCCGGGCGGGCGGCACCGCCACGATGCGGCCGGCGTCGGACCGGTCCGCCGGCTCGAAGACGCCGACCAGTCGGATCAGCAGATCGCCGCCGCCGGTGGTGCTGGCCCGCAGGTCGCCGTCGGGGGCCAGGTGAGCCACCACGGTGGCGGACGTCTGCGCGCCGGCCTTCGGCACCCGCAACACGGTCGTCCGGTCGGTGCCCTGACCGACGGTGACCTCGCCGGGGCCCTTCGCGGCCAGGATCGAGACCTCGACCAGCACAGCACTGGTGCCGGCGGCCGTCTCGGGCACCGGCACCGTCACGTCCACGCCGGCGGGCAGCGCGCCGACCTTACGCGAGTCGAGCAGCACCTGTGGCTTAACCGGGGTCAGGCGGGTGGAGCCGGCAACGGCCCGGTCGGCGGGAGGTGCCGAGGCGTCGCCGAACGAGCGGGCGTCCAGTGCGGTCGCTGGGACGGCGCCAGGGTCGCCGACCCAGGCGTTCACCGCGTACCGCGAGCCGACCAGCACGGTCGCGGAGGCGAGGACCCAGGCCAGCCCGATGATGAGCCAGCGGGTCACCGGTGACATGGGTCGCCGCTCGCCGCTCGCCGGTGGCGACGGTGACCTTCACGCCTTTCGTCGGGATACGCATGGCGTCTCCTCCGTTTGCTGCTCGCGCTCACCGGACGCGCGCACGCGCTGTACGGCCCATCCGGTCTCCGCTGTGCGGCTTTCCCATTGTCGGACATCACTGCCAGAATCGTCAGCACCCGCAAATCGATCCCCACCGCCGGCGATGCTGTGACGCGGGAACGCGCTGAGTGCCGCAGCCGCCGCCCATCCGGGTGCCTCGTCCGCCATCGCCTCGGTGAGCCGTGGATCGACGGCCACACCGACACCCAGATCGACGTTGTTTCGCAGGTGGGTGAGCTGCGCCGGCACCAGTACCGCAGTCGGCAGGAATCCCGCGCGGGCGAGCAGGGCGGCGAACTCCGGCCGCGACGTCGTCGGCCCGTCCGAACCGTGCTGCCCGCGCCGACCGCCGTGGTCACCGGGCTCGCCCGGCCCGCCGAAGCAATCCACAATGGATACCGAGCACCAGCGGGGTAGGCCGAGTTGCCGCCGTGCGCGTGCCAGCCGCCGCGACAGGGGCTTCGCTCCCGCCAGGTTGCCGGTGACTTCGGCGACCGCGGCCAGCCGTATCGGGTTGTCGCGGACCACCACGACCACGACACCGTGTGTGCTCAGGCAGACCCCTACGCCGTACGCCGACGGACTGTTCATCGTGCCTCCCCTGCGAACACCCCGACCGGCATGGCCAGCCGTGCGCCCGGTGGTGGCTGGGCCAGGAACGCGACCTGGATCTGGGCCAACCCGCCGGCCTCCACCAGATAGCCGCGTCCCGGCAGCGGCCGGGGCGGGGCCTCGCGGGGCAGCCGGACCCGGAGCACCTCGCCGTCGTCCGGTGCCGGGCGCAGCAGCAGCCCGGTGCGCGACATGGTCACCGCCCGCTGCCACGGTTGCATGCCGCGGAAGGCGTCGGTCCGGCCGGCGACGACAACGTGGACGCCGGCCGGCAGGCCCGGCAGGAGCCGGTCCAGGGCCGGCCCGGCGTCGGGCAGCGACTCGATTCCGTCGACCAGCAAAAGTGCCCGTCCCGTGGTCGGCTGACTGGTCAACCCACTGAAGGAGCCGGCCACCTCGGTGCCCTGGGTACCGGTCCAGGCGTCCGGGTCGGCGGCCACCACGAGCACGCGGGCGTCGGGTGCGCTGGCGCGGGCGGCGGCGGCGAGCAGGCGCAGCGCACCCGTGCGGCCGCTGCCGGCGGGGCCTGCCACCACCGCGTGCATGCCCGGACCGAGCGCGAGCGTGGCGACGCTGAGGTCGCGGTAGTGCCGACCGATTCCGAGCTTCCAGACCGGTCCGGCCGCTGCGGACGAGGACAGCACCTCACCAGCGGGCACCAGTTCGGGCAGCACCGTGACGGTGGGCGCGGGAACCGCATCCGGGTAGTCGGCGGCGACCCGGGCCACCGCGTCGGCGAGCGCTCCCGGCCGCGCGTCGCAGTGCCGCCCGATCTGGATCTCGCGCCGGGTCTGGAGGTCGATGGCCCGCAGCGGCTGCGGCACCGGGGTCGGTCCAGCCGACCCGAGCGGCGAAGGCCAGGGTCTGCCGGAGCTGAGTGTCATCGGGCGCGGTGGCGTCCCGGCCCACGAGGTGTGCGGGCAGCCAGTCGGCGATCGCCGCGAACTCGATCTCGGCAGCGGCGATCTCCGCGGCCAGCTCGGCCGGTGCGCTCTCGGCGGTGGCGAAGTCGTGCGTGGCCAGTATGTCGCCCAGTCGCGGGAGGTCTGCCGCGCGGGCGAGGCGGTGGTCCAGTTCGACGGTGCCGGCGACCCAGTCCAGCAGTCGCTCCGGGTCGACCAGCACGTCGTCGACGGTCCGGCCGTCGGACCAGAAGTCCTGCCAGAACACCTCGGTGGTGCGTTGCTCGGCCCGGCGCCGGAACAGGCCGAGGAAGCCACGGCCGGTCTGCTCCCCGTCCACCGGCGGCACCGGCGGTCCGACGTGTTCAATGCCCAACGCGATGGCCAGCACTCGCAGGTCGGGGAGCAGTTCTGCGGGGAGGTCGGGCCGCTGCCCGGCCAGCAGCGCCGGCACCAGCACCGGGGACAGGCGAGCAAGTGCCGCGTCCAGCGCCGCGTTCGTACCGGCCGGGGCGAGGCCGACGAGGACGGCCCGCAGATCCCGTGGGCCGGCGAAGCCGAGCAGCGCGCTGAGCACACTGCCGAGTTCGGCTGTGGTCGCGCCGAGGCCGGTGGCCACCCCCCGGGGGTCGATCGCGAACTGCTCGGCGAGTTCGGCCTTGTCGATGACACCGGCGCCCAGGGTGGCGAACCCGTCCTGGACGAGGGCGAGTTGCAGGGGCGCCTGGCTGGTCAACTCGGCGAGGTTGAGCGCGCCGACAACCTGGCGTCGCACTGCCTCCGCGCGGGTCCCGGTGTCGCGCAGCACCCCGCCCAGCGTCCGCGCGCCCTGACTGTCGATACCGACGTACGCCATCGTCCGGCTCCTTCCCCCAACGCGTCCCTTGGCGAGGGTCGCGACAGCCGGGGTTCGCCGTGGCGGCGTGGACCGGTTCCCTACCCGCGCCGGGGAACCGCGCAGCGGGTGGCCGGCGAATGCGGGATGTCCGGGCCGCCCGGTCCGGCACATTCCGCGTCACCGGCTTCCGGAGGTCACCATGTCCACACAGGTCAGTGCAGCGCCCGCGGTTGCAGCGACACCGCTGTTCGATGCCGAGCAGGCCCGTGGTGACGCCGCCCGCCGATGGGCCGGTACCCCGCTGGCCACCGAGCACTGGCTGGAGCAGGCGAGCGGCTTCCCGCGGGGCGTCGTGTCGGTCGACCCCTCGGAGGCGGCCACGGTCGTCGCGGCTTGTCGCGGATACCGGCTGACCCGTGGCCACCTGGCGGAGACGGTCGCGTTCGCCGAGTTCCTCGCCGGCGAGGCGTTCACCGCCGAGGAGCGCGCCGAGCTGGAGCAGGACGTGGTGGAGGCGTTCGAGGACTCGCCCAAGCGGGCGCTGCAGTCCCTGCGTCCACTGTCCGGCGGTGTGCGGCGGGTGGCCGCACTCAACCCGGTGCAGCGTGCGCAACGCCGGCTTCAGGCGCTCACCGCCAGCTACCTGCTCGAACTGCGCCGTCAGGCCGACGGGCGCGAGCTGAGCCCACTCATGGGGGTGGTGAGCCGGCACAATCCGGTGGTACGGCACTGGGCGTCAGCGGGGGTGGTGCTGGTCGCCGACGCGCTGGCCGCGCGGATGGAGCAGCATCGGTTGGTGCTGTGCCTCATCGGCCGTGAACTCGAGGCACCGGCCCTGCTCGCCGAGCGCCTGCTGGCCCGGGCCGAGCAGGCAGGTCGCCTGGAGGTCGCCGAGCTGGCCGCCTCGGAACTTCGCCTGCTGCTGCTGCGCGCCTGGCTGACCGACCTCGGCACCACGGCGCTCGCGACGGTCCGGGAGGACGTCGCCCGGGCGGTGCAGTCCGCACTCGACGTGGACATCGTCGTGCAGCACGTGGGCTACCGGGCGGCACTGGAGGTGGCGGATCAGGCGGACTGAGCTGAGCCCACCAGCAGGGTGAGCGGCACCGGCGGCCCAAGTCGGGCCATCGGATCGACCTGGTGCCGTGACCGGGGCCGACGCCCGTAGCGCGGGTGTCGGCCCCGGTCGCCCCACCTATGAGGGGAGAAGCACAGGTCCAGCCGGGAGACCGGTCAGGACAGCCGGTAGTCGGGCGTCGCCTGGCCCTCGGACACGGCAGGCCAAGGAAGTCCCGCACCGAGCCGCACCACCGTGTACGGCAGCACCGGATTCTCTGCCCCGTACTGGAAGTTGACCACGAGGAGATCACGGCCGTCGAACGCCGCCGTCGACGGGCCGTGCAGCGCGGGGTCGGTCAGTCGCCCGAGCAGCGTTGCCCGGTCAGCGCGGTGGTTGAGCCGCAGCACGTTGACGGTGTTGCCGTTCCCGTCGATGTTGCTGACCGCGTAGAGCGTGCGGCCACGGACGAGCAGGCCGTCGCCGTGCACCGTGGCGCCGCCCAGGTCGATCGCTCGGACCGTGCGCCGCCGCAGGTCGATGCGGTGCAGCGCGCCGTCGTTGTAGTCGGCGACGATGAGGTGGCGCTGGTCGTGGGTGACCACCAGGCCGTTGAGGTTGAACCCGGCGTTCCAGTCGATGCTGGTGCCGCGCAGGTCGAGGAAGGAGGGTAGCGTCCTGGTGGTGCCGGTGCCACCGCGCAGGTCCGCTGCGGGGATCCGGTAGAGGGTCGGCTGGAACGAGTCGGTGACGTAGACGTCGCCGTTGGCGGTCAGGGCGACGTCGTTCAGCATGGGATTCGGCGCAGCGGTGGCGAAGCGGTGCAGGAGTGCACCGGTCCGGGTGTCGTACACCCACACGTACCCGGTTCCTCCGCCAGCGACGATGAGCCGGCCGCGATGGTCGACCTTCATCCCGCCGGCGGTGGTCCGGCCGTCCGCGGCGTTGCCGGGCAGCCACACCGTGGTTCGCGGTGAGCGGACGTCACCGCGGTAGATGCGCCCGTCGGTCAGGCTGCTGACGTAGAAGTACGGGCTCCGGGGGTCGCGGGCGATGCCCTCGGGGTAGGCGTCGTCGCCGGGCAGGACGTAACTGACCGGCCGCGGGCCGGCGGCAGCGGACGCCGAGGTCGGCACAGTCGCCGATGCCGGCGCAGGTACGGTGCCGAGCGCGCCGAGCACCGGGACGATCAGAATCGCGAGTAGTCGTCGCATGTTTCGTACAGTTCCCTTCCAATTCGGCTTGTCGCATCGAGCGTGGCCCCGGTGCGAAATCACCGACAAGATCCATGAGGTATGAGCGGGTACCTTCGCGGTATGTCGGTGGACCTACGCCTCATGCGGTACGTCGTCACGGTCGCCGAGGAGGGCAGTTTCGAGCGGGCCGCGCAGCGTCTGCACATGGCGCAGCCGCCGCTGAGCCGGCAGATCCGCGACCTGGAGCGGCAACTCGGCGTACCGCTGTTCACCCGCCGCCCGACCCGCCTCACCGAGGCCGGGACGGCTTTCGTGGCGTCCGCGCGCAAGGTGCTGAGCGACACGGACGCGATGGTCCGGGCGACGCGGGCGGCCGGGCGGGGCCACGCCGGTACGGTGCGCATCGGTATCGTCGTCAGCGCCGCGGACGAGGTGGTGCCGCAACTGCTGGACGCGCTGCGGGCGACGCATCCGGACATCACCGTTGGCACGGGCGAGGCGTGGCCGACCGAACTCGAGGCCGGGTTGCGCGCGGGCCGCTTCGACCTGGTGCTGTCGCGGGGCGCCTCTGCTCAGTCGGACCTCGCCCGGCAGACGGTGCGACGGGAACCGCTGGTCGCCGTCGTCGGTGCCCGGCATCCGCTTGCCGGGCGTTCGACCGCGGCACTGAGCGACCTGCGGATCGGCCCGCTCAACCTGCCGCCCGAACACCTGACGCCCGGCTACCGCGCTGCCGTAGTCGCCGCCTGCGCCCGCGCTGGCGTGCCGTTCGACATTCGGGACTGCCAGCAACTCGGCTGGCGTCGCTTGGGCATCGCCGAGGACACCGGGTTTTCGCTGGTACCCCGGTCGCTTGCCGCGCTGCCCACGGTCGACGGCTCGTCCTCACCCTCACCGACGACCTCCCGGCGTCGGACCTGGAGCTGATGTGGCGACGCGATGCGCTGCCGCCGGCCGCTGCGGTCGTCGTCGACGTGGCTGCCCAACTCGCGCGGCAGCGCGGCTGGGCGGGGTAGCCGTCGGCGTCCCGGCCCTTCGGTGCGGGACTGTCACGATCGCCGTGCCGCCGGACAGTTGTCGATGCAATTCACCAGGTGTGATCGCCAGTGAGGTGAGCGCCGCGTGCATCGGGCGCGCTACCCCGCCAGGAACCGACCGATTGACCGGCCGATTTGGCGCAGGCCGCAGCGTTGGACACTCGTTACGTGGACCCACTGGAGGCGCCGAACCGTCGCCTGGACAGCGCCTCGCGACGGCATGATCGGCAGGACGGGCCGACGCCGGATTCTTGGACCGACCGACGTCGAGGTGCGAGGGCCTTCGGGTCGACCGACGGGCCGACGGCACGACCGATGACCAGGAAAGGACCCCGTGACCGTGACGGTTGTCGAGAAGCCCGACTTCACTGGGCTGCGCGCGTTGTACATCAACTGCACCCCTCAGCCGTTCGCCTGGCCGTAGTCACACTCAGGGGTGGTCGACCGCAGTGTGGCGATCATGGAGGCGAGTTGCCGGCAGGTGGACTGCTGGACCAAGCGCGTCCCCACGACAGCACGGACGCGCCCGAGGCGTCAGTGACGCGGTGTCACGATCGCTGGGGAAATGGTGTCACTGTCCGTGTCCGGTGAGCGCCGGATACTGGGTGGTGACTACCCGAACGCCGCGTTACGCCGGGATGGTGGCCATGCTGCCCTTACGCCGGTCGGGCGCCCCACCGTCACCGGTCTCCCGGTGTCCCGACGTCCCTGACGGGTAGACGTGGCCGAGGGCTGGTCGAGGTGACGAGGAGGCCAGGATGAGCCAGCAGAACCTGACCCAGACGACTGGCGAAATGGCCGAGAACCCCCGCCGGCCCTCTCCGCCAGCACGCCACCCGTGGTGACGAGCAACGCCACCGGCCGTCCGCCGGGGCCGTCCGTCCGTGCGGGCATGGTCAGGTCTCCGGGCAGGAGTGCCTGGCCCTGATGAGTGGGGGTTGATGTCGTGCGCATTCCTCGCGTGATGATCGAGGATCTCCGCAGTAGCCTCGTGGCACCGCCGGCCCCGCGCCTGGCGGCTGCCGATCGGGTTGGCGGCCGGCTTGCTCTGCGTCCGGCACGGGATGAGGATCTCCCGGCGATGTCCCGCGCCCATGTCGAGCTGCTTCCGATGGGACTGTTTCCGTCGCTCGGAGCCCGCTTTGTCCGCTGCTGGCACCGCACTGTCTTGAGTTCATCACACGGGGTGGGTGTGGTGGCCATCGACACCGCTGCCCCGCAGGACGAACTTGTCGGGTTTGTGCTAGGTACGAGTGATCACGCCGGTTACACCATCGAGCTGGCCCAGGACCGACGCGCGATGGCGTCCCTCACCCTCGCCGGGCTTGTCGCGTTGGTGCTTCGGCCCCGTGTCGCTCTCCGTGTCCTGCGAACGCGGGTCCGGCCGTGGGCCTGTCGGCTGGCCCGCCGCCGGGCGGCCGTGGTGACACCGCAGCGAGCCGGGCCTGCTGCGGCTGCACACGTGGCGGTCATGACCGCGCTGGCGGTGCGGCCGGACTGCCGCAAGACCGGCATCGGCGTGCTCCTGGTCGATCGTTTCGTCGAACTGGTCCGCAACGCCGGCGCCCGCTGGGCCGAGGCACAGACGTCGACGGGGCCCATGGGGGCGACCGGATTCTACGAGCGGCTGGGATGGGAAGCTGGAACGCAGCGGCCCGCCCCAGACGGTGACCACGTACGGACGTACCGCCGCGGCCTCGGCGCGGAATGAACGGCGGCCGGGTCGGAACTTGCCCTCACCAACGGCCACCCGGGCAGGTCACCAAGGCCAGCGGCACCTGGCGCCCGCTACCTGAGCAGATCGCCCACCTGTGACGCCAGTGGCATGCTGAGGCCGTGAACGTGCGTGACTGGCTCGTCGGCCTGGCTATCGCGGTCGTGCTGCTGCTTGCCTCCTGGGCGCTGCTGATCCTGCTCGCCCGCCGCCTGCCACCCGGCATCATGCGCGACCTGGCCGCCTTCGTCCCCGACTGCGTCACCACCGTCCGTCGACTGCGCACCGACCGGCGAGTGCCCCGCCGCGCGAAGATCGCTGTGCTGATCGCCGGGATCTGGGTAGCCAGCCCCGTCGACCTGATCCCCGAGTTCCTGCCCGTCATCGGCCCTCTCGACGACATCGTCGTGGTCGCGCTCGCCCTGCGCTACGCCGCACGCCAAGTACCTCGACACGTAATCGTCGCGGCCTGGCCCGGCGGCTGACCCGGTCGCGGTCGCAGGCCGAGGACCTGGTGCAGGAGACGTACCTGCGTGCGTTGCGGGGGTGGCGACGCCGGCCACCGGATGACGTGCGGGCTTGGCTGGCGACGGTCTGCCTGAACGCTGCCCGCGCCGGATGGCGGTACGGGTCCGTCCGGCCGGTGGAGGTCCTGGACCCCGACGCCGGGACGACGGTGACGTCGGGTAGCGACACCGCGGGTGAGGCGATGAGTGGGCTCGTCCGTGAGCAGGTGCACCGCGCGTTGTGGCGGCTGCCGGCCGCGCAGCGGGAGGCGATCGCGTTGATGGACCTGTGCGGGTTCACCGCCGCCGAGGTCGCGGCGATGACCGGTGCGCCGCGCGGCACGATACTGGCCCGGGTGCACCGCGGGCACAAGAAGCTCGCGGAGCTGCTGCACCGGCAGGGGGTGACGGCGGAGTGAGGCACCAGTACGACGATGCCACCGTCGGCGGCTACCTGGCCGGTGAGCTGCCAGACGGGAGGCGCGAGGCGTTCGAGACGCATCTGCTGACCTGCGACGGCTGCTGGGCCGAGGTCGACGCCGGACGTCGTGGCCGGGCGCTGGCCCACCAGGCCCGAGAGTCGGTACCGGTGCACCTGGCCGCCCGACTGGCCGGAGTCGTCGCCGAGCGGCAGGTCCCATCGGGCGAGCGCTCCGCGTTCGGCGGGTGGTTGTCCTCGCTCAGCTGGCGCCGGCACGCCCGGCGGTCGTGGGCGGCGCTGGCCGCCGTCGCGCTGGTCCTGGTCGCGGTCCTCGGCGCGGTGATCGTCGGGCGGGACGGCGGGTCCGCGCCGGCCCCGCAGCTCTCCGTCGCCGTGGCCGGCTACCATGACGGCCGCCTGCCAGGCACGATCATTCCGGCCCGGTCGGGCCCGGACCTGTCGGCGTTGCGCCTGTCCGGCGCCGGTGCCAGTGCCGGCGATCTGGCCGGACAGCCGGTCACCGGGTACGCCTACCGGGACGACACCGGTCGTCGGCTGCTCGTCTACGTCAGTGACAGACCGTTCCCGGTTTCCCCACGGGCGGAGAACCCGATCGGGACCGACGGTGCCGCGATGATGCACCTCGACGGTGTCGTCGTCCTGTGCTCCCGTCGCCCGCACACCGCGCTGGTGCTCGGCAGGACGAGGAGCTCGTACGTCAGGCCGCCAAGAATCTCGATCTGATCTGAACCGTGGATCGGTGGGCCGCATGCCGACCGGTCGGCAGACACGAATGGAGCATCGATGAAGATACGACAGGCATTCCTTGCCCTGCTGGTGGTCGGCGCGCTGCTGCTGGCCGGCTGCGCGGACGACGCCGGTGACCAGGCGGGCGCGCCGGACAGCTCGACCAGCGGGGCCGCCGACGCGGGGACCGGCAGCTACGACTTCACCGTCGCCACCCTCGACGGCGGCAGCTTCGATGGTCACAGCCTGGCGGGCAAGCCGGCGCTGCTGTGGTTCTGGGCCCCGTGGTGCCCGACCTGCCTGGCCCAGGCGCGACCGGTCAGCGACCTCGCGGCCAGGTACGAGGGCAAGGTCACCGTGGTCGGGGTGGCCGGCTTGGACACGGTGCCGGCGATGCACGACTTCGTGCGGATGGCCAAGCTGTCCGGGTTTCCGCAGCTGGCCGACGAGCAGGGTGTGGTGTGGAAGCGGTTCACGATGACCGAGCAGAGCACCTTCGTGGTGCTCGACAGCGAGGGAACGGTCGTAGAACGCGGCCGCGCCGACGTCGACAAGCTGCCCGACGTGCTCGACCCGCTGCTGGCCGGCTGAGATGGGCGATGCACCGTTGGGTCTGGCGGTGGCCGCCGGGATGCTCGCCGCGGTCAACCCGTGCGGGTTCGCGCTGCTGCCGGCGTATCTGTCGCTGCTGGTGGCCGGCGAGGCGGAGACCAACCGTGGTACGACAGTCGTCCGCGCCCTGGCCGCCACCGCCGCGATGACCGCCGGTTTCGTCGCCGTCTTCGGTCTGTTCGGTCTGGTGCTCACCCCTGTGGCGGGCACGGTGCAGAGACACCTGCCCTGGGTCACCGTCACCTTGGGTGTGGTGCTGGTCGGACTCGGCGGTTGGCTGCTGGCCGGACGGCAGCTCCCGGGCCTGCGGCTGGCGGTCTCGTCCGCCCCGACCGTGCGCCGGTCACTGCCGTCCATGGTGGTCTTCGGCGCCGCCTACGCGGCGGCGTCGCTGTCGTGCACGATCGGCCCGTTCCTGGCCATTGTGGTGAGCAGCTTCCGGGCCGGCTCGACCTTGGCCGGGGTAGGACTGTTTCTCGCGTACGCGATCGGCATGGGACTGACCGTTACGGTCGCCGCGCTCGCCGTCGCCCTGGCCCGCGACGGGCTGCTCCGCCGGATCCGCCGCGCGGCACCGCTGCTGTCCCGCCTAGGTGGCGCGCTGCTCGTGGCCGCCGGCGCCTACGTGGCCTGGTACGGCTGGTTCGAGATCCGGATCCTGCGCGACGCCACGACCAACGACCCGATCATCGCGGCCGCCGCCTCCGCCCAGCGCTGGCTGGCCACCCTGCTCGACCACATCGGCGCCGGGACCCTGACGGTGATCCTGGGTGCTCTCCTGGCCGGCGCCGCCCTCAGCTGGTGGCGCCAACGACGACGCCGGTCCCATCCCACGCGACAACCCACCCCGACCGGCATCGGGAAACCACCTGACTGACCCGTGCCCATTCCCACAGCCCCCGAGGCGACCACTGGCTTGCACTCCGCGGGCGACGACAGTTGCGCTGATCGGGCCCATGCCCGTCGGTGTCATCGTGACAGCAGCCATTCCAATGCCCGTTCCCAAGGGGATCAGAGTTCCGCAGCGCTGGGTCCGGCGAGTTCAGGAGGCCGACGGTGGCCAGCGGTGTGTGCGCCATTCGTGCCACGTCGCGAATCCGGCCGGCGGGTCATCGATGGGTTCGCTGCCGTCGAGTTCGCCGGGCGTGGGGATGTCGATGTTGGCGGCCCACTGAGCACCGAGTTGGCGGAATCCCAGCGCCCGCGCCACTCGGCGCGACGGCTCCGGTCGAGCCCGCCACTGCGGCAGCAGATGGTTCGCCAAGCCGTCCGCGGTTGCGGCGGAGGCAGCGGCACGTGCCAGGCCACGCCCGCGGTAAGCCGGCGCCGTGAGTACGCACAGGTGGGCCACCCGCCCCGGCCAGCGTCGGTAGCCAGCCGCCGCGACAACGTGATGCCCGCGGCGCACCACGAACGCTGAAGAGGTGATATCGGCCAACCCGCATTCCTCGGCGTCGTCAGCCGTGACCGAGGCCATCAACCTGACGAGATCGGCATGGTCCGCAGCAACCACATCCACCGTATCGATTCCGGCCGGCTGGAAGTCGCCTTCGTCGAGGTAAGCCAGGCGTGCCCGCCCCAGCACCTCGGCGACGGGCAGGACGGCGCCCAGCCGGTCCGGGTCGGTCAGAACCTCGACCGGGAGACCCTGCAGGACCGCGCGAACGGTCCCGGCCCGGCTGCCTGCCGGCACGGTGACGATGGCGGCGTCGCCCAACGCGACGATCCCGATCCAGCCCGTCGGACAGAGCCGCGACCCGGCCGAGACAGCCACGCCGACGCCGCCGTCAACGGGAAAGGCCATCGGGACGTCAGCCATCTCGAGCCAGACCTGACGAGCCCGAGCGAGCAACGGATCATCGGCCATGGACGCATCCTCACGCCTGGCCCGGAGTTCACGCCACCGAGTTCGCAGCTGTCAGGGACGGCACCCTCTTCTGGCCGCCTGGACGTAGGGTCCGGGTGTGCCGACTGAGCCTTTCCGCGTCGCCGCTGCCGTGTACGGCATTCTCCGTGACCGGGGTCGGGTGCTGCTGATCCGCCGTGCGTCGACCGGCTACCGGGACGGTCAGCTCAGCCTGCCGGCTGGACATCTCGACGGAGGCGAGGATGCGGTCACCGGCCTCGTGCGGGAGCTGCGAGAGGAACTCGGGATCGAGGCCGATCCGCACAGCTGCCGTCTTGCGCTGCTCCTGCACTCCGCACCGGAGCGCTCCGACGATCGTGAGTACTTCCATCTGTTCTTCGAGGTGGATAGCTGGATCGGGGAGCCGTTCATTGCGGAGCCCGGCAAATGCAGTGAGCTGTACTGGGCGACGGCGTCAGCGCTGCCGCCGGACCTCGCCGACTACGTGGCAGCGGCGCTGGCAGCGATCGGCCGAGGCGAAAGCTTGCTGGTGCGTGGGTGGTGACGCGTAGGTCTGTTCTTTCTCGCGGTAGCGACACGTCACGATCCTCGCAAGTCACGGTGGCCGACACCGATCGATACCATTGAGCGATGAGGTGGCGACTGTCGGTAACCGTCGCAGTTCTACTCCTGGTCCTCGGGGTCGAGGGCTTCCTGGCGTGGCTGTTTCTGCGCATCGGCCTCGGGCAGAGTGATCAGGTCGCGTCCGTACTGAGCCTGCTGTTGGCGGTCATCACCGCTGCGGCGACCGTGACCGGAGCGCTACGGCACCAGGACCGAGGCGCGAACGCGAACGCCACCCCGATGCCCGCGCAGCTCGAGGCGACCACTCGGTACTTCACCGGCCGAGCCGCCGAGGTCGCGCAGCTCGGCCGGCAACGGCGCCGATCCGCCACCACACCTGCCGTGGTGCTGATCTGCGGGACCGCAGGAGTGGGCAAGACCGCGCTGGCCATGCACTGGGCCCATCGAAGCCGCGCGCACTTCCCCGATGGGCAACTGCACGTCAACTTGCAGGGCTATCACCCCGATCAAGCCGTACCACCTCGGGAGGCCCTGGCCGTGTTCCTCGCCGGTCTCGGTGTCGCCGGCCCGTCGATTCCGGAGGGTCTCGACGAGCGCACCGCGCAGTACCGCACTCTGGTCGCCGGCCGTCGGATGCTCGTCGTGCTCGACAACGCGGCCTCGGCGGACCAGGTCCGTCCGCTGCTCCCCGGCACCGGGCCGACCATGGTTCTGATCACCAGCCGGGACACCCTCGCCGGACTGTCGACCACCACCGACGTCACCCGGATCAACCTGTCCCGGATGCCGGACGCGGACTCACTGGCCCTGCTCGCCAAACTGGTTGGCCCGCGGGCCGGGGCCGAGCCGGACGCTCTTCGCGCGGTGGCCGACAACTGCGCCGGATTGCCGCTCGCCCTACGCATCGCCGCGCGGCGGCTGGCGGAGTATCCCGGCGAACCCTTGGCCCAGCTCACCCAGGAACTCGTCGAGACCACGGCGATGACCGTACTGAGCCCTTCCGGGGACCCGTACAGTGCCATCCGAACGGTCTTCTCCTGGTCGTACCGCCGGCTCCCGGGCGAAGCCGAACGACGCGCGCTGCGCATGATCGGGGTGCATCCCGGGCCCGACGTCGACGCGTACGCCCTCGCGGCGATGACGTCCGCCACGCCGGACACGTCGCGGCACCTGTTGAACGAACTCGCCCGAGCGAGTCTGGTCGAGCCACGGGGCGGTGGACGTTTCGCCCTGCACGACCTGCTCCGCCAATACGCACTGGACCTCGCCGACCAGGAGGACGCGGTGGACGAGGCACGCCGCCTGCTGTTCGATTACTACCGCGCGAGCGCCTCGGTCGCCGTCGGAGTGTCGTACCCGTCGCTACGCGCCACGCTGCCCGCAGTTCCCTCGTCCGGCGTCAGGGTCCCGGACGTGATCGAGCCCGAAACCGCCCGGGCCTGGCTGGATCGCGAGATTCCGGTGCTGGCGCGCGTGGTCGCCACCGCGGAACGCAACCTGCCCCGGCACACGGTCGACCTGGCCGCGATCCTCAGCCGGCACCTGGACACGATCGGCATGCTGTCGACGGCAGCCGTCATCCATGAGGCGGCAGTGCGGGCCGCGACGGCCGTCGACGATCAGGCGGCACTGGGCGCCGCGCTACACGATCTGGCGGGCGTTGAGCTCCGGCGCAGTCGGTACGCCCCGGCGCGCGCATACGGGGAACGGGCGCTGGCCGCCGCGCGCAGGGCGCACGACCGCCGCTGCCAGGCGAGGGCGCTGCTGCTGCTCGGCATGGTCGCCTTCTGGCAGGGCGAGCGGGCGCGGGCCATGCCGTTCTACCGTGAGGCACTTGACCAGTCGGTGATGGCAGGTGACGAGCCGCTACAGGGAAGGGTCTGGTACGGCATCGGCACTGTCCTGCATGAACAGCGGCAGTACGCCGAGGCGGCCGATGCCTGCCGCAAGGCCCTCGACCTGGCCCTGCGCCACGGTGACGACCAGGCCGAGGCGGCCGCACACTCAGGGCTGGGCCGGATCGCCGCAGCAGAGCGACGGGTCGACGAAGCGACGGAGCACCACCAGCGCACCATCGACAGGCTGACCCGACTGGGGGACCGGACACTGCTGGTCGGCGCACTCTGGGAGCACGCCGACTCCCTGCGGGACCTGGACCGGCTCGCGCCCGCCCGGGACCAGTATGAGCAGGCGCTCGATCTCGCCCGGGAGCTGGGTGATCCCGGCAGTAGCGCGTTGATCCTTAACGCGCTGGCGGAGACGCTCCTGCGCCAGGGCCGGCGACTCGCCGCGCGGCGGGCATTCCAGCAGGCGGCTGCGGCGGCGGCCAGCTGCCCCGACGACATCGCGCTCGCCGCGGCTTACCACGGCCTGGCACGGGTCAGCGTGACTCTCCACCGGCGGGCGGCCGCCCGCCGCTACGCCGCCGAGGCCCGACGACTCTACGTTCTGCACCGCCACCCTGCGGCATCGACGCTCGACGACTTCATCCGGCAGCGCCTGCAACGGATCGCCACCACGGAGCGAGCAGCCAAAGCCGAAGCGTCCTGACCGGCCCGAACCACTCATCATCGACTGCTCGACAAGCGGCGTTCACGACGCTATGCCGGGAGAGTTGGTCGAACCTGTGGCGGGGCGGGGCGGCCGTGGTTGTCGTGGTCGCGTGGGAGGGTCGAGGGCGTGTACGAGGAACGACCGTCGACAACGCTGCCGTACGTCGTGGTGTGGCGCAGTGTCACGCCGCCGGGTGGTGGGCCGAAGCGCATTGTGCCGGACGGGTGTCTCGACATCATCTGGCGCGACGGCACGGTGTTCGTGGCCGGTCCGGATACGACCGCCCAGGTCGAGCCGGCCCTGCCCGGCCGTCGGTATGAAGCGCTGCGGTTCGGCGCGGGCACCGGGCCCGGTGTGTTGGGCGTGCCCGCCGACGAGTTGGTGGATCGGCGTGTGCCGTTGGACGCGGTGTGGCCGGCGGCCGCGGTGCGGGCCATCGCCGAGGCTGACGATCCTGCCACCGCGCTGTCCGAAGCGGTGAGCCGGCGCTGGCAAGGAGCCGACCGGGCGATGGTGACCTTGGCCGGTGCCGCGTCGGCCGGGTTGTCGGTGGGATCGGTCGCCGTACGGTGCGGTCTGAGCGCCCGCCAGTTGCAGCGGCGCTGCACCGCCGCGTTCGGTTACGGGCCGAAGACCTTGCAGCGGATTCTGCGGTTGCAGCGGGCCCTCACGTTGGCCCGGTCCGGTCGGTCGTTCGCGACGGTGGCAGTCGATGCGGGTTACGCCGACCAGGCTCACCTCGCACGGGAGGTACGGGCGATGGCCGGAGTGTCACTGAGCGCCCTACTGCGGTGACGGGGTCCAGGCGAAAAGGTCAACGACGTTGCCGTCCGGATCGCGCACCTGTGCATAACGCTGCCCCCACGGTGCGTCCCAGGGCGCGTTGACCGACGGGTATCCGGCGGCGACCAGGTCGGCGTGGCATCGGTCCACCTCGTCGGCGTCCGTGCAGAGAAAGGCCCAGCCACCGGAGGGCTGTCCCGGCTGGTAATCCGGATCGAAGGACCGCAACGAGGCGTGCGTGTCCCACATGAGACGGATACCGCCCTCGACCGTCGTCTCGACGTGCGCCTCCTGCTCGGCGCCGGCCGGAAACTCCAGGCCCAGCCGGCGATAGAAGGAAAGAGACGCTGCCATGTCGGCCACTGCAAGGCCGATCGCGTTGAAGGTGGGTGCCATGACTCCGACCGTACGAGCATGCGGCCGAAGAAGTCTTGAACGATTCGGACACCGAGTGACCACATGACAGCCCGGTGGCCTGGCCGCAACGTGCTCGGGTTCGCGCTCATGCACGTGCGCGACGTCCTCCTTGAGGAAGCGGAGCGGTTGCGGTTCGTGCCGGTCAGCGTCGCCCGTGTCAGGACCGCTACGACCGGCGCTTCGGAGGCGCCGGTCGTAGGTCCGCTAGCCGCCGGCTGGGTCAGCAGCCGAGGCCGTCCTTGTACTGCTTTGGGACATCACCGTCGGCGACCTTGTCGGCGATCTCCCAGACGACCTCGGGGTAGTCGCCCTCGTCGTTCATGTCGTGCAGCACCTTCCACTGGTGGCTGCTGCGCAACGCGGCTGCTGCCTGCTTGACCGCGTGTTCGTCGCCGGCAGCGTCGGCCCGGATCCACTCGGCGATCCAGTCGCAGGTGACCCTGCCGGTCACTGCGGCGCCGAACTGGTACGGGTCGTTGGCGCCGGCGTTGTCCAGTATCGACACGTCGAAGCCCGGCGGGGACGGCATGTCGGCGAGTATCTTGGCGGCTTCCTCACGGACGTCGCCCGGCGTGACGATCTCCGACGGCAACGCCTTGAGGAACGACTTGGCATCCACCTTGATCACGTGGGTGAGGGTCCCGTCGAAGGTGGCCCGCGTCCAGTTGCCCCCGGTGCGCAACTCGACGAACGTGCCGTCCTGCGGCTTGAGCATGGCCGACATGTCGTTCTCGCTGTAGGTGAAGATGCTGGCCGGCCGGGTCGCCACGGTGGTCACCTCTGGTTCGCTGACCTGTAGCCGGTCGTCGTAGTAGCCCTGGTACTGCTCGTCCGGGTACCAGTTCATCTGCAGGCTACGGTCGCCGTTGCGGAATTCGATGCTGCCGTTCTCCTCGGCGAATCCGTAGACGCTTGTCGCTTTCCAGCCCGGCTCATCGATGAGCAGGCGCGGGTGCTCCTGCGCAGCCTTCAGGTCGAGTTCCCACCCGCTGATCGCCGCCGTGCCGACGCTGGGCAGGCCGGTCGGTCCGGCGTACCCGTCGTCGGGCTGGGCGGACCAGAGCGACGAGGCGGCGACGATGCCGGCCACGGCCGCTGGATGATCTCAGGTCGATAGGGGTCGGCGTCTCGAACCAGGCGGTCGAGGTGCTCGTCGGTCATCTGCCCTCCTTCGGGACGGGTACGGCCAGGACATCGAGTACATGTCCGGGTGCGTCAGAGTCGTCACCGATGAGTTCGCGCAGCCGGGCCCGCGCTCGTGACAGGCGGGTCCGGGCCGCGGTCGGGCTCACCCCGACCACCGCCGCCGCCTCCCGGGGCTGCAGGCCCTCCCATACGGTGAGCAGCAACATCTCCCGGTCCGTGTCGTTGAGCCGGCGCAGCGCGGCCTGCACGGCAAGCCGCTGCGGCACTTCACTGCCCGGGTCGGGTGTGGACACCGCGGTCAGGCGTTGCCGGAGTCGCTCACCCAACCGCTCACGGCGGCTACCGCTGCGGTGGTGGTTCGCCAGCACGTAGACGCGCCGAAACCGGTCCTCAGAGCCCACGTCTACTGCATGTCCGGCACCGGGCTCATCGTGACACCACGGTACCGTCGGCCGGTGGGGTTGCGGGCCCGTGACGTCGGCCGGACCTGGCCGACCTGCGGTGCCGACTTCGGTAGCGCGGTGGTCAATCCGTGATCAGCCGGACGAAGGGCGGCGCGGGCGGAATGACGTCCAGGTCAGCGCGCAGCGTCACCTGCTGATCGGCCCGACCGATCTCGCGGAAGCCGGCGAAGGCATAGGTGATCTGCATCATCCTGTTCCGGCCGGTCTCGACCAGGTCCGCTTGCAGTTCGACGCAGGCGTCCCGGGCCTGCCGCATCAGGTGGCTGAGCACGATCCCCCCGACGCCGCGGGAGATCACGCGGCACGACATCAGCAACAACCGTAGACGCCAGACCTTTACCGACGTCTCGATCAGCACGAGTCCGATCTTGCCGTAGGAGCCGAAGCGGTCGTCGAGGGCGACGACATAGAGACGGTGGTCGTCTGAGGTACGTGACTTGTCGAGGTCGTCGTAGGAGTACGTCCGACCGGTCGAATTCAGCTGGTTGGTGCGGACCGTCAGTTCCTGGGCCCGTTGCAGGTCGGCCCGGGTGGCGGACTCGATCCGTACGACCAGTCCCAACTGGGAGAGGAACTCGTCGGGGGTGCCGACGAATCGTTCCTCCTCGTCGTCGCGTCTGATCTGGTTGCGGTACATCTGGCGGCGTTCCCGCGACTCGTCGGTGATGAAGCGTGGCTGGAACACCGGCGTGCGCATCGCCTCGGCGAGTTCCGCCGGGTCCATGCAGAGCACCTGCGGACACGCCGAGGCGACCTCCGCCCGCTCGAACTCCTGATCGTCGACGAAGGCGATCGTGTCGAGCCCGATGTTGAGCTTCTCGGCGATCTGCTGAACGGAGTGTGACTTGGCGTTCCACCCGATCTGCGGGCAGAGGAACATCTCGGCGAGACCACTTCGCTCTATCTGTGTCCAGGCCGCCTGGTGATCGTTCTTGCTGGCGATGGAGTGCAGAATCCCCAACCGGTCGAGCGTCTCGATCGCCTCGACGACCTCCGGCTTCACCGTCACCGTCGCGTCCTCCAGCAGGACGCCGGTCCAGATCGTCTGGTCGAGGTCCCAGACCACACACTTGATCCGGCCGCGACGCTCCTCCTCGGACGAGTCGTCAGTCACCGAACATCCTTCCGGTACGCGTCGGCCGCGATCGTGATCCGCTGGATCTCGTTGCTGCCTTCGATGATCTCCATGACCTTGGCGTCGCGGTACAAGCGCTCCACGAGATGGCCGGGGCGGCAGCCGACAGCACCGTGGATCTGCACTGCCTCGGCGGCATGCCGGGCCGCTGCGGTCGAGGCGAAGTACTTGGCCACCCAGGTGGCCATCAGGGTGTCCGCGTCGCCCTGGTCCTTCAGCCGCCCGGCGGCCTCGTAGAGCAAACGCGCGGCCCGGGTGTCGGTGACCATGTCGGAGAGCTTCGCCTGGATGAGTTGCCTGTCGCGCAACGCGACGCCGGCGACCTTGCGGTGCTCGGTGTAGTGGGCGCAGGCGTCCAGGCAGGCCTGGAGGATGCCGACTGATCCGGCGGCCACGCTGTAGCGGCCGAAGTCCAACACACCGGTCATCACCATGCCGGTGGCGAAGCCGTCCGGGCCGACGAGGGCGTCCGGTCCCACCCGCACACCGCTCATGGTGAGCCGGGCGAGCATGCTGCCGCGAGTGCCGAGCATGCCGGGGATCGGCGTCACCGCCAGCCCGTCGCTGTCGCGGGGCACCAGGAAAGCGCCGATGCCGTTGCCGGTTCGCGCGAACACCAGGAACAGGTGCGCCCGTTGGCCTCCGGTGATCCACGTCTTGGTCCCGTCGAGGACCCATCCACGTCCGTCCCGGACCGCTCGGCTGGTCAGATTCACGGCGTCGCTGCCGACGTCCGGCTCGGACAGGCAGAACGCCCCCAGCACCGATCCGTTCGCCAGGCGCGGAAGCCACTGCTGCCGCTGTCCGGGCGTGCCGAACCTCAGCACCGCCCAGGAGACCATTCCGTGCACGGTGAGCAGGCTGCGCACCGACGAGCAGGCGTGTCCGATCTCCTCGTGCACCTGGCCCACGGTCAGCATCGAGGCGCCCTGCCCGCCGTACTCGACCGGGATGAACGGCGCCCACAGCCCGGCCGCGCCGATACCGTCGAGCGTCTCCGACGGGATGCTGCCGGCCTGATCGAACCGGGTGGCCAGCGGTGCGAGGTAGGCCCGAGCGAAGCAGCGGGCCGCAGCCCGATCCATCGGTACGCGTTCGGTGCTCGCAGCCGTTGGTGACATCGCCGGTACCGCCGTCAGACCGTCGCGGTCTGACGGTCGACCAACGCCCCAATCGCGTCGATGCTGCGGAAGCTGTCGATCCGCATCTCGTCGCTGGGCAAGGTGAAGCCGAAAGTCTTCTCCACGAACATCACCAGCTCCAGTGCGAACAACGAGTTGACGAGGCCGAGCGCGAAGATGTCCTCATCGTGGGCGATCTCCACCTGCGGGTAACGCTGCTGGAGGAACGCGGCGACGACGGCGCCGGGGTCGTTGTGGGACATGTGTTCCCCTCCTGTGCGGGTAGCCGGGTACTCAGGCGGTCCGGCCGTACTCGTAGAAGCCACGTCCGGACTTGCGCCCGTGCCGGCCGGAGTTGGCCATGGTGCGCAGCAGCGGGCAGGGCCGGTACTTGCTGTCGCGGTAGTGCTGGTAGAGCACCTCGATGCTGTGGAGGATGGTGTCGACGCCGATGAGGTCGGCAGTCTCCAACGGGCCCATCGGGTGGCCGAAACAGCTCCGAAAGACCTCGTCGACCGCTTCGGCGGTGGCGACGCCCTGATCAACCAGGAAGGCCGCTTCGTTGACGGTCAGCATCAGGACGCGGTTGGAGATGAAGCCGCAGACGTCCTTGACGTCGATGGCCTTCTTGCCCATCGCATTCAGCAGTTCACGGGTACGCCGAACCGTCTCGGCCGAGGTGTGCTCAGCCGCGATGAGCTCCACGGCGGTCTTCATGGGCACCGGGTTCATGAAATGCACGCCGACCAACTGCTCCGGTCGGCCGGTCACCGCTGCGAACTCGGTGATCGGAATCGCGGACGTGTTGACGACGAACACCGTCGCCGGTTTGCAGATCCGGTCCATCTCCAGGTACAAGGCTCGTTTGAGGTCCCACTTCTCGGGGATGTTCTCGATGACGAAATCCACCTCGGCGAGCGCCTTCGGATTCACACCGGTGCTGATCAACGCCATCGCCGCAGCCGAGTCCACGGCGGGACCGCCGAGCATCCGGCTCATCCGCATCTGTGCCTCGATCTTCTGGAGAGCCGCGTCGAGAACCTGCTGTTCGGTGTCCACGAGCACCACCCGATGCCCGGTCTGGGCCAGGTTCTGCGCTACGCCGATCCCCATCACGCCGGCTCCGGCAACGCCGACAACGCTCATGGTCGGGTTCCTCTCCTCAGATTGGCTCACACGTCCGCCACGGGGGCTGGTGCGGTGTCCAGGAACGCCGTCGGGCGTCGGCTGGGCCCGGCTGGGCCCGGCTCCGGTCCGAGCCGGTCACCGACCGTGACGGCACCGGGATCGCCGTCGACCTCGACCAGCACCATGCTCCAGGCGGCCACGGGGCTGGCGCTGATCAGCACGGCCCGCTCACCGTCGCGCAGCCGCCCGGCCCCGATCTCGGTCGCCAGGTTGAGCAGGACGTCGTTCGCGCCGAGATGGCCCAGGTCGCGCAGGTTGTCGTGGCAGGCCGCCGCGATCGTCACGCCGAGCGTCTCCTCGAGGAACCGGAACCCGCCCAGGGACAGGTTGTGGCACACATGCCGGGCGACGTCCGCCGGCGCGAGCCCGTTGCGGTCCAGCAGGCGTCGGTACATCGCGCCCAGTCGGTCACGGCTCTCCAGCGTCAGCGTGAAGGAGTACTCCTGGAGATCGCGGCACTGCTCGGACCAGCGGGCCGACGGGCGGTCCCGGTAGTCCACCCGGAACAGGTCCCAGTAGTGGCCGTTGGTCTCCTGCAGCACGTCGAGAACGCGTAGCGGCCCGTCCCTCGAGACGACCGCGGCCATGCCCCCGTCGCCGCTGACCGTGACCGGGTGCCGGTAGCGCCGCGGCGTGGCCGGCGTACTGCCGTGTACGACGAGGACGTCGCTCAGCTCCGGATCGGCGGCCAGCAGGCCGCGCGCCACCAGCAGCGCCGGCGTCATTGACACGCAGCCCAGCCCGCCGACGGAGAAGGTCAGCGCCCGGTCGGCGCCGAGGTGTGCCTGCATCCGGGTCTCGGCGGAGCTCATCAGCGTGGCCGGCGCACGGGACTCGACCGCGACCAGGGCCCCGATCTGGTCTGCGCCGAGGCCGGCGGCGACAAGTGCCCTGCCGGCGGCGCCGGCGGCGAGGTGGAACGCGTCCAGCTCCGGATCGGTGCGGATCCGCTCGATCCCGAGGTCGGCGCAGAGCTGCCGCTCGGCCGGCCCCAGATACGCCAGTTCCGGTAGCTCGGCCACCGCGACCGACCGTTCCGGCAGGAACGACGCCACCGTGCGTAGGGCGAACGTCCCGGACATGTCGCCGCCTCTCCCGGTTTCCGCTGACCCTGCCGACTCTGCCGTCCCCGCCCGGCCCGCTGGCAGAGAAGGACGGGCAGAGGCGGGACTGCTGGTGCGGCTCTGGTCCCGGCCCGCCCGTGGGCACCACTCTCGGAACCAATGCCGATGCCGATCGCCGGTGAAGGGGGGCCACTGATGTCGGCCCGAGTCGGTACCGCGATGAACGTCCCGCCGTCGATCCAGCCGGTGCCGCGCACCGGCGTGCTGCGGCTGTCGCCCGGGCAGGAACGGCTGTGGTTCCTCGACCGGCTGCACAGCGGCGGTACCGGGTATCTCATCCGGTCACACATGTGCCTGCGCGGAGCATGGGATCCCGCAGTGTTCGGGCGCGCCGTGACCGAGGTCGTCCGCCGGCACGAGGTGCTGCGCACCCGGTACGAGGACGACGCCGGCGATCCGGTGCAGGTCGTCGATCCACCCGGGCCGGCCGATGTCACGGTCGTGGACCTGACCGGCGGCCCGGTGGGGGATCCGCATGCCGCGACCCGGGCGGCGGCGCTGCTCGACGCGGCGGCGGCCCGGCCGTTCGACCTGCGCCGGGAACACCCGCTGCGGGTCGTCGTGGTACGGCTCGCGCCCACCGAGCATCTGGTCGGGCTCACCCTGCACCACATCGCGGCCGACGGTTGGTCGTGCGACATCCTGATGCGCGAGCTGGATCAGGCGTACCGCGCGCTCGCGGCCGGCCGGCCCCGGCCGGCGCCACCACCGGTGCAGTACGCCGACGTCGCGGCCTGGCAGCGGCGTCGTCGGGAGGCTGCCGGCACGTCCGGCATCGAGTACTGGCGGGACCAGCTCGCCGGACTCGACCCGGTCGTGCTGCCCACCGACCGGCCGCGCGATGCCGGCCGTGACCGCCGCGGCGACGTGTTCACCGTCGACGTGCCGCGGCACGTCGCCCGGCTGGTCGACGCCACCGGCGAGCGGCACGGCACGACCGCGTTCATGACGCTGCTGGCCGCGTTCCAGGTGCTGCTGGCGCACCGGACCGGCCGCACCGACATCGCGGTCGGGCTAGCCGACGCCGGGCGGGACGAGCCGGAGACCGAGGACCTGATCGGCTTCTTCATCAACACCCTGGTGCTGCGGACCGACCTGTCCGGCGGGCCGTCGTTCGTCGAGGTGCTGCACCGGGTACGCGAGACGGTGCTGAGCGCGCTGATGCACAACGACGTCGCGTTCGAGGACGTCGTGGCCGCGGTCCGGCCCGGCCGGGACCCCGCGCGCAACCCGCTGTTCGACATCATGTTCCAGGTCCTGCACACCTCCGGTACGCCCGGCACGCTCGGCGGCGCCGCGGTGGAGCCGCTGCCGACGACTGCCACCGCCGCCAAGTTCGACCTGGTGTTCACGGTCTTCCGCTCCGCGGCCGGCGACCTGCAGTGCATGCTGGAGTACGCCGTCGGGCTGTTCGACCGGACGACGATGCAGCGGCTCGCCGAGGACTACGTGACGCTGCTCGAGCGGCTGGCCGGCGCACCGCAGGTCCGCGCGATCCAGCCGGCCCCGGCGCCCGGCGCGCCGACCACGCCGACTACCCCGACGACACAGCCGGCAGCCGCCCCGGTGTCGCCGTCCGGCCCGGTCGAGCAGGCCGTCGCCGGAATCTGGTCGGCTCTGCTCGACGTCGACGACATCGCCGCCGACGACGACTTCTTCGACCTCGGCGGCAACTCGCTGCTGGTGATCCGGGTGCGCGCCGCGCTGCGGCGCACATTCGCCGTCGATCTCCCCGTGCAGGTTCTGTTCGAGGCCGCCACGGTGGCCGAACTCGCGGCCGCGGTCACCGCCGCGGTCCGCGCCGACGTCGGCCGAATGTCCAGCAGCCAGGTGCAGGGCGTACTGCTCCGGGCCGCCCCGAAAGGAACCCGATGACCGAGATGTTGGAGTCGCCCAGCCTGCACGAACAGCTGCTGGAGCGCCGGCTGCATGGCCTGGAGACGCTCACCGAGCCGGGTATCCCTCAGGTGTCACGGGCCGTCGCGCCGCCGCTGTCACCCGCGCAGCGCCGGCTGTGGATTCTCGACCAGCTGCGTCCCGGTGGTGTCGAGTACGTGGTCCAGATCGCGCTGCAACTGGTCGACCATTCCGGCAGCCGGCTCGACGTCGCCGCGTTGCAGGCCGCGCTGAACGGGCTGGTGGCGCGGCACGAGGTGCTGCGCACCCGCTACCCGGCCGGTCCTGACGGCGAGCCGGTGCAGCTGATCGAGCCGCCCGCCCCGGTGTCGTTGCCGGTCCGGGACCTCACCCACCTCGACAGCGAGACCCAGTGCACGTTGCTCAACCAGCTCATGTCGGTGGACCGCGAGCCGGTTGACCTGGCTGCCGGGCCGGTCTTCCGCGTGCTGCTCGTCCGGCGCGAACCGGACCAGAACCTGCTGCTGCTCACCACCCACCACATCGCGATGGACCTCTGGTCGGAAAGCCTGCTGGTGGACGAACTGTGCCGCCGCTACACCGCCGCCCTCGACAATCGACCGGCCGACCTCGCCCCGCTGCCGGTGCAGTACGCCGACGTCGCGGCCTGGCAGGGGCAGCGGATCGCCGAGCTGCGCGGCACCCAGCTCTCGTACTGGCGTCGGCAGCTCGCCGATGCCACACCGGTGGACCTGCCGACCGACCGGCCGCGGCCGGCGGTACGCGACGCCGCCGGCGACATCGTGCCGTTCACCGTGCCCACCAGCGTGGCGGCGGCGCTGGGCCGGCTCGCCCGGTCCCACCGCGCCACACCGTTCATGGTCCTGCTGGCGGCGTACGCGGTCGTCCTCGGGCGGTGGAGCGGCCGGACCGACGTCACGATCGGAACGCCGGTCGCCGGCCGTGGGCACGACGACACGCATGACCTGATCGGACTCTTCCTCGACACCGTTGTGGTGCGGGCCGACCTGGCCGGCGACCCGACGTTCGGCGACCTGATCGACCGGGTCCGTGGTGCCGCGTTGGGCGCGATGGCCCACCAGGAGCTGCCGTTCGATCAACTCGTCGATGACCTGGCACGGGTCCGCGACCCCGCGCGTACCCCGCTGTTCTCGACGATGCTCGTCTGGCAGGAGGCCGGGCCGGGCGGCTTCCAGGCACGCGGCCTGGACGTCGAGCAGGTACCGATCCCGTTCGCCGATGCCAAGGTCGACCTGACCATGTGGGCGGCCCCCGGCCCGGACGGCGTGTTCGCCGGCGCCCTGGTCTACGCGACCAGTCTGTTCGACCGCGGCACGATCGAGCGGTTCGCCGCGCAGATCGGGCAGCTGCTGGCGGGTGTCGCCGCGGCACCCGACACCCCGCTGTCCGCCATCACCATCCTGCCGCCGGCCGAGCGCGAGCTGCTGCTCGACAGCTGGAACGACACCGCGTCCGACGTGCCGGCCGGCACGGTGCCGGAGCTGTTCCGGGCCCAGGTGACCGCCACCCCGAAGGCGGTGGCGGTACGGGCCGGGGACCACAGCCTGTCCTACGCCGAGCTGGACACCCGTGTCACCGCGCTGGCGCACCGGCTGCGCGCGCTCGGCGTCGGTCCCGAGTCGGTGGTCGGGGTGTGTCTGGAACGCGGCCCGGAGTTGGTGACCGCGCTGCTGGCCGTGCTCACGGCCGGCGGGGCCTACCTGCCGCTGGACACCGAGAGCCCGGCCCTGCGGCTGGAAGACCAGCTCACCGAGGCCGCGGTCCGGATCGTGGTGACCGACCGGACGACCGTCGGTCAAGCCGCGCGGACGCTGGTCCGGCCGGACGCCGTCGACGGCGCCCCGGACGGCCCGGACGGTCCGCTCGGCGCCGACCTCCACCCGGACCATCCGGCGTACGTGTTGCACACCTCCGGCTCGACCGGCCGACCCAAGGGCGTGGTGATCACCCAGCGGGCGCTGGTGAACCGGCTGACCTGGATGCAGCGCGAGTACCCCCTCGACGGCACGGACCGGGTGCTGCACAAGACGCCGTACGGCTTCGACGTCTCGGTCTGGGAGCTGCTCTGGCCGCTGGTGACCGGCGCGACGCTTGTGGTCGCCCGCCCGGGCGGGCACCGCGACCCGGCGTACCTGGCCGCGGTGATCGCGGAGCACGGCGTGACCACGCTGCACTTCGTGCCGTCGATGCTGCGGGCCTTCCTCGACGAGCTGCCCGGCCGGCTGCCGTCGGTGCGGCGGCTCTTGGCCAGCGGCGAGCCGCTGCCCGCCGAGGTGGCGGCGGCCGTGCAGACGCAGATCGGCTGCCCGTTGTACAACCTCTACGGTCCCACCGAAGCCACGATCGACGTGACCGCGGCCCGGTGCCGGCCCGGGGAGCCGGTCACGATCGGCCGGCCGGTGGCCAACACCCGCGCCTACGTCGTCGATGCGGACCTGCGCCTGCAGCCGGTCGGCGTGCCCGGCGAGCTGGTGCTGGCCGGCGTCCAGCTCGCCCGTGGCTACCTGCGCCCCGCGGACACGGCCGACCGGTTCGTTCCCGACCCGTTCGGCACCGGGGGGCGGCTCTACCGCACCGGCGACCTCGTCCGGCACCGCGCCGACGGCACGATCGAATACCTGGGCCGGCTGGACCGGCAGGTGAAGCTGCACGGCAACCGCATCGAACCGGGCGAGGTCGAGGCGGTACTCACCGCGTACCCGGACGTCGCCGCCGCCGTGGTCACCGTGCACGACGACCGGCTCGTCGCCTACCTCGAAGGCTCGGTCGATCCGAACGCGGTCGCGGCGCACGCCCGGGCCCGGCTGCCGCTGAACCTGGTACCCACGCGCTGGATCGTCCTCGACGCACTGCCGTTGACCGCCGCCGGCAAGGTCGACGTGCGGGCGCTGCCGGCACCGCCTGCGCACGTCGGGCCCGCCGAAGCGGAGCCGCTCACCCAGCTCGAGCGGCTGCTCGCGGACGCGTTCACCGACGCGCTGGGCGTCGACACGATCGGCCGGCACGACTCGTTCTTCACGCTCGGCGGTGACTCGATGCGGGCGATCCGGGCCGTCGGTGCGCTGCGGGCCGCCGGCCTGCCGGTGTCGGTGCACGACCTGTTCAGCCACGCAACGGTGGCCGAGCTGGCCGAACTGGTCGGTACGCGGGAACCGGCCGAGCCATCCGCCGGCCCGCCGGCCGTGGCGTCGTTCGCGCTGCTGTCCGACGCCGACCGCGCGCTGCTGCCGTCGGGCCTGGTGGACGCGTACCCGATGGGCGAGATCCAGGCCGGGATGGTGTACGAGATGCTGGCCGCTCAGCGGCCGGTCTACGTCAACGTCAGCTGCTACCGCATCGACGACGAGCTGCCGTTCGACCTGGCCGACCTGCGCGCGGCCGCGGCGTTGCTGGTGCAGCGGCACGAGATCCTGCGCACCTCGTTCGCCCTCACCGGCTACACCCGGGCGCTGCAGCTGGTGCACGGCACCGCCGAGATTCCCGTGGAGCTGGACGACCTGCGCGACCTGCCCCCGGCCGCGCAGCGCCAGGTTCTGGACGAGTTCCTGATCGCCCAGCGCGACGTGCCGTTCGACCTGGCGATGCCGCCGCTGCTGCGCTACACGGCGCACCGCACCGGCGAGCGCGAGTGGTGGCTCACCCACGTCGAGTGCCACGCCATCCTGGACGGGTGGAGCCAGACGTCGGTGGTCGGTGAGCTGATCCAGACCTACCGGACGCTGCGCCGGGGCGGCACCCCGCAGCCGGCGCCGCCGCCCGCCGTCCGGTTCGCCGATTTCATCGCCGCCGAGCAGGAGTCGCTGGCATCGGCCGCCGATCGGGACTTCTGGACCGCCACCATCACGGCCGTCGACAAGCTGGAGATCCCGGCCGGGTGGGGCGATCCGGAGGCCGGCGGGAACCGGACCGACGACGCGCCGGACTCGATCGACGTCGGGTACGCCGACCTGGAACCGGCGCTGCGCCGGCTGGCGGCCGACACGGGTGTGTCGCTGAAGAGCGTGCTGCACGCCGCCCACCTCACGGCCTGGGGCGTGGTCACCGGGCGGCAGCGCTTCTCCGCCGGGCTGGTCGTCAACGGCCGGCCGGAGGCGCCGCGCGGTGACGAGGTGATCGGCATGTACCTGAACACGGTGCCGTTCCCCGCCGATCTGACCGTCGCGAGTTGGCCGGACCTGGTACGGGCGGTCTTCGCGCAGGAGGCCCGGCTGTGGCCACACCGGCGCTACCCGATGGCGGCGATGCGACGCGACGGTCGGCACCTCTCGGCACTCGTCGACGTCAGCTTCACGTACCTGGACTTCCACATGATCGACTGGAGCTCCGGCATCGGTTTCGAGTCCGACTTCAGCCCGAGTGAGCTGCCGTTCTCCGCGGTGTCGTTCCCCGGCCGCCTGTGCCTGGTGGGCCGACCGAGCCGGATCGGACGTCCGTACCTGGAACTGGTCGCCCGTACCTACCGCCAGGTGCTCGCCGCGATGGCCGCCGGCCCGGATCGCGACCCGGCTGCCCACCCGGACGCGGCACCGGCCACGGGGCCGCGCACCGTGACGCTGGCACCGGTCGACCGCGACCGGGTCCTCGTCGCGCCGAACCGCTCCGACCGAACCTGGCCCTCCGACGAACCGGTGCACCGGCTGATCGCGCGGCAGGCCCGGTCCACACCCACCGCGGTCGCGCTGCGGCAGGGCGCCGTCACGGTCTACTACGCCGAGCTGGACCTGCGCGCCAACCGGCTGGCGCACCGACTGCGCGCGCTCGGCGTCGGCCCGAACACCGTCGTCGGCGTCTGCCTGCCGCGCACACCCGACCTCGCCGTCAGCATTCTGGCCGTCCTCAAGGCGGGCGGCGCGTTCCTACCGCTGGACCCGCAGTACCCGGTCGAGCGGCTGCGGTTCATGCTCGACAACGCGGCGGCCGCAGTGGTTCTCACCGCCGGCCCGCCACCGGCCGGCCTCACCGGGGCCGATTCCGCGCAGGTGCCGACCGTCGACGTGACTCACGAGTCCGCCCTGCTGGACCTGCCGGTCACCGCGCCGCAGGAGACCGTGTCACCGGACGATCTGGCGTACGTCACCTACACGTCCGGCTCGACCGGGCGCCCCAAGGGCGTCGCCGTGCCGCACCGGGCCGCCCGCAACCTCCGGTACGCCCAGCAGGAGATCTTCGACGTCCGGCCGGGCGACCGGATGCTGCAGTTCTTCTCGGCGAGCTTCGACGCATCGGTGTCCGAGTTGCTCGCCGCGCTCACCGCCGGCGCCGAGCTGGTCCTGCCCGGGGTCGGCCGCGACCCGGGCGACCTGCGCGGCGAGGCAGCCACCCTCACCCACATCCTCCTGCCGCCGTCGATGCTGAGTCGGTTGGACCCGGCGGACTTCCCGAAGCTGCGGACCACCCTCGTCGGGGGCGAGGCGTGCCCCGCGGCGCAGGCCGACCGGTGGGCGCGGCACGCCGCGTTCGTCAACGTCTACGGTCCCACCGAAACATGCGTATATGCCACGTATGCGCCGGTCCTCGCCGGCACGCCGGACCGGGTACCGCCGATCGGCACCCCGCTGGCGAACGTGCGTTGCTACGTCCTGGACGCCGAGCTGCGACCACTGCCCGCCGGGGTGCGCGGCGAGTTGTACGTCGCCGGCGCGGGGCTGGCCCGCGGTTACCTCGGCCGACCCGGCCTGACCGCGGACCGGTTCGTCCCAGACCCGAACGGAGCGCCCGGCAGCCGGATGTACCGCACCGGCGACGTGGTGTCCCGCGCGGACGACGGGTCCCTGTACTTCCACGGCCGCGGCGACCAGCAGGTCAGCGTCCGCGGTTTCCGGATCGAACTCGGCGAGGTGGAGCACGCGTTGCAGGTGCATCCGGCCGTCGCCGCCGCGGCGGTCGCGGTCGCCGCGGCGGGCACCGAGGACGCGACGCTGGTGGCGTTCGTCCGGCTCACCGGCGGCACCGGCGGCGCTTCTCCCTCGGCTGCCGAACTGCGCGATCACGTCCGCCGCCGGCTGCCGGCACACCTGGTGCCGACCCGCTGCCACATCGTCGCCCAGTTCCCGGTCAACGCCTCCGGCAAGGTCGATCGCGCTGCGCTGGTAGCGGCCGAGCCGGAGCCGGTCGGCGCGCAACTGGAGCGGGTGGCGCCGCGGACGCCGCTGGAGCGGGCGATCGCCGGTGCCTGGGAGCAGGCGCTGCGGCTGGACCGGGTCGGCGTCGACGACGACTTCTTCGACCTCGGTGGCCACTCGATGGCGATGATGCGAATCATCTCGCTGCTGCGGGAATCGCACGGCGTGGAGCTGACGTTCCGCGCCTTCTTGGAGCACCAGACCGTCGCGCGGCTGGCTGCCGCGATCGTTGACGGGGTGGTCGGCGTCCCGGAGCAGCCGGCCGAGGCCGGTAGCCGCAACTGCGCGATGCTGTGGCTGCGTCGCGGCACCGGCGCGCCGCTGTTCTGCATCCACCCGGGCGGCGGCAGCGCCCACTGGTTCCAGCGCTTCCTGCCCTATCTGGACCCCGAACTGCCGCTGGCCGCGTTCGAGTGGCCGAAACCGCACGGTGACAACGCGAGGATCCCCACCGCCGACGAGATGGCCCGCCGGCACTTCGACGAGCTGCGGGCCGTCCAGCCGCACGGGCCGTACCGGCTCTTCAGCTGGTGCGGCGGCAGCACCATTGCGGCGGCGCTCGCCACCATGCTGCTCGACGCCGGCGAGGAGGTGATCTTCATGCTTCTCGACCCGGTGCTGGACGCAAAGACCAGGCCGAAGTTCTACGAGCAGATGGGCTTCGTGCGCCGGCTGGAGCAGCTGGTCCTGGAGATCGACCGGGGTGGGCCGCAGATGGACACACCCGAACGCCGCGCCGAGATCATGGATCTGTACGGACGGGTCGCCAACGACATCGACGACAGCGAGGGTATGGCGCTGCCCGAGCGCGGCGTCGGCACCGCCTGGCCGCGGATGGTCCGCGTCTGGCGGGAATCGCTTCAGGCCCTGATCGAGTACCCGAACCCGGTCTACGCCGGCAAGCTGCACCTCATCGTCAGCGATGCGCTCGCCAACAGCCGACACGTGGTGACCTCCGGCCAGGCCTTCAGCGACTACTACGCCCGGTGGGAGGAGCTGATCGACGGTGGCATCGAACTGCACCGGGTACCCGGAGACCACATCGGGATCATGAAACCGCCCCTGCTCAAGCACCTGACCGACGTGATCGGCGCGGTGCTGGGTGGCTCCCGATGATCACGAAGACGAACGGCACGGCCGCACTCGGGCCTACCGCGCAGCAGCGGGCGTGGAACGCCACCAGCCGCGGGTTCACCGCGGACGGCCCCGTGCACCGGCGGTTCGAGGCACAGGCCCGGCTCCGACCGGACGCGGTGGCGGTGCGCTGGGCCGGCGGCACGTTGACCTTCGCCGAGCTGGATCGGCGTGCCAACCGGCTGGCGTGGGCACTGCGCGACCGCGGGGTCGGACCGCAGACACCGGTCGGGATCCGGGTGCCGCGCGGCCCGCAGCTGGCGGTCGCCGTGTACGGCGTGCTGAAGGCGGGCGGTTACTACCTGCCGGTGGAGCCGGCCCTCCCGGCCGAGCGGGCACACACCCTCCTGGCCGAGGCCGGCGCGCGGGTACTGGTCGTCGCGGCCGGCGGGGACAGCTGGTCGGTACCGGCCGGGCTGACTGCCGTGGCCGCCGACCACCCTGTCCCGGACCGCCGTGAACTGTGCGGCCCCGAACCCGGCACCGACGCCGACTCCACCGCCTATGTGGTCTTCACCTCCGGCACCACCGGCCGACCCAACGGCGTCGAGGTGGCGCACCGGTCGCTGCACAACCTCTTCGCCTGGTGCCAGCGCACCCACGGTTTCGGCCCGCACGACCTCGGCCTGTCGGTCGCCTCGTTCAGCTTCGACCTGTCCGTCTTCGACCTGCTCGGCCTGCCTGGGTACGGGGCCGGCGTGTACATCGCCGACGATGCGCAGCGACGCGACCCGGAACTGCTGCTCGACGTCCTGCTACGCGAGCCGGTGACGTTCTGGAACTCCGCGCCGACGACGCTGGCCCACCTCGCGCCGTTGCTCGACGGACACCGCGACGACGCCGGGACGGGCGACCTTCGCCTGGTCTACCTCGCCGGCGATTTCCCACCGCTGACCCTGCCGGACGACGTGCGGTCGGTCTTCACCCGGGCGACGATCGTCAACCTTGGCGGCACGACCGAGACAACCGTGTGGGCGAACTGGTACGAGGTCGGGGCGGTCGACCCGGCCTGGCGGAGCGTCCCGTACGGTCGGCCCATCGACAACGCCCAGTATTGGGTGGTCGACGAGAACCTGCGGCCGTGCCCGGTCGGCGTCCCGGGCGACCTACTCATCGGCGGCGATGTCCTCGCGATCGGCTACCACGGCCAGCCGGAACTGACCCGGCAGCGGTTCATCCCGGACACACTCGGACCCAACCCAGAGGGTCGGCTGTACCACACCGGCGACCGGGCGAGCTTCGGCCCCGACGGTGTGCTGACCATCCTTGGCCGGGTCGACGGGCAGGTGAAGATCCGCGGCGCGCGGGTCGAGCTCGGGGAGGTCGAGCACCGCCTCCGCGGGCATGCTGAGGTGCGGGACGTGGTGGCGCTGGCCCGACCGAACCGGGACGGCGACCGGGTGCTGGTGGCCTACATCCAGCCGGCAGCCGGCTGCCGGCCGACCGTACGGGAGCTGCGTCGGCACGCGGCGGCGGCGCTGCCGGACTACATGGTTCCGGCGGCGGTCGTGTTCGTGGACGGCTTTCCCGCCACCGCCAACGGCAAGCTCGACCGCGCCGCACTGCCCTGGCCGGCGCGGACCGGCAGCACCCACACGCTCGGTGCCCCGGGGTGAGCCCCGCAGCGGACACCGCGCCACCCCCGTACCGTCGCGGGTTGCGCGCGGTGGTCGCCGCCGGCGCGTGTCCGGCTTCGGCTACCAGGTCAACACGCTCGCGCTGCCCTGGCTGATCCTGGAGACGACCGGCTCGGCCACCTGGTGCTGCTGACGCAGGTCCTGCCGATGGCGCTGTTCGGCCTCCTCGGTGGCGAGTGCTGCAACGGCTCGGCGCCCGGCGCACGATGCTGGTGTCCGACGCGGCACGGGGCGTGCTGGTCGCCATGGTGCCGCTGCTCTACGGCACCGGCGCGCTCAGCTTCCCCGCGCTGCTCGGGCTGGTGACGGCGGCCGGGCTGGCCGGGGTGCCGTACGCGGTGTCGCAACGGGTGCTCGCCGGCGACCTGGCCGGCGACGACCAGCGCGCCCTCACCCGCGCCCACGGGCTGTTCGACACCGTCTACAACGCCGCCGGGCTCGGCGGGCCGATACTGGCCGGCATCCGGCACATGCGCGCCGACCCGTTCCTTGGCCGGACGATATCCGCCACCATCGCTGGCGGCTTCGTGCTGCGCTTCCTGGCGATCTGCCTGCCGCTACTGGCATTCCAGCGGTACGGCGGTCACGCGGCGTCTCCAGCTTCTCGACCATCGGCTGATTATGCTCAAGCACTCTGGCCCTCCAGGTGACGGTCTCCTCAGACCGGGGAGGAACGCCGGGATGTCGCCTACCACCAGCCGAGCCGGCTCGGTGACCTGCTGGGCTTCGCAGTCGGCGCAGGCGATCGCGAAAATCCCGTCGGGCGACGCGACTCCGTAGCATTCGCGGAGACGTCGCGTGCGCAGTGGCCCCGCGGCCTGCGCGGAACTGCAACCCACGGAGGACAGATGAATTCCGACGACGAGGCGTTTCTCCGGCAGGCGATCGACATCGCCGACCGAGCCGGCGCGGCCGGCGAACGTCCGTTCGGCTCGCTACTTGTCGGACCCGACGGTGAGGTGCTGATCTTTGACCACAACACGGTGGTCTCCGAGGCCGACATCACCGCCCACCCCGAGCTGAAGCTGGCCCGCTGGGCAGCCCGGGAACTCGACCCGGACGTGGCGGCCGGCACCACGATGTACACCAGCTGCCAACCCTGTCCGATGTGCGCCACCGCCATCGAACGCTCCGGCCTGGGCAGGGTGGTGTTCGCGCTCTCCGCCGAGCAGTTCGAGAGCGTCAAACCGTCCACTCCGGCTCCGGCCCGGGTCCGGTACGACGGACCGGCGCTGTTCGCCGAGGCCCGTCGACCGATCGAGGAGCACTACTGATCGGACGGTGAGTATGCAGACACCTGGCGGCGGGCCGGCTGCCGGGTCAAGCAGAGCAGGAGGACGCGGTCGCGGCCTCACCCGCTCGCCCGGCGCTGCCGGGGTCGCCCGGTCTGACGGGGTGGACGTTGGCCCAACATGTCCGCGTGTTGGAGCCGAAGTTACCTCCTGTATGGAACGGAGATGCGCCAGCCGCCGACCTCAACGCGTGGTCGTCCCCGGCCGGTCTGCGCGTCGTCACCACCGTTATGTGGCGGTCAAGCCCGGGGCGGTCGGCGTTGCGGGTCGTGGTTGCTACCAGGGGACGACGGTGTAGTTCTTGAGCAGGACGCCGTGTAGTGGTGTGCCGGTTTCGCCGGTGATGATGGTGGCAGATGCGGGCTGCGGCGTCGGTGACGTCCAGTGGGGGTCGCCAGCCGGTGGCGGCCCGCCGGGCTTTCGTGGTGCCGGGGACGACAAGGGCGCCGGTGGCGTCGATGATGGCGGTCAGCTCGTGGCGGTAGTTTCCGGAAGTGCGGCGAGGCGCAGGCTCCAGTCCGGCGGTGTGGCGCCGGGTCGGAATCCGGCTTCTGAATCAACGGCAACTCCGGTGCGTGGACCTCGGCGACGGCGTCACGCCAGTGCATCGACTGGCGTTCCGTGCCGAAGTGAAGATCTTCCACAGACGAGGCACGGCGGCGGCTTCATAACCGCGAGTGTCCAAGCTTCGGCGAGAATTTCTGAACCAGGTTTCCGAGGGGTCGGCGTGCTGCTGGTCACCAGTGCTATGCTCCGCCGCGATGAATCTTTCTCTCAGATTGGGGGTCCGGTTCGCCCAAGGTGAGTGCTGATGCGCTCCCTGGCTGCGAATGCGGATTACCGCCTTTCTCTCTGGCGGCGGGTGCGCGAGTACGCCGTGCCGCCCTCCATGATCGAAGCTGCGACCGTTCGCCGTCGCGTCGGTGACTGGGCCGGCGCCTGCGCCGCCGCCCGAGTCGACGTCGACCTTGACCTTCGCGCCGTGGTCCGCCGCCACGGCCGGCACCTGGCCGCCCGGCTCCGGGCTGACGTCCGATACCTCGCGCCAGACCTGTTGCGCTGGCACATGCCAAGGATCGCCCCCGACGGACTGCTGCGCCCGGGCCTGACCGTGTCACTGGCCCAGTACGGCCCGACGGAGCACGACGACGCCGAACCGGTGCACCTCGTCGCCCGGACGCCACCGGCCTGGGCAGATGCGGGTCAGCGGATCAGTCTGGCGTTGTGGGCCGGAACGCAGAGCGAGGGCAACCGTCCTCATCCGCACGCGCGTCCCGACCGTCGATTCCGTCTCGACCTGCACCGTCATCTGTGGGACGTACGCAGAGCCGACGAGCTGCGGAGCCGGTCGGGTGCCTGGCAGGCGAGCCCCGACACCTCCTTCGCGATGCGCCCTGATCCGACGTGGGACGCGCTGCGGGAGTGCGGTTACGCCGCACACCGGTGGGCGGCCGAAGCGGCGCTGCTGCTCCAGGCCGAGGGCCGGACCAGTGGTGCTGTGACGGTGCGCCTCGGCCCTCGGCGTCGTCTGCTCCTGGACGTCGCTGCGGCAGGCACGGATGGGCGGCTGCCTGCGGCACGGATCGCCGGGGCGTCGCGGGCCGGTCGGGTCGCCGGGCTGCCGGTGCTGCCCGACGCGGCGACCTGGATGGCACCGGACCTGGAGCTGCTGCGCCGCGGGCTGATCGAGGTCGACCGGCTTCACCCGCTGGTGGCCGCCGCGCTCGCGCCGGGTCACCCGGTGGGCGTTACCCCGGCGTCCCCGGACCCGGTGGCAGCACCGCGTCTCGTGGCCTGCCGGGGAGCCTGGCACCGCATCGGTCTGGTGAACGGGGTACTCACACCCCTGGACCACGACCCGGCAGAGATCCGCCGGGAGGAATTGTTGACCGCCCTGACCGGCACCCCGCTGCCCTGCCTGCAGGCGATCGACGAAGCGCACCGCCGACCGGAGTGCCTTCCCGACGTCCGCGCCCGCCTGGACCACGGCGACGTCGACGGCGCACTGGCCGCCGTCGAGGACCTGCTTGGACCCGAAGCGCTGCTCCGCGACGGGAACCTGCGGGAGGAACTGGAGAACGCCGCGCTGCGGCGAATCTCCTACGGGCTGTTCCGAGCCGGACTGACCGGCCACGGACCTGCCCCCTGCTTCCGGGACCGGCAGCCCAAGCGTGACCGCCGCTGCCGTCCACGTCACGCGATCGCCCGCTGACCAGCGAACCTCTTCCTCGCCCGGCTCCAGGCCGGCCCACCACCACGACTTCACAAGGTGATCCACATGTCTCGCACCCCCACCCGCACCCGCACCTCGAACGACCTCACCCCGACGCCACAGCTCGACGTCGCCGCCGACCTGCTCGCGCTACTTTCCAGCACGACCACCACCGCAACCCGTCCCGACCCGCAGTCGGAGGCACTCACCCTGGCCGTCGCCGCTGACCTGCCGGTGCTGCTGTGGGGAGAGCCGGGAATCGGCAAGACCGCCGCCCTGACGCACCTCGCCGCATCCCTGGACCTGCCGCTCACCACGGTGATCGCCAGCGTCCACGAGCCGTCCGACTTCTCGGGACTGCCCGTCGTCGGCGACGACCCGGCGGCCCAGGGCGTTCCGATGGCGCCGCCGGACTGGGCCGTACGTCTGGTACGCGCCGGCCGCGGACTGTTGTTCCTGGACGAACTGTCCACCGCCCCGCCGGCCGTGCAGGCCGCCCTGCTCCGCCTCGTGCTCGAACGACGCATCGGCAGCCTGCGCCTGCCGGCGGCCATCCGGATCGTCGCTGCCGCCAACCCACGATCCTCGGCGGCCGACGGCTGGGAGCTGAGCCCGCCGCTGGCCAACCGCTTCGTCCACCTGCAATGGACCCACGACCACGACGTCGTCGTACGCGGTCTGGGCGGAACCTGGCCCCGCGCAACGCTGCCCCGGCTCAACCCGCAGCGGCTGCCGGAGGCTGTCACTCTCGCCCGCCGCGCGGTTTGTGGGCTGCTGTCGGCCCGCCCGGGGCTCGTGCACCGGATGCCCACCAGCGAGGCCGGCCGCGGTGGTCCGTGGCCGTCGCCGCGCAGCTGGGAGATGACCCTGCGTCTGATCGCCTTCGCCACCGCGGCCGACGCCTCCCGAGAGATCCTGTCGATGCTGGTCAGAGGTGCCGTGGGCGACGGACCGGGACTGGAGCTGCTGGCCAGCCTGGACCGGATGGATCTCCCCGACCCCGAGGTGCTGTTGGCCGACCCGGCAGCCGCAGCCCTGCCCGAGCGCGGTGACCTACGCCAGGCCGTCCTGGACGCCGTGGTGGAGGCGGTACGCCGACGTCCGGAGCGATCCCGCTGGGACGCCGCCTGGGCGCTGTTGGTCCGGGCGCTGGAGACAGGTGCCCCGGACCTGGTGGTCGTGCCCGCGTCCACCCTCGCCCGGCTGCGACAGGAGGACTGGGACGTGCCCGCCGCCATCGAGCGGCTCACCGGGGTGGTGTCCCTGTCCCGCCGGGCCGACCAGACGGCGTCCCGGGTCGCGGCGATCGCGGGGGCCGGCAGGTGAGCACCAGCCACCCCGGCACGCTGGACCGGGACAAACTCTTCGCCGCCCGGCTGCACGCCGCTCGGGTCCGGCCCTACCTGGCGACGGCGCTGTTCGCCCTGCACGTGGTCGAATCGCGGCAGGTGCCGACAATGGCAGTGGACCCGCACTGGCGGTGCTACGTCTCACCAGCGTTCGTGCACCGAACACCCGTGGAGGAACTCGCCGGAGTGTGGGTGCACGAGGTCTCGCACCTGCTCCGCGACCACCACGGGCGCGGCGACCGGGTCGCCCGGGAACGCGGACTGACTGGGCCGGCGCAGCGGCTGCGGATGAACATCGCCGCGGACTGCGAAATCAACGACGACGTCTTCGGTGACGGGCTCGCCCGCCCCGAAGGCGCCGTTGACCCCGGCTCCCTGCTGCTGCCCGAGGGACAACTGATGGAGGACTACCTGCGGCAGTTCCGGCTCGGACCGCGGACCCAGCACCTGGCCTGGCTGGACTGCGGCAGCGGCGCCGACGGGCGGCAGCGGCAATGGGACCTCGGAACCGACGGAGCGCACGCCCTCAGCCCGCACGAACGCGACGCGGTGCGGTTCCGGGTGGCCGAGGGCATTACCGGCCGACCGGGAAACGTTCCACAGGGCTGGCGGCGCTGGGCGGAACAGGCATTGCACCCACCGCAGCCCTGGCGGGACCTACTCGGAGCGGCGATCCGCTCGGCGGTCTCGGCGCCCGGCGTAGGCGAGGACTACATTTACGGCCGACCGTCGCGTCGCGCCGCCGGCATACCCGGGGTCGTCCTGCCGGCACTGCGACGCCGGCCCCCGCGGGTCTGCGTCATCATCGACACCTCCGGGTCGGTCAGCGACGCCGAACTCGGCAGCGCCCTGCTCGAGGTCACCGCGATATCCCGGACCGTGGGCGGCCGCCGCGACCTGGTCACCGTGCTGCCGTGTGACGCAGCCGCCCAGCTCGTCGGTCCGCTGTGCCGGGCCGAGGACATCCCGCTCGTGGGCGGGGGAGGTACGGATCTACGGGCCGGTTTCGCCCGGGCACTGCGCGAGACACCCTGCCCGGACGTCATCGTCGTGTTGACCGACGGACAGACGCCCTGGCCGACCGCACGACCGCCGTCCCGCACCGTCGTCGGGCTGTTTCCTCGTGCCGTGCGGTGCAACGAGGACGATCCCGACTACCGACCGGACTCCCCGCCGGAGTGGGCGCGCGTGGTCACCATCGGATCCGCCCCCACCGCGCGGTGAACCGCAGCCCACGTCAGCCGATCGGCGGCGGGTTCCTCGACGGATGCGGGCTGCTGGGTGCGGCGGTCCCCACGCCCCCGCACGCCTCGGTCTGCCAGCCGGTCAGGACGGCCCGGCGAGGTTGCTCGGCACGGGGGCGTCGACTAGCACCAGCAGCGCCGGCACCCGTTGGTGGACGAGCCACGGCCGATGCTGCCGCTCGGTCACCGGGCGCGCAACTCCGCTGGTCTGGCTGGTTCTTGCGGCCGCCGCACTGCTCCGCGCCCTGGTCGGTCCCTGGCGGGCGTGGCGAACAGCGGGACGTGGACCAGCGATCATCCGGACAGCTGTGCCGTCGACGTCATGGTCGCGTCGGCACACCGCCCAACTGGTCCCGGGCGCGCGGGCGTACCCCGATGGCGGACATCGCATCGCCGTAGCGCCGGTACGCCTGATCGGCTTCACCGTGCCGACCTGCTGCCACCAACGTACCGATGAACTCGGCGTGCACCCGCTCGTCGTGGGGTTCCACCTCCAGGGCGCGGCTGAGCAGCCGCACGGTCTCGTCGAGCTGACCCAGCTGCCGCGCCAGCGACGCCAGCGTGCGCACCACCCGGAGGTAGACGCGACGCGCCTGGTCCCGGGTCGACGTCGCCCAGTCCTCGTACGCGGTGTCCTCCAGGAAGTCGCCCCGGTAGAGCTGCTCGGCGAGCAGCAGCACGGTGCGGGCGTCCTCGACGGCCCCCTGTTCGGCGAGTCGGAGGCCGTAGGCGGCATCGGCCACGAACTGCTCGATGTCGAGGTCCACATGACCGAGATCGAGGGCCAGGCTGGCGTGCGCCGCGACGACGAAGTGGTCCGTCGGTGCGCGACGGTCGGGATCGAGCACCGAGCGGAGGGTGGACAGGGCCACCGACAGTCGGTGGCTGACCCGGCCCGGATCCTGGTCGGGCCAGAGCAACTCGCCGAGTTGCTCGCGCGGCACCGGCCGGCCGCGTCGGGCGGCGAGGATCCGCAGCAGGTCCTGCGCCTTGCGGGACTGCCATGCCGTGGCCAGCACCGGCCCCCCGTTCACCCGCAGCTCGAACCTGCCGAGGGTGCGGATGCGGACCCGGACGGTGTGGTGCCGGCTGTCGATGCCCGGCGGAGGTACGCCGACCGCCGTCAGCCGCTCGGCGGCCAGGTGACCGCCGGCACGCTCCTGCGGACCTGTCCCGGGCAGCCGACCGAGCAGCACCGCCAGCCGGTCCGCCGCCACCTGTGCCTGGATGTCCCGCAGGATCATCGCCGCCTCCCGCCAGGCCCGGCGCGTGTCGTCGAGGTCGGTGGCGGCGGCACCGCGAAGTTCCAGTGCCTCGGCCAATGCGGCGTGATCACGGTGCCGACGGGCAGCCTCGGCGGCCGTCGACGCGACCTCGACCGCCCGATCCCGGTCACCCGTGGCCAGCGCCACCCAGCCGAGTGCCAGCCGGGCGGCGGCGGAGTCGGGTCCGCGTTCCAGGGTCACCGCACGTTGGGCCATGGTGATCGCCGTGGCAGCGTCCTCGGTGGCCAGGACCCGGGCGAGCCCGGCGAAGGCGGGCACCTGGGCCTGGAGATCGTTTACCGGTTCGCTGGCCCGCAGCGCCTCCTCGAAGGCCGCTCGCGCCAGGCTCCCACGGCCCCGCAGGGCGTGGATCTCACCGATTCCCACCAGGGCGTACGCGACCTTGTGCGACCCCATCCGTTGCAGGATCGGCACGGCCCGCTCGTAGCAGGCGGCGGCCTGTGCCAGTTGTCCCAGATGGAAGTACGCGGTGCCCTCGTTGCAGAGGGCCAGCGCGAGCATCGCCGCGTAACCGTTGGACTCGGCCAGTTCCACCGCCGGCCGCAGCTGGGCCAGCGCCTCCGCGTAGCGGCTCTCGCCCACCAGTGCCGACGCGCGATTGGCGCGGATCCGGGTCACCTGCACGGTGTCGCGGGCCGCCTCGGCGGCCCGCAGCGCCTTCTCGTGATGCTCGTCGGCGGCGCACCGGTCCCCGCTCAGTTTTGCCGCCAACGCCAACGCCGCGTGCGCGGCGGCGAGTGCGTCGTCGCCACCGACCGCGACCGCCGCAGCCAGGGCCCGGCGGGCATGGTTCCGGCAGGCCGTGGCGTCTCCGGTCGTCCAGTACGCCGCCGCGGTCCAGGCGAGCAGGCGCACGTTGTCGGTGGACGGAAGCGGATCGAGTCGGCCGCGCTGGAAGATGTCGAGGGCGCGTCCCGGCTCGCCGCGCAGATAGTGCACGAGCCCGTACCGCCAGGCGAGCGCCGCGACCAGCCGCGACTGTCGCGCGGCGAGGGTGTCGTACGTGGCGAGGGCCGCGTCGAAGTCGCCTCGGATCTGGAGGGCCTCTCCGTGCAGCAGTCGTAGCGGCGGCGTGAGCACCCGTCCGGGCAGTGACCGGCAGGCTTCGGCGATGGTCGCGGCTCCGCCCGAGGCGAGCATCGTGGCGCCGTGCTCGGCGAGCAGCCGGACGGTGGTCTCGACAGCACCACTGCGACCGGACGACCGCAGTGCCGGCACGAGGTGTCCGCGGTCGGCGTACCACGTCGCCGAACGCGCGTACAGCCGGGTCCGCCGCGCCCCGGTCAGCGGCAGGCAGCGCCGGACGACGTCGGTGACGACCGGGACCTGGCGGTACTGCTGCCCGTCGACGGCCGTCGGAGCGACGATGCCGGCGCGGGCCAGCCAGGTCAACAGATGGCAGGCCCGCCGGTGCCCGAGATGTTGACACAGATCGGGGTGGACGGGGTCGAGGTGAGCGGCGTCCCGCAGCAGCCGCTCCGCCTCGGCCGGCAGGCCGGCGAGCACCTCCCGCATCAGGTAGGACTCCAAAGCGGTACCGGGTCCGGCCAGGTCGTCGAGGTCGGCGCCGCTGATGCCGGCCGACTTCGCCGCCAGCGCGACCAGCATCGGCCAGCCGGCGGTGGCGGCGTGCACCCGTGCCGCGAGCGTCGGGTCGGCCGTGCCGTGGTCCGCGACGAGGAGGCTCGCCACCTGTTCGGCGGTGAGCGCCAGGTCAGCTGGGCCGAGTTCGACCAACAGACCCGTCGGACGCCGGGGCATCGCCGGCGGATGGCGGGTCAGCACCGTGACCCGCAGTCGGTGTGGCAGCGCGTCCACGGTGTCGACGAGAGCCCGTAGCTGGCGGTGGGACAGTGGGGGTACGTCGTCGAGGACGAGCCAGACCGGATCGTGACCGGCCTGGTCCTGCGCGCACCGGGCACCGAGGTCGGCGAGCCGCCGAGGGTGGTCGGTGACCAGCGGGCCGGCGTCCGCGCCGTCGAACCAGTGCACCGTCCGGTCGCGCAGCCGTGCGCGTACGAAGCTGGTCTTGCCGTAGCCGGCGGCGGCCACGACAAGGGTGCACCTGTGGTTCAGCAGCCGACCTTCTCTGCTCATCCGACGCCTTCCGGTGAGACTGGTCCACCTCCATTTGGCGCCTGGCGGAACGTGGTGGGTACGTCAGCGTCGCCGTTGCGACAGCACCGATTGACGTCACCTTGACGGCGCTGTGAACCCCGCCTCCGACCATGGGTGCCGCAGCGGGCCGTCCGGTCCGTGTACCGATCAACGGAGACGAGGAGTTGTCATGAGGAGCCTGCTGTCGGGCCGTGCGGTGCTCGCCGTGCTGGTCGTCCTGCCGACCCTGGTCGCGGTGAACGCTCCGACCGCCTCGGCCGCGCCGACTGCCGCCGATCCGAAACCGGGGGCGTACGCCGAGGAGCCGGAGGACCGGGAGGTCGAGCTGGCCCGGCTGGCCTATCGCAACGGGGTACGGGTCACGTTCTCCCGGGACGAGGAGTCCGGCGACTGGGGCCTGCGCGAGGACGGCCAGATCGACCGGAACGGTCCGCTGGTCAGCGACGACGCGACAAGCATGTTGGCGGCGTACCTGAGCATCACCCCGAAGGACGTGCCGGTGCCGCGCGAGTTGTTGTCGGAGCCACTGCCGGGTACACCGACTCCGCCGGGACTCAGTGACCGGCGCATCGTGCCCTCGCCGGTGGTCGCGGAGAACCTCGCCGTGCCGTCGTCGGGCGGCGCGGCCACGGCGGCGGTGTCGACCTGCTGGGACCTGTACTGGAACTCGTACCACTGGGCCGAGCTGCCCGGCTACCCCAACCCGGGCTCGGTGTGGCATCCGCAGCGGACCTACTACTCGTCAGACTTCGGCGGCATGGCCAGGTACTCCCACAGCTATCTGGCCAACTGCGGCGGTTACGCCCGTCACCGGATCTACTACAAGCAGGCGGGTTCGTACAAGAAGCACCACGACCACGCGGTGCCGTCCTGGCACTGGCAGAAGGTGAAGAAGGGCTCGGTGCACCGCTACCGCAAGGTGCTCTACGACGCCACCTCGGGTGACACCCGTAACGGCAAGTACACCGGGTAGCGGGCGGATTCGTCGCCGGTGCCGGGCCACCCCTCGGGGTGGCCCGGCACCGGTGTTGGCGTCAGCGCACCTGGTCGCCCTCACCGGTACGCGCCTGGGCCTGGTCCACGCCCTTGTCGATGTGCTTGTCGTACTTGCCGCCGGTGCGCTTGTCGGCCATGTCACCGGCCCGCTCCAGCCCTTGGTCGACCTGCTTGTCGTGCTTGTCCGCGAGGTCCTTGGCCTTGTTCATGAAGTCACCCACGAGGATCCTCCTTCTTCTAGGGGGTCACCGTTGTCAGTTCCCCTGGCCCGGCGTCACAAACGTCGACAGGTCGGACGAATCGCCCGGTACCGCCCATGACTGCCCATCTACCACTGGCCGCTCACTCGCCGGCGCGGAGCACCTCGCTCAGCCGGTCACGTCGCCGCAGCGCCGACTCGACAGGTACGACCGCGGCGGCCGCCGCCAGCAGCACCACGCCCATCAGGCCGAGCAGCCACCACGGCAGGACCGCCGCCGGGTCGACGGCCTGGCCGGTGAGCAGCCGTAGCTCGAGCGGGCCGAGCGTCAGGCGGGCGAGCAGCGCCCCGAGCAGCGGACCGCACACCGCGACGACCACGACTGGCGGCAGCAGTTCTCCGGCGGCTACCCAGCGGGCGTCGCGTGGCCGCAGGCCGAGGGTCCGCAGGCGGCTGAGGGTCTGCCACCGCTCCGACGCGCCCGCGGCGGCGGCGAGCGTGAGGCCGAGCAGCCCCAGCGCCAGCAACACCGCGGCGGTCGTCCACGCCAGCCGGAGGATCCCTGCGGTCAGCGGAGCCACCCGCTGCGCCCGCAGGACGTCCGCGCGCAGCACGACGTCGGCGGCGACGCCGCTGTTCGACACCGCCTGCGCCGCGCCGGGGCCGGTCACCCAGACGGTATTGGGTACGGCGGGCAGCCCTGCGCCGGCGAGGGCCGCGGCGTCCACGATGACGACGTCGTCGGCGCCGCCGACGGAGGGCGCGCTACCGACCACGGCGAGGCGGATCGCCGGGGCGTCGTCCCGGGTCAGCTGCAGCCGCGTGCCGGCCGGCAGGCCGCCGTCGCTCGATCGGACCAGCACGGGGACGTCCACGGTGCCGGGACCGGGTGTCGTGAGCCGGGCCAGCGCTGGCGCGTCGGGCAGTGGAGTGGTGGCCAGCAGGCGCTGGAACGCGGCGGCGTCCACGACGACCAGGCGTGGGGTGAGCAGTGTCGATTCGGTGAAGATGCGCGACGAGTCGGTCACCTGCGCGACGACGACCTGTTCCACCCCGGGTGCGGCAGCGATGCGCTCGGCGAGTGCGGGCATCGCGGCCTCGGCGTCGGCGCCGACGTCGAGGCGGGCGTCGGCACCGACGGTGTTCCAGGCGCCGTCGGCCAGACCCCGGGCGACGGTGGTGCCGACGACAAGCGCGAACGACGCGAGCGCCGTGGCGCTGACCAGAACCAGCAGCGGCAGCGCGCGTCCGGCCGTGGCGGCCGCCCGGGCGGCACCGAACACGGCCAGCGGGCGGCGCGAGCGCAGGGCCTGTCGGAGCGCGAACCGCACTCCGACGGGCAGCAGCCGCAGCAGGACGAGCGCGCCGGCGAGCACGCCCAGAGCCACGGCGCTGATCGGTAGGACCAGGTCGCCGGCCAGTTCGCCGGTGTCGCCGTCGGCGGCGACGGGCAGCAGCCCGCGCTGGTGCAGGGTGACGAAGGCGGCGACCGCGGCGATCAGCACAGCGGCCTCCAGGGCGGCGCGGCGCAGCTGGCTGGTGGCCAGGATCCAGCGCCGAGCGGCCGGGTTGGCGGGTTGGTGCCGGCCGTGGCCGGCGCTGGCCGCGGCGAGGGTGCCGAACGCTGGCCCGGCGACGGCACCGGCCAGGACCACGGGAACGGTCCAGGTCCAGGAGACGCCCGGTGCGGCCGTGCGGGCGAGCGCGAGCCCGACCGCGGCGGCCGACAGGGACACCACGGTGGACTCGATGATCAGTTCCGCACCGAGGTCGGGTAGCGCCGCTCCACGCTGCCGGGCGGCGCTCAGCGCCGGGGTACGACGGCGGGCCAGCAGGTCGGCGGTGAGCAGCAGGACGAGTACCGTGGCGGTCAGGATCCCGGCGAGCAGGACCGCGGCCTGCGTGGAAGCGGCGTTGATCTGGGTACGGGCGTCGCGCAGGACGGTGTCGAGCTGCGATTCGTGCCGCAGGGACTGATCGCGGACGCCTGATGCGCCGGAGGCTGCCTTGAGCTTGACCACCTGGTCGCCGAGCGTCGCGGTGGCGGCCCAGGTGAACGCGTCGGGTTCGGGGGCGAAGTGGACGGTGCGTCGCAGTTGGTCCTCGTCGAAGGCGAGCCGGGCGTCCGGCAGCGACTCACGCGACAGCAGGCCAGCGAACCGGGTGGTGCCCACGCCGTCGGCGCCGGGCACGGGGCGCAGGAGCGCCGGGGCGAGTCGCCAGGCTGGGTCGCCGCTGTCCGCCGGTCGGTAGATCCCGCTGATCCGGACGTCTTTGTCGCGACCCTGGCCGTCCTCGACCGGTATGCGGTCGCCGGGGCCGAGGTCGAGTTCGGCGGCGTCCGCCTCGGAGAGGCCGACCTGCACCGGCCAGGGCGGCCCGTCGTAGGGGATCTCGATGGACTCTTCGGGGATGGCGGGGCCGGGCGCGCTGCCGGCGATCCAGGTCACGTCCGGGCCGCCACCGTCACCGGCCAGGTAGGTGAGCTGGAAGGTACGCGGCACGCTGCCGTCGGTGATGTTGAGGATCGGGCCGCTGACCACGGTGGTGGGCGGGAGCAGCGCGGCGTCCAGGTCGGGCCCGAGCGTGTATGTCGCCCGGTCCCGGAAGTTGTCGACGTCCTCGGCGAGGCGCGGCATCCGGAACCGCCCGCCGGTCGGGCCGTCGTCGCGTTCCCAGTTGGCGCGTACGAGGACGTTCGAGTCGTGGCCGGCGCGGCGGACCGTGTCCTGGACGGCGTTGTCGGCGGCGGCACGCAGCAGCGCCGGCACGGCCCCGGCGAGCAGCGCGACGACCGCGATGACGGCGGCGGTGAGCAGCAGCGGTCCGGCGTCGGTACGGCCACGGCCACGGACGCTGGGCCAGTGCGGCGCCGGCCACCGGCGGGTCAGCCACCGGTTCACGGCGCCACCCGCAGGTGCGCGGCGTCGGCCCGGCGGACCTGGACGATGACCACGACGGCGACCGCCAGCAGGCATCCGGCCAGCAGTACGGCCAGCAGCGCGGCCTCGGCCGGCCACGGCCAGTGTGGCTGGACGGGCGGGACAGGCGCGGCGCCGGTGTCGGAGCGTACGAGCAGGGGAGCGACGATGCGGGTGGTGAGCGCGCCGACGGCCGCGCCCGCCGCGAGCAGGGGCAGCAGAACGCCGACGTGCTGGCCGGTCAGCACGGCCCGGATGCCGCGCCGGGACATTCCCAGGCCGCGTAGCCGCGCCACCTCGACGGCGCGGACCTGGAGATCGTAGGTGACGTGCAGGACGACGCCGGCGAGCAGCAGCAGGGCCGCCGCCGGGACGATGAGCCGCAGCGCGGCCGGCAGCGCGGCGTGCAGCGGGCCGCCGGTGAGGCGGGCGGTCTCCGCCTCGCGGGTCGTGACGGTGCCCAGGTGCAGGGCGGTGGCCCGCTCGGCGACACCGGGACCGGCTGGGTGGCCGACCCACCAGGCGTCGACCGGGAAGGTCAGGTCGCCGAGGAGGGCGCGTGCGCGGGACAGCGTGTCCAGGTCGGCCAGGACGGCGACGGCGACGGCGCCGGGGGCGGACGGTACGGTCGGCACGACCTCGGTGACGACGATCGAAACAGGCGTGGTGCCGACCGTGACGCTGAGCTGGCTGCCGCTGTCGGCACCGACCTCGCTGGCGAAGCGGGCGGAGACGGCGACCGGCACCGGGCCGGGGTCCGGGAAGGCGGTGGCGACGAGGTTGCGGGCAGCGTCCGGGGCGCCGCCGAGGTCGACGGTCGCCGCCATCCGCAGCGCGGTCCCCGTCGGCGTGGCGGCGAGCACCACGGTCGGGTCCCGCAACTTGCTCGGGACCGGCGGCGCGGATGTGGCGGTCCAATCCGATCCGTCAGCCGATCCGGCGGGCGGCACGGTGAGGGTGACGGCTATGGCGGCGCGGCCGCCGACCGCGGACCCGGCCGGGTCCGTCGTGACCGGCAGGGACACCGCGACGAGGCGCAGTCCGTCGGTGGTCGCGCATGCGGGCAGCCGGTGCTCCCGGCCGTCGAGCGGCACCGGGGGACCGGTACACGGTATGCGCAGACCGGTGGCGTCCTGCAGCAGCAGTTGGGGCGTCACGGCGAGCGCAGCGTCGCCGGTCGCGGTTCCGCTCAGTACGAGCGGGGCACCGGCAGCAATGGTGAGTCCGGTGGCGCGGGTCGGTGGGACGAGCATCGCTGCCACGTCCGTCCAGGTGCGGTCGTGGTCGAGCCGCCCGCGTAGCAGCGCGTCGGCGTGGGTGGTGTCGACGGCGACCAGGCGCGGCGCATCGCCGGCGGTGCCGAGCCACTGACCGACCGCGGTACCACGGTCGAGGGCCGGACTCACCGCCCCCGCGGTGGCCGCGCCGACGACCGCGCCCTCTCCGGCCACCGGCGCCGTGCTGAGGGTGAGTGCCAGGTCGGTGCCGACGGAAACCGCGGCCTGGTCGCGCTGCGACTGGTGCCATGTGGTGTGGAAGGCGAGGCCGAAGGTTGCTGTGGCGCAGGCCAGCCCGACGAGCAGCCCGGCGGCGACCGCCTGGGGCCGGCGGGCGGCCTCGGCGACCGCCAGCGGAAGCGCCAGTCCACGGGCGCGGTACGCCAGCCGGTCAGCTCCGCGCAGGGCGGGCAGTATCACCCGCAGCGCCAGGGCGGCACCTGCGGTGAGCAGCAGCGCCGGTGCGAACACCCGGACCGCGTCGGCGCGCGGGCTGGCGGCGGAGGGCTGCGCGTACAACTGCCACCATCCGGCGGCGGCGAACACCGCGAGCATCACGTCGACGCCGGATCGGGCCAGCAGTTCGCGGCGGGTGCGCCGGTCGCCGGCTGTCGGGCCGGGCCGGATCGCCAGGACGGTGAGGACAGCGGCGAGTACCAGCGCGCCGCCAGCGACCGCGAGGACCTGGGCACCGGTGATGGCCGGCCGGACGGTCAGACCGGCGCCGTCCAGCGGCGGCAGGTGGGTCAGGCCGGCGTGCAGGGCCGACGAGGCCGGTAGCGCGAGCGCGGCGGCGACAGTGGCGACGAGCCCGGCATCCAGTGTCGCGGTGGCGGCGAGTTGGCGGCGACTGGTGCCGAGGGCGGACCGCAGGGCGGTCTCGTCGGCGCGGATGCCCGCGGTCAGCCGGCCGGCGAGGACGAGTGCCGTCGCGGCAAGCACACCGCCGAGGACGGCGATGGCGAGCACGACGGCGGCGGTGACGTGCCGTTGGTCGTCGGCGGACCGCAGGGTCAGCGGCAGGTCGGAGGCGACCCGTGCGAGCCGGACGCGGTCGCCGAGGGTGCCGGCCAGCCGGCGGTCGGCCCTGCGGACGGCCCCGGCCACCGTCTCCAGGTCGCGACGGTTGGCGTGGGACAGGTCCGGATGGGCGGTGACCTCCATCCGGTCGACGGTGGCACCGGTGGTGACCAGGTCGGCGAAGTCGACGAGGAACGGGCCGTAGGCGTTTACCGGCTGCCGGAAGCGGCCGTCCTGGTGGCCAAGGGCGGAGCCGGCCGCGGCCAGCGGGTCGCGGTCCCAGCCGCGCCCAGGCAACGGGCGTACCACACCGACGACGGTGACGTCGATGGGCGGGACGGGCGCGTGGGCCAGTTCGGCGCCGAGGCGCACCCGCTCGCCGAGGGTGAGGCCGAGCAGGTGGGCCGTGGACTCCAGCACCACCGCGTCACCACGGTCGTGCGGCCAGCGCCCGGTGACCAGCTCGGCTCGGGCCGGCAGATCGTCCAGCCCCGACAGGTACGCCTGGGCTCCGACGGTGGTGCCCGGGGCGAGTGCGGGCGGCAGCGCCCGCAGCACCGTCGACGCCCGCGCGGTGGTGGTCACCGGGAACGGTGCGAGCGCGGCGGCCACCACGGTGCGGGTGTCGGCGGCGACGGACAGCGCGTCCCGGCCCTCGACGGTGCCGGTGTAGACGGTCACGTCGACGGCGGTGGGGGCGGCGCGGGCCATGGCGACCTCAAGCGCCCGCTCGGCGGTTCGGGTGCTCAGCAGGGTGCCGGTGCCCAGCAGGGTCGCACCGACCGTGACGACCCCGATGAGGGCCGCCAGCAACGGCCACTGCGCGCGGGCACGCCGGCAGACCAGCCTCAGCATCGGCACGTCACCTGGCGTCCGGCACGGGCTCGGCCGGTTGCCCGGCTGCCTCCTCGTCGAGCTCGTCCAGCTGCCCGTCGTGGATGTGGATCACCCGGTCGGCCAAGGCCATCATCACCGGATCGTGGGTGGACACGAGTGCGGTGACGCCTTCGGATTCGACCACCCCGCGCAGCAGGGCCATCACCGACAGGCCCGTCTCGGCGTCCAGTTGCCCGGTGGGCTCGTCGGCGATCAGCAGCCGGGGTGAGGCGGCCAGCGCGCGGGCGATCGCCACCCGCTGCTGCTGGCCGCCGGACAGCTCCGCCGGCCGCTGCCGGGCGTGGTCGGCCAGGCCGACCAGCTCCAGCAGCAACTCGACCCGCCGCTCGCGCTCGGCCGGGGCGACGCGGGCCAGCCGCAGCGGGGCGGCGACGTTCTCCGCGGCCGACAGCACCGGGATCAACCCGAAGCTCTGGAAGACGTACGACACCTTCTCGCGCCGCAGCCGGGACAGTCCGTCCTCGTCGAGCGCGGTCACCTCGGTGCCGTCGACGTGCACGGTGCCGGCGTCCGGGCGATCCAGGCCGCCGATGGTGTTGAGCAGGGTGGTCTTGCCCGAGCCGGACCGGCCGACGAGCGCCACCATGGAACCGGCGGCCACGTCGAACGACACGCCGCGCAGGGCGTGTACCACCGTCGGTCCGGTGCGGAAGCGCCGGTGCACGTCACGCACGCGCAGCAGCGGCTCGCTGCTCATTCGCCGCTTCCCGAGGGGCGGATCGTGATGTGGTCGGGTTCCAGGGCCAGCCGGACCCGTCGGGTCAGCGCCAGCGCCTGGCGGAAGTCGCGGGGCACCTGCACCCGCCCGGCCCGGTCCATCACGGCGTACTCCTCGGCGATCGTGTGCGTGTCGCCCACCTCGTTGGTGGTGGTGCGGCGCAGCACCTCACTGCTGGTGCGCCCGTCCCGGATCGCGACGGTCCGTTCGACCTGACCGCTGACCTGCGGGTCGTGGGTCACCACGACAACCGTGACGCCGTAGCGCCGGTTGACGTCCCGCAGCACGCCGAAGACCTCCGCGGACGTGGCGGCGTCCAGCTCGCCGGTCGGCTCGTCGGCGAGCAGGACCCGCGGCTGGTTGGCCAGCGCCACCGCGATCGCGACCCGCATCTGCTGCCCTCCGGACAGTTGCCCGGGGCGCCGATCGGCGCAGTCGGCGACACCGAGGCTGTCCAACAGTTCGGCCGCGCGCTCCCGGCGCTCCTCCTTCGCGGTGCGGGCCGCCGTCATCGGCAGGTCCACCATCTCCCGTGCGGTCAGGTAGGGGATCAGGTTGCTCGCCGTCTGCTGCCGTACGAACCCGACGGTGTGCCGCCGGTAGTCCACCCGGTCCGCGCGGGACATCGCCAGCAGGTTCCACCGGTCGACCCGGACCCGCCCGGCGGTGGGGGCGTCGATGCCGGCCAGGATGGACAGCAGCGTCGACTTGCCCGACCCGGAGGCACCGACGACGGCGACCAGCTCACCGCTCTCCACCGCCAGGTCCAGCCCCTGCAGTGCCTGCACCTCGATCGAACCGCTCTGGTAGATCCGCACCAGGTTCTCACAGACGATGAGCGCGTCCCGGCCGAACTCGGGTGCCCGCGCGGATGGCTGCGGCAGGGATAGCGGTGTGCTGGACATTGCGTCCTCCGTCCGGTCGTGCCGACGCCGAGCCAGCCTCGGGTAGCGGTCAGGCCCGATCGGACACGTCGTGTCGCCAGGCCGGCACGCATGGTCACCTGATGCGTCAAGAGCCTCGATTGCCCGTGCTGACGCAGATTGAAGCAGTTTCGCAACCGCTGGCCCCGTTGACCATGCCCCAGGGCGGCTTTCCTGTTCCCACCGTCGCAAACACACCACGGCACCGCCGACCCCGCCTGGCCGCCGCCCCGCCGTACGTCCTGGCTGCACCACGGCACGTGGTCGACGGGGCGGGCGGTGTCGGGTCAGGCCGCGACGTCGAGGAACGTCGTACCGGGCCGGTAAGGGGTGATCTCGACTCTGGTGACGAGCCCTGCGTCGATGCGGAAGCGGATGAGCGCGTACGCGTGTCCGCCGGGTGCGATGACCGCACCGGGATGACCGGCGACGAGGACCGGGACGGCGGCGGCGATCCGGTCGGCGAACGCCCTGGTTTCATCAGCGATCGCTGCGGCACCGTGGACGGTGGTCTGCCCACCCGGTGGCAGAAGCCGACGGTCGGCGGTCCGGACAGCGTCGGGCGCCAGCAGGGAGACGAGCCGGGTGAGGTCACCACCTCGCGCGGCCGCCAGAAAAGCCTCGATGATCTCGACGTGTTCGGCGCTCCGGCCGGGCTCGTCCGGCGGAGCCTGGCGGATCCGGCCGCGCGCACGGCTGGCCAGCTTCTTCGCGGCGACCGCGCTCGTGCCCAGCACGGCGGCCACCTGGGCAAAGGGCACCGCGAAGAGATCGTGGAGCACATACGCCACCCGCTGCCCGGGGGACAGTTCGGCAAGGATCACGAGCAGCGCTCGGGACACCTCTTCGCGGCGCAGGTACGCCTCGTCGGCGCTCAACTGTTCGCTGGGCAGGTCATCGGCGAGCAGCGGAAGTTCGCCCCGTCGTTCGCGGCGCCGCAGCAGGTCGAGGCACAGCCGCGCGGTCACCGTGGTGAACCAGCCCTCCGGGTTGATCACCTCTGCCGGGTCGGCTGCCTGAACCCGGGTCCACGCGGTCTGGACCGCGTCCTCGGCATCGTGTTGCGATCCGACGATTCGGTAGGCCAGCGACATCAGCCTGGGCCGGGCCGCCTCGAACTGGTCAACGAGTTCCACGGACGGGTCACCTTCCATACGTGCTCAGCGTCAGGAGTGGCGAGAGAGGTCCACTACCCGACGGGCACGCCCGTAAGGAGCCACCATGAGCCTACAGATCGTCCGGTTCAACACCGAGGCCCCGCAGATCCCGCGTGTCGAGGAGGCCCTCAGGAAGCTCTTTGCCGCCATCGAGGCGGCAGCGCCGACCGGTATCGACTACACGGCGGTGCGGGTGGGTGACGGCCCCGAGTTCCTGCTGACCCTGCAACTGGCTGGCGCCGGCGCCAACCCGCTTCTGGACATCCCGGAGGCCCTCGCCTTCCGGACCGAGATCGCGCGATGGGCCAACGGTCCGGTGCCGCCACAGCCGGCCACCGTACTGGGGAGGTACTCCCGTTGACCGACGCACTCGACAATGGACTCCTCGTCGCGACCGTGGGCTGCCTCCTGGCCAACACCTTCGAGGGGGAGTGCCTTCCGATCTGGGATGCTCTGGCTTGTCGAAGATCCGCGGTCGGCCGCACGGACGGGCACGTGCCGATTGAGGGCCACCGGAGCATGCGCGGAGACCATCGTGAGGGCCGACGGGCGGGGCGTGGTCGGCCGTGCCTGCGCTCGTCTCCTCGCTGACGTCGCGAAGGTGACCGGCCCGGCAGGTGGTTCACCGACCTTTGCCGAGGCCAGGCAGTCCTCCGCGGCGTACCCGCGTATCACGGCCAGGCCCGAACTCGATGTCGTCGGTCGGCGGTTTGTCATCCATCTCCGCCATCGCGAGCTCGATCCGTTCCGCGCGCGCTGGCACCAGGACCGTCTGGCGGCGGAGGAACGGAGGCCGTCGCCGTTCTCAGGCCGGCTGCTGCTGCATGACCCAGATGGACAGGGGCTCGGTCAGGGTATGTACGACCTGCCATCCGGCACGGCGGTACATCTCGACGTTGGCCGGATTGCTGGTCTCCAGGACCGCGGGTAGGCCGTCCGCGGCTGCTCGGCTGAGCCCAACGCCCATGACAGCGCGGCCCCACCGGCGACCGGCGCTGTCGGGGTGAGTGCCCAGGACACCGAGGTACCAGAACGGGTAGGTCGGTAGGGCGGCGTGCACGGCCCGGTCGTAGGCGCGGACGCGGGCGAGCGCGTCGGCGGGCAGGTGAGCGGAGAGGGCGTCGTCCGAGGACGCGTTTCCGGCTGTGGGAGGTTCCCAGATGGCGGTCGATGCGCCGTGCTCTATCGTCCAGATAGTTCCCTTCTGGACACGCTTGTCGAAGAGGTGCCCGAAGAAGGTGGCCGCATATCGCGGGTAGGTCTCCTCGTCAGGGAAGAGATACCGCAGGACAGGGTCTTCGGGGAACGAGGCGACCAGCGAGTTGAGGACACGCGCACGGTCCGCCACGGTCGCAACGGTGATGTCAGGTGGTCGCACAGCCGCTGACTCTATTCACTCCGCCGTCGCACGCCGACCGATTATCGACTCCGCCGGTGGGCGGACTCGCTCGTGTCACTGACCGCACGTCGCGCAGCGTCTCGGTGGCAGGACCACGACGGCGAGGCGGACCTTCGGGGGCTGAGGCCGGCCAGTGGGGAGTTCAGCGGGCTGCGCCGCTCGCCGCTCGGTCTTGCCGATGACCGGGCACGCGGTCCGGCCGGTAGCCTGGATTCCGTGGCTACCGTGGTGCGCCGGACGCGGTCGACATCGCCGACCGGGTGGGCAGCCCGGGAACTCGACCCGGAAGTGGCGACCGCACCGCGCGGTATATCCCTCGCCTGCTACTAATGATCAAAGACCCGGCCACCTGAAGGATGTCCGCATAACGGCATCCCCTTGATTTACCGGGATTGACAGGCCCGGATGCGGGCCGGTAATGTCTGCCGCACCGCGAATGCAAGAGCGCATGTGCACAGTCTCTGTACGCGCCACCATGGACCGCGTCCAACATGTGGATGTCTGTTGACGGACCGCCGTCACGTCGATATAGGATTCGCTGGATACTATTTTTACGTCCACTCGATCTTGGATTCTGCTGTTCGCCAGAGAGATTCGGGGCACGTTGGCGTCGCCCCGCCGGAGTGAGTCGAATGTTCATCCGGAATGCTCGCCTGCCGTGAATGAGGCTGCGGCGAGTCCTTTCTGAACGTCGCGGTGGCGGCGTGTCGTTCGTTTCGTGTCACGGGGGAAGAGTCGAATGCCGTCCGAGTATGCGGTGGCAATTGTTGGTCTGGGCTCGAGAGGATGCAGCGTCTTCGAGCGTATCGTCGCGCTCGCCCGACTCGGTGTACCCGGTGCGCCCACCCGAGTGGAGATCATCGACCCGCTCTCGGACGGTCAGGGCCTGCACGGCACCGACCAGCCGGATTACCTGCTGCTCAATACGCTCTGCGGTGAGATATCCATGTATCCCGACGACGAGTCGGTCGGGTCGTACTGCGGGCCGGTCGGCCCGGATCTGCACAGCTGGGTGACCGAGCGTGGCCTCCGGCTGGCCGAGGACGGGCACACTCTCGGGCCCGCCGGCCGCCCGGTCCGGCCCACCGATTTCCTGCCCCGACGCGTCCTCGGCGAATACCTGCGCTGGTTCTTCGACGAGGTCCGCCGCGGCGTTCCCGACGGCATGCGGGTCACGGTGCACCGTGCGGCCGCCGTCGACCTCGACTCCGACCAGCGCGGCGGCGTGACCATCACCCTGGCCGACGGCACCCAGGTCCGCACCGACTACGCCTTCCTGACGATCGGACACACCGGCAACGAACCGCCGCCGGCCGGTGCCGAGGAGGCCGGGGCGCACCGCTGGATCACCGACCCGTACCCGCTGCCCCGGCGGCTGGACGTGATCGGCGCGGACGAGACCGTCGCGGTCGCCGGCTTCGGACTGTCGGCCATGGACGTCATCGCCACCCTCACGGTCGGACGCGGCGGGAGGTTCGAGCGGCAGAGCGGCGCTCTGCGGTACCAGCCGAGCGGCGCCGAACCGCGGATACTGCTGTACTCCCGATCCGGCATGCCCTTCCGGGCCCGGCCGGACCGGGCGGGGATCTCCACCGCCTTCCCACCGATCGCGCTCACCCGGGCCGCGGTGCGCCGACTGCGCGACACCGGGCCGATCGACGTCGACCGGGCGATCCTGCCGCTGCTGATGATCGAGATGCGGATCGCGTACCACCGGTGCCGCACCCTGCTCAGGGACGGACCGGACGCGCAGGAGCAGTTGGCCGCCGGACTGGCCGAGGCCGCGGGTGACGGCAAGCTGGTCGCCGCGGTGGACTCGCTCGACCGGCTGCACGGCGGGATCGATCCCGCCGAACTCTGGGACGGCGCAGCCGCCGCGCGCCTGGACGACAGCGACACGTACCAGCGATGGTTGCTGGCCACCGTCCGGGCCGACCTCGACGAGGCCGACCGGGGAGTGCTGGGCAGCCCGGTCAAGGCCGCCCTGGAGGCGGTCCGCGACGTCCGGGACTTCCTGCGCGACGCGGTCGCCGCCCAAGGGCTCACCCCGGGCTCCCGGGAGCACTTCTTCGGGCAGGTCGTGCCCCTGATGAACCGGGCCGTCGTCGGCCCGCAGAAGGATCGCCACCACGAACTGGTCACCCTGGCGGAGGCCGGCCTGATCCGGTTTCCCCTGGGGCCCGCGCCGCGCACCGCCTTCGACCCCGGCACCGGTCGCTGGGAGCTGACCTCCACCCGCCTGGCCACGGTGCACCGCGAACACGCCGACTGGCTCTGCGCCGGCAGCTCGCCCTGGCCGACCGTGCACTCCTCGGCCAGCCCATTGGTGCGCTCGTTGTACCGACGAGGGCGCCTGCGGCGGCACGCGCCCGCCAGCGCCGTCGTGCACGCCGCCGACGTCGACGCGAATCTTCATCCGGTGGGCGAGGGCGGTGCCGATCCCCGTCTCTGGTTGATCGGGCCGCTGTGCGAGGGCGCCACCTTCTACAACCACCTGATCCCCACCCCGGGATACTCCCGCGCTTTCGTCGACGCACACCGCTGCGTCGCGGAGATGTTCCACAAGCAGAAAGGACTGCAGTGATGAGCACCCTGGCCGAGGCCGACGAGGCTGCCAAGCACCAGTGGAACGAGGCGTATCAGCTCGACGGGCACCCCAACCTCTGGGGCGATCCGCCAGTGCCGTACGTGGTGAACGCCGCGAAGCTCTTCGCCGACCACGACGCGATGGTCGTGCTGGACCTCCCGTGTGGCGACGGACGGAACCTGTCCCCGTTGGCGCAGGCGGCGACGGTGGTGATCGGTGGCGACACCTCCGTCAACGCGATGAACCTCGCCCGTCGGGTGATCGCCAAGGCGAACGCCGACAATGTCGTCCTCCGCGCGGTGGACGTCTTCGCCACCGGCCTGCCCGACGATTCCGTGGACGGCATCTTCTGCTGGGACCTGCTGGGCCACCTCACCGAGCCGGTCAAGGCGCTCCAGGAGCTGTACCGGATCTGCCGGCCCGGCGGGCACATCGTGGCGAACATGTGGACCATGAACGACTGCCAGGTCACCGACCCCGGCATGGTCGAGACCGGGCCCAAGGAGTACCTCGACCACGCCGATTTCTACTGCAAGTTCTACGACCGCGACGATCTGGCGGCATATTTGTCGGCCAGTGGGGTCAGCGACGAAGTCGCCACGGTGGAACTGCTGCGCTGGACGGAGCCTCCGCACGCCGGTTACCGGCCCTGGTTCCACGAGCACGAGAGCCTCGCCTTCACCATTCGGAAGCGGGCCAGGCGGTGACGGGTCCGCGCCGCGCAGCGCGCGGATAACCTCGGCCCCGCGCGAGCAGGTCGGCGCCGCCCTTGCCGGTGTCGACCGACCGCGCATCCTGCATTTCACCGACAACTGACACCAATCAAACGGGGACTCGATGTATCTGGGGAAGGTAACGGGCTTCGGGACAGCCAACGGAACGTTCGGGGAACTGCTGCAGGGTGTCCTGCCCGAGGAGGAACGCCACTTCCTGGTGACCCTCCCGATGGACGGGTGGGCACACGCGGCATTCCACTACCTCCCGGACAGCCCGGAGGTCAAGGTGCGGCCGGCGCACAAGGCCAAGGCCCGCCGGCTGGCGACGCGCCTGCTGCGGACGTACGGGATATCCGGCGGCGGCGTGGTGGAACTCGGCGGTGCGCTGCCGGAGGGCAAGGGCCTGGCCAGTTCCTCGGCCGACCTGGTGGCCACCGCCCGGGCCATCGCCGACGCCATCGGCATTTCCCTGGACGCCGCGGCGATCGAGGGTTTCCTGCGCGACGTGGAGCCCTCCGACGGGGTGATGTATCCGGGCATCGTCAGCTACCACCATCGAGAGGTGCGGCTGCGGGAAGAGCTCGGTTTCCTGCCGCCGCTCACCATCGTGGCGCACGACCTCGGCGGCATGGTCGACACGATCCGGTTCAACCGGGCAACCGCCCTGCCCCCGATGCGGGTCCGCCACGAGTACCGGGCGCTGCTCGACGAGCTGGCCGCCGCCGTGCGCACCGGTGACCTGACCACGGTCGGCCGGATCGCCACCCGCAGCGCCGAGTTGCACGTGCACCAGCATCCCCGTGCCGACTTCGCGCAGATGCGTCGGCTGTGCCGTGAGGTCGGCGGCCTGGGGCTGGCCATCGCACACAGCGGTACCTACCTCGGTATCCTGCTCGGCGAACACCGAGAGGACGAGGAGCGGACCGCCGCCGCCCTCGCCCGCTGCGCCGAGCTGCCCGGAAAGGTGCGGGTTTTCCGCACCCTCGGCGCCGCCGACTATCCGAGCGTGCCCGCCGCCGTCGGGCGCGTGAGCCGGTGCGGCGAAGGGCTGACCGAGCTGCGCGAGCAGGTACGTGAGGGGATGCCGACGTGAGTACGACAGGCACGATCGCGGATCGGAGTTGGCCGCGGGCGCGTACCGCCGTCCTCCGCGACGCGGTCGGGGTCGGCGTGGCCGTCGGCGCGCTCGGGCTCTCCTTCGGCGCGCTGTCGGTACTGGCCGGCTTCTCCGTCGCGCAGACCTGTGCGCTGTCGCTGCTGATGTTCTCCGGTGCGTCGCAGTTCGCCGTGATCGGGGTGATGGGTGCCGGGGGCGGGGCACTGACCGGCGCGGCGACGGCCACCCTGTTGGGGGTGCGGAACAGCCTTTACGGCCTGAATCTGGCGTCCCTGCTGCGGCTTCGCGGGGTGCGGCGTCTGGTCGGCGCGCACCTGGTGCTCGACGAGAGTTCGGCGATGGCGATGGCCCGCAACGACCCGCGCGAGGCCCGTCTGGCGTTCTGGGCCACCGGGATCTCCGTCTTTGTCCTCTGGAACATCGCCACGCTGGCCGGTGCGCTCGGCGCACACGTGCTGCCCGACCCGGAAGCACTCGGACTCGACGTGGCCGCACCGGCCGCGTTCGTCGCCCTGCTGCTGCCGCGACTGCGCGGCCGGCGGCTGTGGGCACTCGCCATCGCCGCGGCGGTGATCGCGCTGATCATGGTGCCGTTGGTGCCGGCCGGGATGCCGGTACTGGTGGCCGGGCTGACCGCCGTCGTCGCGGCGTTCGCCGCCCGCCCGGCGGGTGACCGCTGATGTGGACCGCGATCCTGCTGGGCACCCTCGGGGTGTACCTGCTCAAGCTCGTCGGGCTCTGCGTACCCAGGTCGGTGCTGGAGCAGCCACAGGTGCAGGAGGCCTCGGCGTTGCTGCCGGTGGCGCTGCTGGCTGCCCTGGTCGCGGTGCAGACCTTCGCCGCCGGCCACGACCTGGTGATCGACGCGCGCGCCGCCGGATTCGCCGCCGCCCTGGTGGCGGCGTTGCTGCGGGCACCGTTCCTACTGGTCGTCGCGCTCGGCGCCGGTACCGCGGCCGTGCTGCGTCTGATCACTTAGCGCCACCGGGTGTTTGTCCTCGGTGTCCACCGCACGAATAATCGTGGTGCAGATGACCACACGAGTGCTGAAGGGGGACGGAGTGGCGGGCCGCCGACGGTCGCCCTCCCCATCAACCTATGGGTATTGATCACCACGGCCGGACCCAACGGCTGGACTGGGCAGACGTCACACTCCGCGAATGGGACTGCACGGTCCTGTCGTCGGATCCGGCGGATCCCGACCACGGCATCGTGCTGGACCGGTCCGCGTTCTATCCCGGCGGTGGCGGTCAGCCGCCGGACCACGGCGTGCTGATCTGGCAGGGCGTGCAGACGCGGATCGTCGGCACCCGCAAGGGCGACGACCTCTACCTGTTGCCTGCGCCCGGGGATCCGGTGCCCCCGGTCGGCACCACGGTGACCGGTGCGATCGACGACGACCGCCGTACCTCGCTGATGCGCACCCACTCGGGCCTGCACGTGCTCTGTGGCACCGTCTTCCGCGACTTCAACGTCCTGGTGACCGGTAGCAACATGGAGCCCGGTGAGGCCCGGATGGACTTCAACCTGCCGGAGATCCCGCCGGGCTTCAAACAGAGCCTGGAGGACGCGGTGAATGCCGAGATCGCCGCGGACCGCAAGATCGTCGTTCGGATGCTCTCCCGGGAGGAGGCGAACGCGACTCCCGACCTGGTGCGGACCCAGTTCAAGGCACCACCGGAACTGCCTCAGGTGCGGGTGGTCGACATCGTCGGGCTCGACGTGCAGGCCGACGGGGGCACCCACGTGGCGTCGACCGGCCAGATCGGCCGGGTGAGCGTCACCAAGGTCGAGAGCAAGGGCCGGCAGAACCGGCGGGTCCGGATCAAACTGAGTTCCTGACGCCCGGAGCTGGGCCGGTGGCGTCACCACCACCGGCCCAACCGCACACCGGTCAGCGGGCGTCGGGCAGTTCGCGCCGCAGGATCTCGGGCCACTGCCGCGGATCATCGCCGAGGTAGCCGTGGACCCAGTGCAGCCAGCGGTCCATGCCGAAGCCGACACACGCCGACGACGCCGTCGCTCCGGTGGCTTCGGTCATCGCGAAGCCCTGACCGAAGTGCTGTTGGTGCAGGTTGACGGAGCTGACCGCGACCGCGGCACCGCTGCCCACCATCCGCCCGCACACCTCCTGCTTGAGATCCCAGGTGGCCTGGTAACCGGCGAGGTCGGCACGGCTGTCGGTGAAGAACGGGTCGTTGGCCGAGCCGATCCGTGCCGGCAGCCCCAACTCCCGGACCACCTCGGTGAGATCGGTGAGCGCCCGGTCGCGGAAGCGGCGGGCGCCGGCCCGGTCACCCACGTAGACCACCTCGCGCATGTCGAACGACCAGAGCCGGGTGGCCTCGGCCGTGGTGCCGGCCTCATACCGAGCGCACGACTGACGGGCGGTGGCGATCAGCGGCTCGCTGAGCCGGGTGCCGCCGAGCGCGGCGAACAGGTGCAGGCACACGGTCGGTGCCACCGCCACCGGCGCCTCCCGCAGCTCGGCCCGCCGCTCGACGGCGGTGCGGGCCCGGGCGAAGCGGTCCAGTGCCGGCAGGTCGGAGGCCACCACCGCGCAGGTGGTCAGGTGCTGCGGGAAGGTACGGGCGTAACCGGCCCGCTCGATGGTCTCCCAGGCCACCAGATGGGGGACCAGGTACTCCTCGGCACCCCAGCGCCGGGCCAGGCGGAGAAAGAGCCCGTCCAGGGCACGGACGAGCCGGGCCGAACCTGGACCGTGCACGGCCAGGCCGGGCCCGACGGCGAAGCGGGGCGGGCCGCCGTCGGCACCGGCGACCGGGGCCACGTCGGCGGACCAGGCGTCGTACACGACCCGGGCCTGCCGCGCCGGCACGACGCGGGCCCGCTCCAGGGCCTCGGTCAGCCGCTTACCGACCTTCTCTGCCACGCTGTCGTCGACGTGGTAGACCACAGTGAGCTGGTCGGCGTGATCACATTCCCACGACCATGCCTCGTCGAGGCAGTAGGGGAGCAGATCGTCGAAACACCGCCGGCCGTCCGGCGTGAGGCGGACCTCGGCCTGCCACACCCGTGGTGCCGGCGTCACGATCGGGGCGCTCATCGTCGGCTCCGGGGCCGACAGTCCAGCCGCAGTCCGGTGGCGGCGCGGAAGCCGCGTCCGCGTACCGCAGGGATGGGACCGAGCGGGTGCACCTCCGCCACCCGCTCCACCAGCGCCGCCAGCACGACTTCCAGCTCGGCCTGGGCGAGACCCATGCCGAGGCAGACGTGCCGGCCAGCACCGAAGGCCAGGGACGGTCGGTCCCGGCGGGTGTGATCGAACCGGTGCGGGTCCGGATAGATCCCCGGGTCCCGGTTGGCGGCGGCCAGGCAGACCTGGACCGGAGTGGCCCGTGGAATCGGTACGCCGGCCAACTCGACGTCGGAAGCCGCGAACCGCAACGTCACATGCAGCGGTGGCTCGTGCCGCAGTGTCTCGGCGACGACCGCCGGGACCAGTGCAGGGTCGGCGGCCACCCCGGCGTACAGCGCGGGATCCCCGGCCAGCCGGGCGAAGAGGTTGGTGATCGCCGCCGCGGTCGTCTCGGTGCCCGCGGCCAGCAGCAGGATCGCGTTGTTGACGACGTCGGCCTCCGTCAGCACCTCGTCGGCGGCGAGGACGGCGAGGATGCCTGCGTGATCCGTGCCGGCGGCGATCCGGCTGCGGAAGTACGCGGCGAGTTCCCGCCGCCGCTGCACCACCGTCGCCAGCGGCACCGGCGCGTGGTCGACGTACTCGACGAGGGGTCGCATGGCCTCGTGCAGCCACTCGGCGTCCCCGTCGGGCAGCCCCATGAAGCGGCACACCACCCGCATCGGCAGGGTGGTGGCCAGCCGGTCGGCGAGGTCCGGGCGGGCGTCGGCCAGCAGGTCGTCCAGAGTCGCCGCGGCCAGCGGAGCGATGATGTCGCGGGCGAACTCGGCCACCTTCCGGGGACGCAGGACCCCGGCCGTCGCCGCCCGAGCCCGGGTGTGCGCCGACCCCTCCTGGTCGAGCATGGACGGCCCGAACGCCCGCCGGCTGGTGCGGAACGGGTGGTAGACGGTGAAGTCCGGCGAGGTGACGACCCGGCGCACCAGGTCGTACCCGACCACGAAGTACGAGTCCAGGGCGGGAACGAACGACACCGGTTGGTGCTCGCGGTGCCAGTCGTACAGCGGCCAGGGATTGGTCTGGAAGACCGGATCGGCGAAGTTCAGTTCACCGGCCGGCCCGGCGGTCAGATCGACCGTCGGCATGGAACCCTCCTCAGGGTGTGAAGCCCAGGTCGCCGGTGCCGTCCAGGAAGTCGCCCAGGTGGGTCAGGTCGGCGAGGGTCTTTCCGTCGTCCTGCATGGCCTTCTTCAGCGCCTCCTCGCGGTCGCGCAGGACCGCACCCGCGGCGAACACCGCGCCGACCCGGTCGGCGGGAAGCAGCAGGAAACCGTCCGGGTCACCGAACAGCCAGTCGCCGGGGCGCACGGCCACGCCGGCCACCTCGACGGTCTGCGGCAGGTCGGTGACGCGTTGGCTGGTGGTGCGCGCCGACACGAATGTCACCTGCGTGGAGAAGACCGGCACGTCGATGGCGGCGAGGTCGGTCAGGTCGCGTACGGCGCCGTCGACCACGATCCCGCCGAGCCGCTGCACCGCCGCGGAGGTGAGGAAGATGTCGCCGACGATCGCCTCGGAGCGCGTGACGGTGTTGTGGATGAACAGCACGTGCCCGGGCGGTGTCTGGGCCAGTGCCTGCAGCGCCGGGAGCATGTCGTCGGCCGTGGCCACCGGGAAGACCGGCCCGCAGATGCGTGGCCGGCCGTTGCGCGGCACCGCCGACAGGTGCAGCGGCACCACGAACTCGGGCGCGGCGTCCGCGAGCTGGGCGCAGCCGACGGTCGCGAAGCGACGACGGATCCGGTCGATGTGTCCCTCGTCGGTGGGCCGCTGCTCGGTGACGGTCATACCCGTTCTTCCGTTCCGGCGACGACGTCGTACAGGCCGCGGAGGGTGTAGAAGGTCTCCAGCTCGTGGTCGGCGAGATCGACCGCCACCCCGGTGGTCTCCTCGACGAAGACGATCATCCGGATCATCGAGAAGGAGTTGACCAGCCCGAGATCGAACAAGTTGTCGTCCGGATCGATGTCGGCGGGCGGGGGGTTCGTGCCCGCCTCGGAAGCGGTTCGGGTCAGGAACCCGACCACCTCACGGTAGAACTGCTCTCGTTCCATCTGCTGCCTCCCGGTCATCCGTTGAGTACGTTCCACAGCGTGTCCACGCCGGCGCGCAGTTGATCAGCCGGCACCGTCAGCGGCGGTGCGATCCGGATCCGTTCACCGTGCCGGCCACCGGCGAACACCAGGACGCCCGCCTCGAAGGCGGCCGCCACCACCGCACGGCTGGTCCGTTCGGTCGGGCGGAAGGACAGCGCCGGGCCGGTGACGTGCACCTCGTCGGCGAGCCCGGCGGCGGCGAGCCGGCCGGCCAGATCCCGCAGCGGACGCTCGACGGCGGCTGCCATCGCGGCGACGTCGTGACTGTCGAGATAGGCCGCGACCGCGATCGCCGCGGCCGGGCCCATGGTCCCGGTCTGGAAGGTGTGCGCCAGGTAGACGGCCGCCGCGTCCCGCTCCAGGTGCTGCTTGTAGACCACGGCGGAGAGCGGGTACATCCCGTTGGTAAGTGACTTGCTGAACAGCACCACGTCCGGGTCGAGGCCGGCGGTGGTGGACGGGCTGAAGGGGCCGTGCCGGTGGAAGCCGCACTGGATCTCGTCGGCGATCAGCAGCACCCCGGCCGAGCGCGCCGACTCGGAGAGCCGGCGCAGCCAGTCGACGTCGAGCGGCACGTAGCCGTTGGCACCCTGCACCGGTTCGTAGATGACGCAGGAGACGCCGGACCAGTCCTCGGGCACCTCCCCGGGAGTGAGGTGCCCGACCTCGGTGTCGAGCAACTCGACGAAGCCGGTGTCCTGCAGGGAGAACTCCCGCTGGACGGTGGTGACGGCGGCCGCGTCGACGCCCAGCCCGTGGAAGGCGCCTCGGACGCCCAGCACCCGGCCGGGACGGTGCCGGCGGGCCAGGGCCAACGCGGTGGAGACCGCGAAACTGCCACCGATCTGGAACAGGACCCGCCGATCGGCGGTGCCACCGAGTCGGCGGCACAGCCAACGCGCGACCAGTTCGGCGTCGGCCGTCTGGAACGGGGCGGCGAGGTCCGACGGCCGTCGCATCGCCGCCACGATGGCCGGATTGCGGTGGCCGAAATTGACCGCGGCGAACGCGGACATGAAGTCGGTGCAGGACCGTTGCCGCCCGGCCGGGTCCGCCAGCCGGAGCGTCGCGTTCTCCGCGTCGACGAGCAGGAACCGGCCTGGTAGGACGCCGCCTTCGTCGAGCCGGCTGAGGTATGAGGTGGTCTCACGGTCCAGTACGGCGTTGCTCACAGGCTCAAACTCCTCGAAGAGGTCCCGGACGCAGTGGCACGCGGCGACGCGTGGATGCCGGCGACGCTGAAGGTCAGCAACCGGCGGACGGGCTCAGCGGGACTCGATGGTCCGCAGCTGGGCAGGGCACGTTGGCCGGCTGAGGTCGACGCAGAGCTTGGGCCGCACCCGACGCCGGCGCGGATTGCGCGCCTGGCCGGTGCTAGGAGATGACCGCCCGTTATGAACGCGAAGTCGTGGTGTTTCCCCCGAACCACCCGAACACGCGACAGACGCTAGACCAACCCGGCGCGTACGGTCAACCGAAATGCTGTCGCATTTCCGCGGTCTCTTCGGTTCGCTGAGCGCCTTCGTGGTGGCCGTCTCCGCAGCACCGCCTTTTCGAGATCAAGATGGACTGCCGCGTCGCGGGCGGTTGGTTGCCGGCGCGGACTGCGTAGTGCCTTCCGGAAGTGTCCCGTTCCAGCATGCGGACACCGCAATGCCGGCAGAGCCACAGGTGAGAGGCGGATTGGCGGACAGCGAACGTCAGCAGCATTGACACCCGTCAGGCCGCTATCCCACCATGGGAGCGCGCCCACGGACGGCCATCGCTCGTCCGTGAGCGCAGATGTGCTGGTCGCCGATGGCAAACAGGCGACCGGTGCCGAACAACGGGGGTTTGCTGCGAACGCGTCGCGACGATCTCGTGGCCGGGTGTGCGTGCCTCCGTGTCGGTGAGCGCCACCCACTCTCCAACTCCGTTCTGACCGTCGTGCCTGCTCGGCCGTACGGGTCCGCGGTGAACGGCTGTGAGTTGTGCCCGATGAGGAGTTCGCGTGCCCATTGACAGTGCCAAACGGCAGGTTTGGCTCGTGCAGCAAGGCGTTTGGGACACGCCGATGGAATCCATGCCCCTCGCCGCTGGATACCTCAAGGCCACCGCGCTCGCCGACGAACGGATTGCGCGGGAAGCCGAGATAGAGATTCGCAATTACCGGGGCGGGATGAAGCTTTCCGCGCTCTCCCAAGATCTATTCCGGGACGGCGCTCCCGATGTCCTGGCGTTCTCCGTGCTCGGCTGGAACTACCGCGAGTTCGGAGTCCTGGCCGAGACGTTCAAGCAGCTTCGCCCGGACGGCTGGGTGATCTTCGGAGGCACCCACGTGGCCAATCGGGCCCAGCGGACCTTCGCGATGGTTCCCGAGGTCGACGTGGTGGTCAACGGTGAGGGCGAGTTCGTCTTCACCGACCTGGTCACGGCCTACCTCGATGGGCGCTCGCCGCGGTCGCTGGGCGACATCGACGGAATCTCCTTCCAGGATCCGGACGGCGCGGTGGTGACCACACCGGACCGGCCGCGCCTGGAGGACCTGGACGTCATCCCGTCACCCCTGCTGACCGGAGCCATCCCGCTGCTCGACGACGCCGGTGAGTTCCGGTACGACGTCGCGCTGATGGAGACCAACCGGGGATGCCCGTACAAGTGCTCGTTCTGTTACTGGGGCGGCGCGGTCGGCCAGCGGGTGCGGGCCTTCTCCCGCCAGCGTCTCCGCGACGAGCTGGAGTTCCTCGCCCAGCACAAGGTGCACACGGTGGTGCTCTGCGACGCGAACTTCGGCATGCTGCCGATCGACGCCGAGTTCGTCGCGGACCTGCTGGAGATCCGTGAGCGCTACGGTTACCCGCGCACGCTGGAGACGTCCTGGGCCAAGAACAAGTCGAAGGTGTTCTACGAGATCGTCCGGGACATGAAGAACGCCGGGATGCGCAGCTCGTTCACCCTGGCCCTGCAGACCCTCTCCGACGACGCCCTCAAGCTGATGAACCGCCGCAACATGAAGGTCAACGACTGGCGCGACCTCGTCGAGTGGCTCAAGGCGGAGGAGTTGGACTGCTACGCGGAGCTGATCTGGGGAGCGCCGGGGGAGAGCCTGCAGTCGTTCCTGCGGGGGTACGACAGCCTCGCCGAGCACGTGTCCCGGATCGCGGTCTATCCGATGCTCCTGCTGCCGAACACCGAGTACTTCGACAAGAAGGAAGCCTACGGCTTCGTGACCGTCCGCGGTGACACCGACGACTTCGAGTACGTCCTAGCCCACCACACCATGCCGCTGCGGGAGAATCTCGAGGCCCGCCGGTTCATCTTCTACGCCCGGGTGCTGGCGGAGAACCTGGTGCTACGGCACGTCTGGGCACCGGCCCGGGTGTACGCCGGGCTCAGTCAGTCCACGTTGCTGCTGAACTTCGCCGACTGGTTGGAGCGCCAGGACGACACCGACTCGGCGCCGCTGCGGGAGGCCGCAGCCAATGCCGCCGCCGAGTTCGGCGCGGTCAGTCCGGCGCTGGTCTACATGTACGGCGACCCACGCGCCAAGACGGTGCTCAGCCGGTGGTGGCAGCAGGCGGTACGCCCGCTGGTGCCGGAATCGGCCCGCCGGTGCCTGGACGAGGCCTTCCGGTACGACATCGTCACCCAGCCCACCTGTGCCGAGCCGGGCAGCCCGGAGGCGGCCGGGTTGGACCTGGTCGACGTCGACGGCGAGGCGTTCCTGCGTGGCGCGCCGGTCGAGTTCGAGTTCGACGTGCCGCGCCTGGTGGAGGCGATCGGACGCGGCGACACGGTGCCGATCGAACCACGGCGGCTGGTCACCTCCTTCTACTACAAGGTGGGTTTTGCCGCGTTCGTGGCCACCACGAATCACGAACAGTCGGCCTACTTCCTCGGCCGGCCGGAGCGGGACGTCCTGGGCGGCCGGCTGGCCCAGGACGTGGCCGGATGACTCGAGCGATCGGAGAGACACATGGACCTGGGTATGCGGCACGTGACGCAGCTGACCGTCGGCACCTGGCAGGCGGAGGTGCTCTACACCCTCGCCGAGCTGGAGGTCTTCACCGCGCTCGCCGACCAGCCGGCCACCGCGGCGGAACTGGCCACCGCCCGCGGATGGCACCCGGAAGCCACCGAGGCGGTACTCGACGCCGGCGTGGCACTGCGGTTGCTCAGCCGCACCGGAGCGGTGTACGCCAACACTGAGCTGTCCAGCCGGCTGCTCACCGGCGACACCGACGACTGCCTGGTCGAGTGGGTACGGACCATGGGCCGCTGGGCCCGGGCCTGGGCGCGGCTGACCGATGTGGTTCGCAACGGCGGGCCGGCCCTGGGCCACGACATCCGGCTGACCGAGGACCCGGCCTACCTCGCCGACCTGGAGGTCGGCTTCTTCCGGTACGCCACCCGGCTCGCCGAGGAACTGGCCGTGTGCGTACCCGGCCCGCTGGAGGGTGCACTTGTCGATCTCGGCGGGGGCTGCGGTGCCTACTCGATGGCCCTGTGCCGGCGGCACCCCGGGCTCACCTCCGTCATCTGGGAACTGCCGGACGCGGTGCCGCTGGCCAGCAAGGTGATCGCCGAACACGGAATGGCCGACCGGGTCAGCGTGGTCGGACGCGACTACACCCGGGAGGAGTACGGCACCGGCCTCGCGGCTGTGCTCATGTCCAACATGCTGCACTCCGAGCGCCGGGAGACCGCCGCCGACATGCTCCGGCGGGCGCACCGTGCGCTCGCGCCGGGCGGCCGGCTGATCGTCAACGGCAACCTGCTCAACGAGGACCGCACCGGCCCCCTCTTCTCCGCGCTGCACAACGTCTCGTCGATGGTGCTGTGGGAGGGCGGACGGGACTTCAGCGTGGCCGAGCTCAGCCGGCTGATCATCGACAACGGCTTCGGTGAGCCTCAGGTGGAGCCGATCGCCGGGGCCTCGTCACACGTGCTGATCGCGCGCAAGCCGGAGTGACGGTGCTCCACGAACCGGTCGTCACCGATCCCACCGAGCTGTACCGGCTCCGCGACGGCGTGTACGCCGCCGACCTGCTCATCGTGGTCGTCGCGGAGCTGGACCTGTTCACCTGGCTCGACCGGTACGAGCGCGAGCACGACGACCCGGCCGGGGTCGAGCAGGTGTGCGGCGCGCATCAGCTCGACCCGCGGGCGGCCGACGTGACGATCACCTACCTCGTCGCGCGTGGGTTGCTGGCCCGCGTCGGCGACCGGATCGTGCCGACCAGGGTCGCCCGGGAGCATCTGGTCGCCGGCTCGCCGTACGACCTGCGGGCCTACTACGCCTCGCTGCGGGAGCGGCCCACCTGCCGGGACCTGCTCGCGGTCCTTCGTTCCGGACGCCCCGCGGCGTGGGCCGGTGCCGGCGGCCAAGAGGCGTGGTCGGACCGGCTGGCGTCGCCGGAGTTCGCCGCGTCGATCACGGCCGCGATGGACGCGCGGGGCGCCTACCTGGGCCCGGCCCTGGCCGAGGCGATCGCGGACCTGCCCGCCCGCGCGGTCCTGGATGTGGGCGGTGGCTCCGGAATCTACGGCTCGGCGCTGGTGCAGCGACTGCCCGGCCTGCGGGTCGATGTCCTCGAACGGCCGCCGGTGGACGGCGTCGCCCGCACTCTGCTGGCCACGCGCGGCTACGCGGACCGGGTCGGTGTCGTGCCCGGCGACATGTTCGCCGGCCTGCCCGGTGAGTACGACGCCCACCTGTACTCGCACGTGCTGCACGACTGGGGAGCCGGCGAGATCCGCCGGCTCCTGGCGAACTCGGCCGCCGCCCTGCCGCCGGGCGGTTGGGTGGTGGTGCACGACACCCACATCAATGACGACCGATCAGGGCCATTGCCGGTGGCGGAGTACTCGGTGCTACTCATGCACTCGACCCCCGGCAAGTGCTGGTCCGTGGCGGAGCTGCGGGCAATGTTCGCCGAGACCGGCTTCGACTACGTGGACTGTCGGCCGACCGCAGCCGATCGCACCGCCGTCATCGGCCGGCGGGCCCGTCGATGACCGAGAGGAAGTTGGTGGCCGTGTCTCCCACCCTGACCGAACGCGTACGCGGTTGGACGCGACCGACCCGGGAACGGTGGTCGGCCATCTTCCGGCTGCTGCCCCGGGCCGGTGCCGGAGTGATCATCGCCGCGGTCCTGCTCAACCTGCTGATCGGCGTACTGCCGATGGCATTCATCATCTGGACCGGCCGGGTACTCGGTGACCTTCCGGCCGTCGCCGGTGGTGCTCCGGAGGCCTGGCGCACCATCGTGCTCAGCCTGACGATCGCGGTGGCCGCCTTCGTTCTCCAGCAGATGCTGGTGCCGTTCCAGTCGGCTCTGGGGGAGGTGGTGATCCGGCGGGTCGACGGCTTCTGTGCCGGGCGGCTGGGCCGCGCGGCCCTTGCCGAAGCCCCGATCGCGGTGCTCGAGCGGCCCGACATCAGCGGCCTGCTCGGTGAGGCGCGGGGCGGCTACGACCGGGTGCTGCCCACGCCGGGCGACGCGGTCGCGGGCGCGTTGGCGTTGATCGCGCGGTACAGCCAGCTCACCGGTGCGGTCGTCCTGGTGGGGTTCGTGCTCTCGGTACCCGCCGCGCTGCTGATCGGGGCGACCGCGTTGATCGTCCGGTACGGCCAGCGCGGTTCCCTCGGCCGCTTCGGCGCACTCTGGGTCAGTCTGCTGTCGAGCCGGCAGCGGGTGATGTATCTCCGCTCCTTCGGCACCAGCACCAAGGTGGCCAAGGAGATGCGGATGTTCGGGCTGCTGGACTGGTACCAGCGCCGGCATCGGGCCGACTCGCGCTCCTACCTGGATCCGCTGTGGGTCGGCCGCCGCCGGATCCTGCTGCGCCCGTTCCTCGCGTACGCCGCCGTCGCGCTTGTCGGCGGTGCGACCGTGTTGTATTGGCTGGCCGGGGCCGCCGGTAGCGGCACGCTGACGCTGACCCAGTTGGGTATCGCCATTCAGGGTGTGCTGATCCCGATCCGGTTCGGGGTGTTCTTCCCGGAGTCGGACGTGCAGACCCAGTACGGCATGCAGGCGTACCAGGCGTTGACCACGTTCGAGCGGACCGCCGCCGAAGGCCGGGCCGGCGTCGCCGGTGACCGGCCGGTGCCGGCCGGGCCGGTCGGCCGGATCCGGTTCGACGACGTGGTGTTCCGGTACGGCGAGGCCGGCAGCCTGGTGCTCGACGGTGTCTCCTGCACCCTGCCGGCCGGGCGTAGCACCGCCATCGTCGGGCTCAACGGTGCCGGCAAGACCACGCTGGTCAAGCTGCTGGCCCGGCTCTACGACCCGACCAGCGGCGCGATCTCGGTCGACGGCGTCGACCTGCGCCAGTATTCACCGCGGGACTGGCAACAGCGCCTCGCCGTCATCTTCCAGGACTACGTGCACTACGAGCTGGACGCGGCGGCCAACATCGGCCTGGGTGCGGCGGACCACCTCGACGATCGGGAAGGTCTGCTCGCCGCCGCCCGCCGGGCGGGAGCCGAGGAAGTGATCGACGCCCTGCCGCACGGCCTGGACACGATCCTGTCCCGACAGTACGCGGGCGGCACCGACCTCTCCGGGGGCCAGTGGCAGCGGATTGCCCTGGCCCGGGCGCTGTTCGCGGTGCGGCACGGCGCGTCCCTCCTGGTGCTCGACGAACCCACGGCCCAGCTCGACGTCCGCGCGGAGGTCGAGTTCTACGACCGGTTCCTCGAGCTGACCCGCGGACTCACCACGGTGATCATCTCGCACCGGTTCTCGACCGTACGACGCGCCGACCAGATCATCGTCCTGAACGGTGGGCGGGTCACCGAGCAGGGCAGCCACGACGAGCTGATGGCGACCGGCGGCCAGTACGCCGAGCTGTTCCGGCTACAGGCGAGACGCTTCTCCGACGACGACGAGCCGGTCGTGGAGGTGACCGCATGATAGGGCTGCTGCGTACCGCCCGCTTCATGCTGGGCCTGGCGGCCCGCCTGGACCGTGGCCGGCTCATCCGGTCGGGCGTGTTGATGCTCCTGGGGTACGCCGCGACCCCGTTCATCGCACTGGGCCTGCGGGATCTCACCAACGCCGCGCTGAGCGGCGACGTCTCCGCGGCCACCATCGCCGCGCTGGTCGTCGCGGTGCTGCTCACCTTCGAGCTGATGCTGGGCCACTTCGCGCACCTGTCGTACTTCGAGGTCGGCGAGCTGGCCGAGGTGGCACTCAACGAGGAACTGCTACGGCACGTCAACGCGGGCCACGGACTGGAACGGGTGGACGACCCGGAGTTCGCCGACGGCGTGACGATGGTGCAGGAGGAACTGGTCCGCACCCGGGTCGCGCTGGAGGCGGTGCTGCAGCTCGGCGGCCTGTTGCTTCAGGTTCTCGTCACGACCGTCGTGCTGGCGATGCTGAACCCGTGGTTGCTCCTGCTGCCCGTCGCGGCTCTTGCGCCGGTGTTCATCGGCAAGCGGGCCCAGGCGACCATCGACGCCGCCAAGGAGAACGCCGCGGAAACCACCCGCCAGGCACGGCACCTGCTGGAACTGGCCACCACTCCGGCCGCGATCAAGGAGATCCGCCTGTTCCACGGCGAACAGGAACTGCTGCACCGGCACGAACGGGCCTGGTCGGCCTCGACCCGACTGCTCTGGCGGGCGCACCGCCGGGCGGCGACGCTGCGCTCCGCCGGTCAGTCGGTGTTCGCGCTGGCGTACGGCGGCGCGGTGGTGCTGATCATCTCCCAGGTACGCGACGGGCGAGCCGACGTGGGCGACGTGGTCCTGGTGATCACCCTGGCGGTGCAGGTGGCGGTGCAGGTGGCGAGCGCCCTCAACCTGCTCGCGCTGTTGCAGGGCGTCGGCAGGACGGTGGCGCGGCTGACCCGGCTGCGCCGCTCGGCCGGCGGAGCGACCACGGTGGACGCGACGTCGTCCACGGTGCCGGAGCGCCTGAACGACGGCATCGTGCTGGACAACGTCAGCTTCCACTACCCGGGAACGGACCGACTCGTGCTCCGCGACATCAACCTGCGGTTGCCGGCCGGGGGATCGGTTGCCATCGTCGGTGAGAACGGCGCCGGCAAGAGCACACTGGTCAAGCTCCTCTGCGGGCTGTACCAGCCGGTGTCCGGGCGGATCCTGCTGGACCACAGCGACCTGTCCGACGTGCCGGACGAAGAATGGCGAAAGCGGGTGGCCCCGCTATTCCAGGACTTCGCACGCTTCGAACTGCTGGTGCGGGAGAGCGTCGGGCTCGGTGACGTGACGCGCGTCGACGACCGCGACGCGATCGCCGACGCCGTCGACCGGGCCGAGGCCGGCGGCGCGGTGGCCGCGGTACCCGGCGGCCTGGACGGCCTGCTCGGGAAGGGGTACGGCGACGGCGCGGAACTCTCCGGCGGTCAGTGGCAACGGCTCGGGCTGGCCCGGACGATGATGCGCGACCGACCGCTGCTGCTGGTCCTCGACGAGCCGGCGGCGGCCCTGGACGCGGCCGCCGAACACGCCATCTTCGAGCGCTACCGGGACTCCGCCGGCCGGGTGGGTGCGGTCAACGGCGGCGTCACGCTCTTCGTGTCGCACCGGTTCTCCACCGTACGCATGGCGGATCTGATCGTCGTGCTCGACGGTGGTCGGGTGGCCGAGAGCGGCAGCCACGCCGAGCTGATGGCGCGCGGCGGTCTGTACGCGGAGCTGTTCGGCATGCAGGCGCGGGTGTCCACGTGACCGCGCCGATGACCGTGCCGTTCGCCGGCACCCGTACCGCCGAGGCGGCGTTGAGCTGGGGGCAGGAGTCGATCTGGCGGACCGTACGCTGGCTCGACGAGGACGACCCGTACTTCAACATCCCGTACGTCCTGCCGATCGACGGCGACCCCGACCTGGACCGGGTCGGTGACGCGCTGCGCCGGCTGGTGGAGCGGCACGAGGCGCTGCGCACCACGATCACGGACACCCCGGACGGCGCCCGACAGACCGTCGTGGCGGCCGGCGAGCTCGTCGTCGACGTGCACGAGGCCGGCGACGACGCGTCGCAGGTGGCGCAGCAGGTCGCCGCCGACCTCGCGGCTCGCGCCTTCCGGTACGCCGAGGAGTTGCCCTTCCGCTGCGCGGTGGTGCTCCGCGACGGCGTGGCCACCCAGTTGGCGCTGGCCCTGTCGCACCTGGCCGTGGACGCCTGGTCGATCCGGGTGCTCACCGACGACTGGGCCGCCCTGGTCGCCGGTGCCGACCCCGGTGACGTGCCGACGCAGCCGCTGGACCGGGTGGCGTTCGAACGCGACGGTGCCGGGGCCGGCCGGGGAGCCGAGTCGGTCGAGTACTGGGCCCGGACGCTGGCACAGGCACCACGGACGCTGTTCGACTTCCCGCCACGGGAACCGGAGACGTTGCGGTTCGTCCGGGTCGGCATGGAGTCGCCGGCCCTGGCGGTGGCCGCCACGGAACTCGCCCACCGGTGGGGGGTGAGCACGGCCAGCGTGCTGACCGTGGCGTGTGGCGTCCTGCTCGGGGTGCACACCGGCCACGACCGCGTCGCACTTCAGCTCATCGTCGCCAACCGGCACGACCGGCGGTTCCGCACCATGGTCGGCCCGGCGGCCCAGGACGGCCTGCTCCTGCTCGATCTGGACGGGGACTCCTTCGCCGACACCGTGCGGCGGGGCCACATGCAGGCGATGGCGGCGTACCGGTACGGGCACTACGATCCGGCGGCCGTTCGCCAGCTGCGGGAACAGGCCGGCCTGGCCCGGGGCGCCCCGATGGACCTGTCCGCGTACTTCAACGACATCCGGGCCTCCGGTGCCTGGCCCCGGCTGCCGGCCGCGCCCGACGGCCCGCGCAGTCTCAGCTCGCGGACCCGCACCTTCGTGGTCGGTTCGCACGCCAAGGTGGACGCCAAGGCGTTCTTCGCCACCGGCGCGGCCCCCGACACCGGCCAGCTGTACCTGCTCGCGGACACCGCACACCTGGCCCGCGACACGGCGTTCGCCCTGCTGTGCGCCGCCGAGGAGATCCTGGTCACCGCCGTGGAGGCCGACGATCTGCGGATCTCCGACCTCGCCGCGGTCGCCGGGCTCACCGTGGTACGACGCGGGCCCGGCTGGACCCGCAGCGGTCCGGACTGGGTACGCCTCGAAGCGCCCACCGGAGCACCGCAGGACACGCCCGAGATCGTGCAGAGGTCTTCAACCACCGGAGGCGCCGTATGACCGCTGTGACCGAACTGACCTGGGACGACGAGATGCGGACCGCGGTGGACCGCCTCACCCACACCGCCGAGGAGAACTACTACAACCCTTACCAGACGTTCGAGTGGCCGGATCACATCGACGAGGGCATTCCGTGGATGAGTGCCGACCTGATGACCGTGCACGGCACCGAGGCGGCCGCCGACCTGTCGCCGGCGCAGCGACTGGCGCTGTCCAAGTGGGAGAGCATCCACTTCTACAGCCTGAACGTGCACGGCATCCGGGACCTCATGACGGAGGTCGTGGCGCGGATACACACTCCCGGATTCGAGATCCCCACCCCGTTCTTCCATCACTTCCTCGGTGAGGAGAACGAGCACATGTGGTTCTTCGCCGAGTTCTGCCTGCGCTACGGCGGGAAGATCTATCCGGACCGGACGATGGCCTTCCCCCGCGAGCCGGCCAGCCCGGTCGTCGACCACTTCATCGTGTTCAGCCGGATCCTGATCTTCGAGATCATCGTCGACTACTTCAACAGCCGGATGGCGGCCGACGCCACCCTGCCGGAGACGATCCGGGCCATCAACCGGGTGCACCACCAGGACGAGTCACGGCACATCGCGTTCGGCTGCCACCTCGTCCGGGTCCTGTTCGACCGGTTGCAGGCCACCTGCGAGCCCGCCGAGGTGGAGCAGGCCCGCCGGTACGTGGCCCGGTACATCGAATCCTCACTGCACCAGATGTACAGCGTGGACGCCTACCGGGACGCGGGTATCGACCGGCCCGCGGCGTTCCGACAGCGACTGTTGGCCGACCCGGGACGCCGGGCGGTGCACGACGCCTTCGCCGGGCGCGCGTACAGCTTCTACCGACGGATCGGGGTGCTGGCATGACCGCGGGCCCGACCGAAGCCCACCCGGGCACCGTGCCGGCGTTGCGCGACCCCGGCCCCGGGTTGATCGTGCTCGACCCCGACCAGGCTCGGCTCTTCCACCTCCTCGACGGCCTCTTCGTCGAGGTCGCGGACCGGTTCGGCGCCGCACCCGTGGTCGGGCCGCCGCTACTGCCGGCGGCGGACCTCGCCCGACTCGACTACTTCCGCAACTTCCCGCACCTGGGCGTGCTGGCCGCCCGCCTGACCCCCGAGGCGACCGCCGAGGCCGCCGCCGGTGCCGACCCCACCGCGCTGACCGCCGTGCCGACCGGCTACCTCCTACCCTCCGCGACCTGCTACGGGCTGCTCACCGCCATGACGGGCGTACGCCTCGACGCCCCGGTACGGCTGACCGCGACCGGCCGGTGTTTCCGCAACGAGGAGCGGTTCGAGGGCCTGCGTCGGCTCTGGGGCTTCCACATGCGGGAGATCCTGTTCGTCGGGGACCAGGACGGTGCCGCCCGGCACCTGGACGTCTCCCGCGAGATGATCCTCGACCTCGCGAACCGGCTCGGCGTGCCGGTGACGGTGGAGGCCGCCAACGACCCGTTCTACGACCGGACCGGATCCCGGGCCCGGCTGGCCATGCTGGACCCGGTCAAGCACGAGTTCGTCACCGTGGACGGCACCGCCATCGCCTCGGTGAACCGGCACCGCAACTTCTTCGGTGAGCGGCTCGACATCCGGATCGGTGCCGACAACGCGTACAGCTCGTGCACCGCCTTCGGGGTCGAACGCTGGGTTCACGCGATGGTGTGCGCGCACGGGTCGGTGCGGGCCGCGCTCGCGGTCGCGGAGCGGACCAGTGGCTGACGTTCCGGTCAGCGTCGGTGTGCTCGGCGTCCGGCTGCCTCTGGTGCAGGCCGGCATGGGCGGGGTGACCGGCCCCGCCCTGGCCGCTGCCGTGGCCGAAGCCGGTGCGTTGGGCACGGTGGCGCTGTACCGCTTCGACCCGGCTACCGCCGCCGCGCTGGTCCGCCGCACGGCGGAGAGCACTGCGGCCACCTTCGGCGTCAACGTGATCCCGGAGGTCGCCGGCGCGACGCTGCCCACGCAGATCGCCGCGGTGCTGGACGCTGCCGACCGCAAACTGGTGATCAACGTGTACGGCCTGCCACCGTCGTGGCTGATACCCCGGGTGCACGACGCGGGGCACACCGTGCTCGTCCAGGTCGGGTCCGCCGCCGACGCGCAGCGGGCGGTGGCGGACGGCGCCGACGTGCTCGCCTTACAGGGCGTCGAGGCCGGCGGACATCATCTGGGTGACCGGCCGGTCGCCGAGCTGCTGACCGAGGTGCTTGACCGCGGCGTGCCGGTGCCGGTGCTGGCCGCCGGTGGTATCCAGCGCGCCGACCAGGTCGCGGAGCACCTACGGGCCGGCGCGAGTGGATGCCTGTGCGGCACGGCGTTCGTGGTCGCGGCGGAGGCGACCGCGCATCCGGACTACCAGGCCGCCATCGTCGGCGCCGGCGACGACGCGACCACCGTCACCGACCGGTTCGCGATCGGCTGGCCGGGCCGCCGGCATCGGGTGCTGCGCTCGGCCGTCACGCAAGCGGCGGAACCGCCGGCCGGCCGGTTCGTCGCCTGGACCACGGTCACCGGCCGGCGGTTGCCGGTGCCGTGCGGGTCCGCTGCCGTGCCCACCGTCGAGATGCAGGGCCGGATCGCCGAGATGGCCCGCTATGCGGGTACCGGCTCACGCTGGGTGACGGCGGTGGAGCCGGCCGCGCAGATCGTGTCACGCCTGACGGGAAGGCCGGCCACCGGTGAACCCGTCGCCCGGGTCGGAGGCGCGCCGTGACCCGCACCGCGTCGCCGGGTTCACCGGACGGTCGGCACCTGTCGGGCCGAGGTCCGCAGCGTGGGGATCTGCCGGACCCGGATCTCGACCGTCGCGGTCCGGGCGGCGGCCCTGCCGAGGCACTGCGCCGGCTGGTCGGCGGTGCACCGGACGTCGGCCTCGACCTGGTCGCGGTCGAGCGGGTCCGGCGGGCGATCGACGACCACGGCGACCGCTGGCTGGCCGACATGTTCACCGGGCCGGAACTGCAGCAGTTGCGACTCGTCCGCGGCGATCTACCCGAACGGGCGGCCGGCCGGGTCGCCGCCAAGGAGGCGGTCGTCAAGGCGTTGCGCCCGGACGACCTCGTGGCCTGGCACGACATCGAGGTGCTGCGGCTGCCGCACGGCGCTCCAGTCGTGCGGTTGTCCGGCCGGGCCGGCCGGCACGCCGAGCACCGCGGCGTGCGGTCGGTCGCGGTGAGCATCACCCATCAGGACGGCTGGGCCGCCGCGATCGCGGTGGCCGGGTCCGCTGACCCCGACTCGATCGAGGAGTACCCACATGGATGAGATCCGCGAGTGGATCCGGAGCAGGAACCCGTCGCTGACCGGCGACATCAGTGAGGACGACGACCTCATCGAGGCACGCTTGATCGATTCGCTGGACTTCCTGGACTTCGTCTACCTTCTGGAGGAGGTCTCCGGCAGTCCGATCGACCTGCAGCAGTTGAGCGTCGACGACTTCCGGACACTGGGGCGGATCCGCAAGCGGTTCCTGCCGGCCGAATGAGGCCGGCCGCGCGGGGGGACGACAAGATGCCGGACCGCCTTCTCGTCAGGGTGTCGGACGAACGGACCGTCGAGGCGGAAGCGACCTGGGGGCAGCGGGCCATCTGGTCCTGCATCCAGTTCATGGGGGAGCATGATCCGTACTTCAACGCGGGGCGGGTTCTGCCGGTGCCGCAGCGGTGCGGCCTGACCGACGTCGCCGAGGCGCTCGGTGAACTGCTCCGCCGGCACGAGACCCTGCGGACCGTGTTCGAGTTTGCTGACTCGACCCTGCGACAGACGGTGCAGGGCTGCGGCGAGCTGCCGGTCGCGGTGGAGCCGTTGTCCACCGCCGGACACGCGTCGGCGGACGCGGCCGCCTGGACGCGGATGTACCAACTCGCCGGCCTGGTGTTGCCGGTGCACGAGTGGCCGGTACGGATCGCGGTGCTGACCGAGGACGACCGACCGCGGTTCGTGGCGGTGGTGTTCAGTCATCTGGCGGTCGACCACACCGGCGCCGACCTGGTCATGGCGGATCTCGCGGAGCTGTTGGCCGGGAAACGGCCGCCGCTTCCCGAGTGCCGGCCCGTCGACCAGGCCGCCTACGAGCGATCCGAGGCGGGGCAGGCCACGAGCGCGACAGCCCTGCGGCACTGGGCCCGTACCTTCCGGACCATTCCCGCCTCCATCTTCGACTACCGCACCCACGACACCGGCGAACACCGGTTCCGTCGGATGATCATGTACAGCGAGGCGGTCACCGCCGCTGCCGCCGCTGCCGCCGCACGCCTGCGGGTCACCTCGTCAGCGGTGCTGCTGGCGGCGCAGGCTCTCGTGTTGGGCCGGTACACCGGCCACGACGTCGTGCCCGTGCAGCTCATCTGCGCCAACCGCGACGCGGAGCGGGAACGGCTGGTAGGCACGGTCGCCGGAGACGGCATAGTCCGGGTCGACCTGGCCCAGGACTCCTTCGCGCGGGTCGTTCGGCGGACCTTCCTGGCAGGGGTGGGCGCGTACCGGTTCGGTTACTACGATCCCGAGGCGGCCTGGCACCTGAGGGCGGCGGAGCACCTCGCCCGTGGCGCGGTCCTGGGCATCGGCGTCTACTTCAACGACGTACGCGACAGCGTCCCGTCCGGTGTGCCGACCGACCCGGCGGACGAGCGGACGATACGCCGACTCGCCGCCGCCACGAGGATCGAGCAGGCCGGCGGTTGGGACCTGATGGACGCCCGGGTGTTCCTGACCGTGGCCACCGCCGGCGCGGCGACCCGGCTGTCGATGCTCTGTGACACCGCGTACGTGCCGACGGACGACATCGTCGCGCTCCTGCACGGCATCGAACGGGTGGTGATCGCGGCGGCGACCGACGACCTCACCGCGCAGCTGATCTCCGAGGCCGTGGGGGTGCCGTCGGTCGCACGCGGCCCGGACTGGGTGCGCGGCCCCGACGGATGGGTCGACCTGGCCGGCACCCGCGCACTGTGGCGCGACCTGCTTCCCGAGGGCGCCGTGGGCGGGGTCTTCCCGGACGAGGACCCGACCCTGACCGGTTCCGGGTTGGTCGGCTATCTCGCCGGGCCGCAGATCGGCGACCTCGGCGACCTGCACGAGACGTTCGTCGCCGCGCTCGGTGAGCGGACGGATGTACGCGCACCGTCCCGCTACGTCCGATGCGCCCACGGGCCGGATGATCCGGACGACCGGCTGGCGTGGGAGAAGTGCCCGGTGCTCGTCGAGGAGACGGGACGGCGGGCCGAGGGCACCACCGGTCGGCTCTCGGTCGATCCGGCGGTTCGTCGCGCGGCCTGGGTCGCGGCCGGCGCTGGTTGCTGACCGATCCGGGCCACGACCGGGGAACGGTCGTGGCCCCGGCGTCACGCCAGTGACTCCATGAACCGGTGCATCCGGTCGAGGGCCTCCGTCAGGCGGTCCGGTGTCTGGGTGAACGACAGCCGGACATGGCCCCTGCCGTGCCGGCCATAACTACTGCCCGGCATGACGGCGACTCCCGTCTCGGCGAGCAACCGCTGAGCGAAGACCACGTCCGGCAGACCCGCGTCGCTGATGTCGGGGAACGCGTAGAAGGCACCCATCGGCGGGGTGAGTCGCACCGCGGGCATGTCGAGCAGCCGGGTCACGGTGAGGTCACGGCGGGCGCGGTACTCGGCGGCGTACCTCGCCGACCAGATGGCCGTCTCGGGCGCGGTCAGCGCCGCCGGCAGCGCCCGCTGGACGAACGCCGGCATGCAGCAGTTCGTGTTGGTCAGCAGTACCGTGAAGTCGGCGGCGAGGTGCGGGGGAGACACCATGATCCCGGCCCGCCAGCCGCACATGGCATGGCTCTTCGATAACGTCTCCGAGACGATGACGCGTTCCGGTGGCAACTCGGCGAGCAACGCATCCGTGTCCACACCGGACCAGTCCAACCCCCGGTACGCCTCGTCGCGCAGCACGTAGAAGGAGTGCCGCCGGACGAGGTCCGTCAGCTCCCGGGCGGTCTCCGGGAGCAGGACGGCCCCCGTGGGATTGTGCGGCGAGTTGACCACCAGCAGGCGGGTCCGGGCGGTGACCCGGGCGGCCAGGTCGGCGATGTCGGGGACGAAGCCGGCCGCACTGCGCAGCGGATAGCCGACCGGCACTCCACCGGCGAGCCGCACCAACTCGGCGTAGACCGGGAAACCCGGATCCGGCAGCAGCACCTCGTCACCGGGGGCGACGAGGGTCAGCAGGGCGAAGTGCAGGACCATGTTGCTGCCGGGCACGAGCAGCACCTGGTCGGCGGCCACCGGCATCCGCAGCAGCCGCGCGTAGTGTCCGGCGAGGTGCTCGCGTACCTCCGGATCACCGGCCGGCGCCGTGTAGTGCGTCCAACCGTCGCGCGCACTGCTGACCATCGCCGACACGATGTGGGCCGCCGTCGGCAGGTCGGGCTCGCCGAGTTCGAGGTGGATGACGTCCCGACCGGTGGCGGCCAGCTCGTCCGCCTGACGCTGCACCGCGAACGCCGAGTGTCGCCGCAGATTGCGCAGCGGAGGCTGCGCCACCGCCACGCGGGACGGCGGCGGCGCAGTTGCCAGCGTACGCAGGGCCTCGGTCATTCCGGCTCGCCCAGCACCCGCTGCACCTCGGCGCGAATTCGTCCCTCGGTCGGCCACATCGCCTCTTCGAGTGGGGGAGAGGACGGCACCGGAACGTCGGGCTGGCAGACGAACCCGATCCGTCCACCGGTCGCGGCCGCCACCCCGGGCTCGTCGAGCAGCCGGGACAGGATCTGCGCGGGCGCGCCGGAGCGCGGGCCGTCGTCGACGAACACCAGCCGCCCGGTGCGGCGGACCGAGGCGGCCAGCGCCGCAGTGTCCAGCGGGACCAGCGTGCGGGGGTCGAGGACGTCACAGTGCACGCCGTCGGCGGCGAGCGCGTCGGCCGCGTCCGCCGCGACCTTGACGGCTCCACCGATCGCCACGATCGTGGCCGCATCGCCGTGGCGCAGGTGCGCGGCCGCGCCGAACCGTAGGGGCGCGGCGGCGAGCGCGGCACTCAGCCCGCGCTGACGGTTCAGCTCCGGCGCGACGAAGTACAGGACCGGGCCGGGCCACCGCGTCGCGCCGCGGAGCAACGCGCACGCGTCCCGCAACGAGCCGGGTACGACCACGGCGAGACCCGGTGTCTGCATGAAGATGCCGTACGGACACTGCTCGTTCTGCGGGCCGAGCTGCTGTCGCCCGCGGGTCGCCGACGTCACGATCATCGGCACCTGATACTGGCCGCCGGAGAGATAGTGCATCCGGCCGGCGTGGTTGACCAGTTGGTCCATCACCAGCATGGCGAAGGAGGCGCGGTTCAGGTCGACGATGGGCCGCAGGCCGCTCATCGCCGCGCCGACCGCCATGCCGGTCATCGCCTGTTCGGAGATCGCGCAGATGCGCACCCGGTCCGAGCCGAAGCGCCGACGCAGCGACGCCGGCGAGTTGGTGGCCAGGAACACCAGATTCGGATCCCGGGTGAACTCCTCCTCGAGGACGAGATCCAGCAGACCGACTTCGTTCACGATTCCTCCGCCCAGACATGCGTCGCCGCGTCCTCCGGTGCCGGCCACGCCGAGCTGCGGGCGGTCTCGACGGCGCGCTCGACCCGCTCGCGGGCCTGCTCCCAGATGGCCTCGACGTCCGCGTCCGACAGCCTGTCGCGCAGGGGCGGACTCTGCCGAGCGGTGTCGATCGGATCCCGCGCCCGCCATGCCGCCATCTCGTCGGATGGCCGCACCTCCGACGAAGGGCGCTCGAATTGCAGGTGGAACCGGGTCAGGTAGGTCCTGGCCTCGATGAACGTCGGACCGCCGCCGCCACGGGCGAGTTCCACGGCGTCGCGGGCCGCCGCGGCGACGGCCGCCACGTCGTTGCCGTCGACTCCCACCGCGCGGACCCGGTGCGCCTCCGCCAGGCGCAGCAGCGACACCTCGGGGTAGACCTCCTCGGTGCGGTTGCCGGCCTGGTATCCGTTGTGCTCGCACACCAGCACCAGCGGCAGCCGTTGCACGGCGGCGATGGTGAGGGTCTCGTGCACCGCCCCGCTGCCCAGGGCGCCGTCGCCGATGAACGCGACGCTTACCGCCGGCTCACCGCGTACCTGGGCGGCCATGGCGGCACCGGCGGCGACGGGTACGCCCGCGCCGACGATGCCGCTGGACATCAGGAGATTGGTCCGGCTGTCACTGATCAGCGCGGCCGCCTTGCCGCCGCACAGGCCGGCGGCACGGCCGAACAACTCCGCGGTGAGCGCGTCGAGATCCACCCCGCGGGCGATCGCATGCCCGTGCCCCCGGTAGTGGCTGACCAGGGAGTCGACCTCGGCCATCGCCGCGCACACCCCGACGGCGATGGCCTCCTGGCCGACGTACGGATGCACCGGCCCGATCACCTCACCGGCGGTGCGCAGCTCCATCATCCGCTCCTCGAACACCCGGATCAGCACCATGCTGGTGAACATCGCGACCGGGTCCGGCGCGGCCGGTCCGGCGCTCTTGGCCGGGGCGACGGCCATGGTCATAGGGTCTCCTCATCTCGCCTGTCGTGCGGAAGGTCGCCTCGTCGGGTGCTGATGGTCAGGCCGGTGCCGGCCGCGATCCGCGCCGTGATGAGCCGCGGGTCGTCGGCCAGCGTCTGCTCCACCCGCAGCACCGCGGCGCGGTGCTGCGGGTCGGTGTAGCGCTTCAGGTCCATGTCGTCGACGAGGAGCAACCCACCGGGCGCCAGCGCGTCGATCGTCAGGTCGAGGCCGGTCCACTTCCCCGCGACGGCGTCGGCGAAGATGAGGTCGAACCGGCCGAGCGTGGGCAGCAACGTCTCGGCGTCACCCGTGTGGATCGTGACGGTCGCCGGCCAGTCGTCGGCCCGGACGGCCGCAGCCAGGGACTCGTCCAGTTCGACCGTCTCCAGCCGGGCGTCGTCGCGCCGGCCGAGCCCCTCGGCCAGCCAGGCGGTGCCGACACCCGTACCGGTGCCCAGTTCCAGGATCCGACCGTTGGGCGGGACCGCCGCCGCCAACGTGGCCAGCAGCGGGCCCACCGGGTCCTCGCAGGCGCCGTGGAAGCCGAACTCGGACGCGCGGGTGAGGGCGCGGTGCACCCGGGCGGGTACCGCGGTGCGGGTCGTCATGGCGCCACCTCCGACGCGTCGGGACGGGATTTCGCGTGCCACTCGTCTCGTACGGGTGTGATGACCTCGGACATCAGCCGACGTAACAGCGCCGGCGACGCCTCGGGCGGCAGGCTGAACACGACGTGCCGGGCTCCGGCGGCCACCAGGCGTGCCGTCCAGAACCGGGCGGCGAGCAGGTCCCCGGCCGCGACGTGCAGTTGCGCCGACAGGGTGATCTCGGCGGGGTCGCGTCCGGCGTCGACACAGTGCTTGGCCAGGATGTCCCGACCCCGACGCAGCGTGCTGACCTGACCGTCGGCCACATTCCAGACGTCGGCGTGCCGGGCCACGACCTTCAGGGCGCGCGGTCCGGAGGCCCCGAGGACGAAGCGGGGCCGGGTGGTCGGGCGCGGATTCAGACCGGCGCCCTCCAGCTGGTAGTACCGGCCGGCGAAGTGGACCGTGTCCTCGGTGCAGAGCCGGTGCACGACGGTGCATGCCTCGTCCCAACGGGCGAGCCGTTCCGCCGGGGCGGGCAGGGGTATGCCGAGCCGCCGGCATTCCTCGGCATGCCAGCCCGCACCGAAGCCGAACTCGACCCGCCCGGCGGAGACGTGGTCGACGGTGGCGAGCATGTGCGCCAGCACGGCGGGATGCCGGTAGACGTTCCCGGTCACGAGGACGCCGATCCGCAGTCGTGTGGTCTGGGTCGCCAGCGCGGCCAGCAGGGTCCACGCTTCCAGGCAACTGCCCTCGGGTGCGGCGTTGACCGGCTGAAAATGGTCGTAGAGCCAGGCGTCTTCCCAACCGCCGTCGGCGTCCGCGGCGGACCAGAGCCGTTGCAGATCCGACCAACTGATCAACTGCTGGGCGACCTTGAAGCCGAAATTCAGCTGTGCGGCCGTCACGGCAGAGGCCATCGCGTACGGATGGTGGGCTGACTCATCGAGTGCTCCTGTCCCGCGGGTCGAGGCACACGGCACGCACCGCTGGCCGCACGAATATGGCAGCACCAGACGGCGGCAGGCCGTTCCCGACGGCGGTCGCGGTGTCATTTCCGGGTGGTGGCGACCGACGACGCGAATTGTTTCCTAGCGTCCGTTCAGTTCGCACAGATTTGTCGTCAGCGCGCACCGGCGCACCTGACGTCACGTCCAGGTAGTTGCTGACCAAGCCCTCGTTGCGGTCGCCAATTGTGGTGCGACGGCATGGGCGTACGCGATGTGTGCTATTTGAATCCCCCGTTGAACGACCGGTGTGGCGTCGCCTGAAGACGGTAGCCACCTGTCTCTGTTGAGCCTCCGGTGCGACGTCGTGACAGTCGGTCGCGACGCCTCGATGATGGAACCGTGGCCGGCGTCGGGTCGTCAACCAGCATCCCGCGCAGTGAGAAGCACCTATCTCTAGGGCGGCCCGGGGTCACGGAAAAGCATAGTGGACCGCCGCTGTGCCTTGACGGGCTGGCTATTGTCATCCGGGAGCCCGCGCATCGGTCGGTCCGCACCGCGGCAGGCAACGCTTTACGTATCCAGCCGCTATCATCGGACGTCGCGCGCGCTTTGACAGATCGCTTTCACGCCGACGGGGGAACGAAGGCGCATGATCAACAATGCTGGGTCGCGCAATACCACCGCGGTGCTCGACGACGGTGCCGGCCCGCCGTCGCTCAGCCGACTGTCGGACGCGGACCTGTCGTCCATGCTGCTCATTCGGCATTTCGAGAAAAACCTGCTCAAACTTTTCGAGCAGGGATTCCTGCACGGCACGACACACACCTGTCTCGGGCAGGAGTACGTGCCCGTGGCCCTGACGTCCCTGCTGCACGACCACGACCACGTCTTCAGCAATCACCGCGGCCACGGCCACTACCTGGCCCGGTACGCAGACCCCGAAGGGCTGCTTGCCGAGTTGCTCGGCCGCGCCGGTGCGGTCTGCGGCGGCGTCGGCGGCAGCCAGCATCTGCTCCGCGAACGATTCCTGTCCACCGGCGTGCAGGGGCAGAGCCTGCCGGTCGCCGCCGGCGTGGCGTTGCACCTGAAGCGGTCCACGCCGGGAGCGCTCGCCTGCGTCTATATCGGTGACGGCACGTGGGGTGAGGGCGCGGTCTACGAAGCCCTGAACATCGCCGCCCTGTGGGAGCTGCCGCTGCTCGTCGTCACGGAGAACAACGGCATCGCCCAGTCGACACCGACCGGGCAACAGATGGCGGGCGACATCGGCGGCCGGGCGGCGGCCTTCGGCATCGCGTACGAACGGTTCACCGGCTCCGATGTGACCCGGCTGCGAGCGGCCCTGCGGCCGCTGGTGGAGCACGTGCGTCGGGCGTCACGGCCGCTGGTCGTCGAGTTCGTCACCCACCGCCTCGGCCCGCACAGCAAGGGAGACGACTCCCGCTCCCCGGCCGAGTTGCGCGCGGTCCGCGCGGCGGACTGGGTCGTCGGGTACGCGGCCGGGCATCCCGAGCAGTTCGAACGGATCGACGCGGAGCAGTCGCGGCGGGTCGAACGGGTCGTCGCCGAGGTGCTCGCCCGGCCACTCACGGCGTGGAGCCCGCGGTGACCGCCCCCCGGGTGGCCGGCGATCTCAACACCGCGCTGCACCGGCTGTTCGCCGAGGACGAGCGGGCCATGCTGCTCGGCGAGGACGTCTGCGATCCGTACGGTGGTGCCTTCAAGGTCACGCGCGGACTCTCCACCCGGTATCCCCGCCGGGTGCGCAACACACCGATCAGCGAAGGCGCGCTGGTGGGGGTGGCCAGCGGGCTCGCCCTGGCCGGCGACACGGCCATTGCGGAGATCATGTTCGCCGACTTCGTCACGCTCGCCTTCGACCAGTTGGTCAACTTCGCCAGCAAGTCGACCGCGATGTACGGCCGCGACCTGCAGCTGCGTCTGGTGGTGCGGTGCCCGACCGGTGGGAATCGTGGCTACGGGCCCACCCACAGCCAGACGCCGCAGAAACATCTCATCGGAGTACCCGGGCTGGCCCTCTACGAGGCGTCTCCCTTGCACGACAACCACACGCTGCTCACCCGGATCCTCGACGACGGCGTACCCGCCGTCCTGTTCGAGGGCAAGGTCCTCTACGGCGAACGCATGTTCGCCGGCGGCGTGGTCGACGACCTCTTCGGCTACGACCTCACCGACGGCGTGGCCCGGATCCGCCTGCACGACCCGGTGCCGCCGGACTGCGTACTGATCACCTCCGGAGCGATGGTGCACCGCGCCGTCGAGGCGCTGCGTGAGCTGCTTCTGCACGACGAGATCGTGGCCGAGCTGCTCGTCGTGTCCCGGCTCTACCCGGTGGACCGGGTACCCCTGCTGGGCTTGACCGCAGCGGCGCGGCGGGTGGCGGTGATCGAGGAGAGCACCGCCGGGGGCACGTGGGGTGCCGAGGTCGCTGCGGCTCTGCACCCACCCCTGTGGGGCACCCTGGCCGCGCCGATCCGTTTGATCCATTCCCTCGACAGCATCATTCCCGCCGCAGCCCACCTGGAACGCCAGGTGCTGGTGCAGAGCGACACGATCCGGCACGCCGTCAAGGAGCTGGTCCATGGTTGACATCCGAATCCCCCGGCTGAACACGAACGACGCGTCGTACGTGCTGGTCGAGTGGCTGGTCGACGACGGCGCAACGGTGCAGAGCGGCGCGACGGTGGCGACGGTCGAGACGTCGAAGGCCCTGGAGGATCTGGTCTCCGAGCACACCGGGGTGCTGAACCGCCGGTTGCCGGCCGGCGCCGACTGCCGGCCGGGGCAGGTCGTGGCGGTACTGACGCCGTCGTCGCAGCCGTCGCCGGTCACCGACCCGGGCCGGGAGGAGGCCGACGTTACGCCGCAAGCCCCACGGGCCACGCCCGCCGCCCTGGTGATCACGGAACCCGCGCGGACTCTCATGCGGGAACACGGTCTCGACGAACAGGACCTGGCCACGCTGGGCCGCGCGCTGATCCGCCGCAGCGACGTGGAGGCTCTGCTGGCCGGTGGTCCGGTCGGGCCGCCGCTCGACGCACCGGAGACCACCGCGGCGTCGCGGGAGGACGGCCATGCCCGGCCCGCCCGCTGACCACGACCCGGAGCAGCCGTCCCCCGGCTGGGAGAGCGTCCAGGTGAACGTGGCCGGAGCGCACCTCGCCGGTGCCGTCTGCGCGGACCTGGATCGCCGCACCTTCCTGCACCCCGGCCCGCCGCTGGACGTCGCGGACGCGCCGGCACCGATGCGGTCGGCCATCGTGGGCGCACTGCTCCTCGAAGAACAGGCCGACAGCCCGGCCGCCGCCGAGCGGCTGATCGACCGCCGCGAGGTGCGGCTGGTGCCCTCGGTCGACGCGGGTGCCGTGGTGCCGATGACGGGGGTGCTGTCGCCGTCCATGCCGGTCGTCGTCGTGACGGACACCGACGGGCGGCAGGCGTTCGGGCCGCTGGAGAACGGTGCCGGCGCGTGCCTGCGCTTCGGCTGTCACGAGCAGCAGGTACTCGACCAGATCCGGTGGATCGCCGAGGTCGTCGCACCGGTGCTCGACCAGGTGGCCCGGCTGACACCGATCAACGTGACCCGCATCATGGCCGAGTCCCTGCGACGCGGCGACGAATGTCACGCCCGCACCGTCGCGGGCAGTTCCCTCCTGCTGACCCAGGTCTTCGCCACCCTGCTGGGCCGACAGCTATCGGGCCCGGACGTGGCCCGCGTGGCCCGCTGGTGCCGCGCCAACCTGCACCTGTTCGGGGCATTCGCCACGCCTGCGGCCCGCCTCCTCGCCGACACCGCACACGCGCGCGAGCACAGTCCGATCGTGACGACGCTGGCCTCCAACGGCAACGAATTCGGCATCCGGGTCAGCGGTGCCGGCGACAAGTGGTTCGTCACCGAAGCGCCGGTGGGCGAGGTCGTGCTCTTCGACGGGTACCGCCCGGCGGACGCCCATCCGATCGCGGGTGACTCCTTCGTCATGGAGGTCGTGGGTCTCGGTGCCATGGCGCTCGCCACCAGCCCCGTCGTCGCCGTGCAACTGGGTTGGTCGGCGGCGGATGTCGCGCGGCACACCGCCCGGATGCGCGAGATCACCACCGAGCCGGGCGACCGGTTCAGGTTGGCCGGCGACGAGTTCCGAGGGGCCGCCGCCGGCATCGATGTGCACCGGGTGGCGCGCGCCGGCTTCGGCCCGTCGGTCAACACCGGCATCGTGCACCGCCGGCCGGGCGTCGGCCAGATCGGCGGCGGCATCGCCGAACTGCCCACCGCGCCGTTCCACCAGGCTTCGGCCGTGCTCGGTGCGACCACGGGGGTGTCGTCGTCGCCCGGACGTTAAGGTCCCGTCGGGAGGTGCGGTGATGAGTTTCCGGCTGGCTGCGTACGCCGTGTGCGTCGAGGATGATCGAGTGCTGCTCGCCCGTCACGTGTCGCCGGCTGGTGAGACGACCTGGACCCTTCCGGGCGGCAAGGTGGAGCACGCGGAGGATCCGTTCGACGCGGTGATCCGGGAGGTCGGCGAGGAGACCGGCTACGACGCGGTGGTTGCACGTCTGCTGGGCGTGGACTCCAGAGTCATTCCCGCCACCGAGGCGTGGTCAGGGCAGGTGCACCAGAACGTGGGCATCTTCTACCAGGTCCGCATCACCGGGGGCGTCCTCCGGCCGGAGCCGAACGGTGCGACCGCCGAGTCGGTCTGGACGCCGATACCGGACGTGGTGCACCTGCGCCGGTCCTCCCTCGTCGACATCGGCCTCGCCCTGGCGCGGACGCGTCCGGAGACCGGTCACGTCCCTGCGGTCCCGGCCGGCGGGCTCATTCAGCATTGAGCACTGCTCAGTCGAGACGGGCGCGAGCCACCCACATCTGCCCTGCGGTGCACGGGAACCCTTCCCCCACGCGGATCCGAGCGATGTCCCTGATTCGAGCAGGAAGGTGGCGCGCCGCACGGATACCTGACAGAGCCCTGACAGGTAGCCGTGGGTGGAGCAGCCTCACGAGGCTGCGTCCGAGGGTCGGGCGGTGTCAGGCGTGCAGGGTGGGTCGGTAGGTGAGTTCCTGGGTGCGGCCGTCAAGGGTCCGGCTCTCGATCAGTTCCAGGTCGAAGTCGGCCGCACCCTGGAAGATCGGCTCCGTACCGGTCTGACCCGTGATCACCGGGAAGATTGTCACCTGGACGCGGTCAACCAGACCGGCGGCCATCAGCGCCCGGTTCATCGACAGGCTGCCGTGCGACCGCAGGGGCACGTCGGACTCCTCCTTCATCCGGGCGACGACGTCGACGGCGTCGCCGTGCGCGATGGTCGCCTTCGGCCAGTCGAGAGGACCGTCGAGGGTGGTCGACACCACCGTCGCCGGGAGGTTCCGCATCCGGGTGACCCAGGCGTCCCGCACCTCGGACTCCTCGGTGCTCTCGGCCAGCAGCCGCGCGAACACCCGGTACGTGTCGGCTCCGAAGACCATGCGCTGCTCCACGCTGTACTCGGCGAGGCGGTGCGCGAGCAACTCGGGGCCCTGCTTGCCCCAGTAGCCGCCCCAGTCGCCACTTGTGGTGCCGTAGCCGTCGAGGCTGGCGAAGACGTCGAAGGTGTAGGTGACGGTCATGATGTTCTCCTCGTACGGGTGAGTTCGGTGCGACGCCGCTGTAGGAAGGCGCGTTCGGTCTCGTTGGTGGCCAGCGCCATGGCCTCGTCGTAGGCGGCCCGCGCCGCTGTGTCGCGGCCGAGCCGGGCCAGCAGTTCGGCGCGGGTGGCGGGCAGCCGGTGGTAGCCGGGGAGGTCGATGTCCGCCAACGCGGCGAGGGCCACCGCCGGTCCGTGTACCTCGGCCACCGCGACCGCACGGTTGAGCGCGACGATCGGGGTGGGCGCCAGCGCGAGCAGTTGGTCGTACAGTGCCAGGACCTGTCGCCAGTCGGTGGCGGCGCCGTCGGTGTGCACCGCGCTGATCGCGGCCTGGATCTGGTACGGCCCTGGCCGGTTCCGCCGCAGGCAACGACGGACCAGGTCGTGGCCCTCGGTGATGAGGGTCCGGTCCCACGACGAACGGTCCTGCTCGGCCAGCGGGACCAGTTCGCCGGTCGGGCCGAGCCGGGCCGGGCGGCGTGCCTCGGTCAGCAGCAGCAGGGCGAGCAGGCCGAGCACCTCCGGCTCGTCGGGCATCAGCGCGGCGAGTTCGCGGGCGAGCCGGATCGCCTCGGCGCACAGGTCCGTCCTGATCAGCGGCCCGGCGGTGGTCGTGTAGCCCTCGTTGAACATCAGGTAGAGCACGGTGAGCACGGGCGGTAGCCGATCCGGCAGTTCGTGTTCGGCGGGCACCCGGTACGGGATGCCGGCGTCGCGGATCTTCTTCTTGGCGCGCACGATCCGCTGGGCGACGGTCGCCTCCTGGATCAGGTACGCCCGGGCGATCTCTGGTACGTCGAGGCCGCCGAGGAGGCGGAGCGTGAGGGCGGTACGCGCGTCGGGGGCGAGCGCCGGGTGGCAGCAGGTGAAGATGAGTCGCAGTTGGTCGTCCCGCACCGGTCCCACCTCCTGGGGCTCGTCCTGTTGGTGCAGTAGCAGGGATTCGGCGTGCCGGGCCTCGCGGGTCGTCTCCCGGCGGAGCCGGTCGACGGCCCGGTTCCGGGCGGTGGTCACGATCCAGGCGCCGGGATTCGGCGGCAGGGTCTGCCACTTCTGCAGCGCGGTGGTGAAGGCGTCCTGCACCGCCTCCTCGGCGAGGTGGATGTCGCCGAGGAGGCGGGCCAGAGTGGCGACGCAGCGGCCGTACTCCGCGCGGTAGACGCTCGCCAGGTCCATGTCGGGTGACCGGCCCTGATTCAGGCCTGGGACAGGTCGTCGAACGGGCGGACCTCGATCGGGCCGCAGGCCGCGGCGCACTTCTCGGCCCAGGCGAGCGCCTCGTCCAGGTCGGCGCACTTGATGACCCAGAAGCCGGCGATGTGTTCCTTGGTCTCGGCGAACGGCCCGTCGCTCATGGTGGTGGCGCCGTTCTCGATCCGCACGACGGTGGCACTGTCCGGTGTGCGGAGCCCGCCGCCGAAGACCCAGGCACCGGCGGCCTGCATCTCGTCGTTGACCCGACCGGTCTCCCTGAACATGGTCTGCATCTCCTCGTCGGACGGCTCCGGCGCGCCCTCGACGAAATGCACGGACAGCAGGTACTGCTTCATGACGATCCTCCGGTAGCTCGATGGGTGGGTGTGGTCAGGCGGCCAGGCGGCGCGCGACAGCGGGGATCACGATCGCGGCCGCGACGAGGTGGGTGACCATTAGCAGGGCCTTGGTGGCCGGACCGGCGTCGACGATCACATCCGGCACCAGCGACAGCACGGTCAGCACCACCGTCGTTCGGACGAAGGTGCGCCGCGGACGGCGGGCGAATCGGGACAGCAGCGTGGCGATGACCACGCCGAGCAGCGAGAAGACGGCGGTCAGCACGCCGAACCCGGTGACCGGGATCGGGGCGCCGCCGATGTCGAGGCTGACGCCCGCCGCGTTGCCGGCGGCGGCGACGGCCATCGTGGCGGCGCTGGCGGCAGCCGTGGCGGTGACACCGGTCCCGATCAGCGCACCGATGGCCGACATGGTGGTGCGGGTGCTGTTCGTGGTGGTGCTCATCGTGCCCTCCAGGAGGCGTATCGCCCGGCTCGGTGCCGGGCTCTCACCAGAGCTACGAAGACGATCAACCCCGATCGACAGGTACGCCAGGATTCTTTGAGAAAGTTCAGTCCGGCGCGGGTTGCGGTCTGGCTTTCTGCGGATGGAACGTCTCGTGACGGGCCAACATGGCGACGAACTCGCCGATCTTCCGTTCCTGGTCCCGCTTCCGGGCCTGCCCGTCGATCCAACCGAAACACAGGGCCTCGTCGACCGCCTGCTGCCAGGTCAGGGTGGTGACCGAGCTGCCCTTCCTGGTCAGGGCCGGCCAGACGCCGGGCGACGTGGCGTGGTTGACCGACAACCAGGCAGGCAGGGCGTCGGCGTCCGGCACGATCAACTCATCCAGTTCGGTGCTCGCCATGGCAGCAGACTAGGGCGGTTCGCCGGCCTGAGGCAGGCGGGGCGCAGCGCGCGTCTTCGGCAAGTGCGGGCGGATTACGTCTGGCTGACATGACGCTTGCCGGCCGTACGGTGTCGTCCCGCCGGAGCGGCGGCCGAGGTTCTGACGAGGCGGCACGGGTAGCGTCGGCAGCATGTCGTTGGAGGCCGTCGGGGCGCTGCGGGAGCCGGTGCGCCGGGCAGTGTACGAGTACGTCGTCGCGCGGGCGGAACCGGTGAGCCGTAACGAGGCTGCCGAGGCGGTGGGCATCGGCCGTACCCTGGCCGCCTTCCATCTGGACAAGCTGGCCGAGGCGGGGCTGCTGGAGACGGCCTACGCGCCGCGCAGCGGTGGGCCGGGTGCGGGCCGGCCGGCCAAGCTGTACCGCCGGTCCGCCGCCGAACACGCGGTGACGCTGCCGCCGCGCGACTACCGGCTGTTGGCCGATGTGCTGGCGGCTGCGGTCGAGCGGTCCGGTGTGGAACCGGCGGTCCATGCGGCGGCCCGCGAGGTGGGCGCGAAGCTCGCCGGTGGAGAGGTGTTCGAGCGCCTGGGGACGCTCGGCTACGAGCCGTTCGTGGACGCCGACCGGACGATCCGGCTGCGTAACTGTCCGTTCCACGCACTGGCCCAGGCGTACCCCGCGCTGGTCTGCGGTCTGAACCTGGCACTGCTCGACGGTCTGGTGGATGACCGCTGGGACGTTCGGCTCGACCCCGGACCGACCGGGTGCTGCGTCGCGATCCAATCTAAAGACAATCAGGATTGACATAGAATGTAGGCTTGGTCGCATGGCCGACCATCACGTGGCGCAACTGAACATCGCTCGGCTGCGCGCTCCTCTCGACAGCCCCGAGCTTGCCGACTTCGTCGCCCTGCTCCCCGAGGTCAACGATCTGGCCGAGCGTTCGCCGGGTTACGTCTGGCGACTACAGGACGAGTCCGGCGACGCGACCGCGCTACGGCCCTTCGAACCGGACATCATCGTGAACCTGACCGTGTGGCAGTCGATCGAGTCGCTGCGTGGCTTCGTGTACCGGACCGCGCACCTGGAGCCGATGCGCCGACGGCGGGAGTGGTTCATCCCGCTCGACCGGCCCCATCTCGTGCTCTGGTGGATTCCCGCCGGCGTCCTGCCGACACTCACCGAGGCCGCCGAACGGCTGGAACTGCTGGGCAGTGGCCCGTCGCCGGAGGCGTTCACCCTCCGCGAGCCGTACCCCGCGCCCGGCGAGCGGGCCGCGTGAGCGCCTGGGCAGACGGCGGCGAACAGGGTCGGTGGCGGCCCGCACCTCATGATCGTGCGTCGAACTCGGAGCGGGCCTGAAAGACGCGGTCCATGTGGGTCTCTGCCCAGGTCTTGATCGCGACCATCAGCGGAAGCAGGTCGTGTCCGATCGGGGTGAGGGCGTAGTCGACGCGGGCCGGCACCGAGGCGGTCACGGTACGGGTGAGCAGACCATCGCGTTCCAGCGTGCGCAGGGTCTGGGTGAGCATCTTCTGACTGACCCCGGCGATGCGGCGGGCAAGTTCGCTGTGCCGCTGCGGACCACCGGCGAGCGCCGCGATGACCAGCGCCGCCCACTTGTCGGTGAGCGTGCTCAGCAGTTGCCTGGTCGGGCAGGCCGCGAGGAAGGCGTCATAGTCGCGTTTGGCCTGTTCACGTCGTTGCTCAGCGGTCGTCGTCGCCATCACCCACCACCTCGCCGGTGCCCTAGGAACTTTCAGGTACCTACTTTCTGACAGTGCCCAAGGGTACCTACCGTGGTGGCGACCAGGACATTGAGCGGAGGCACGGCGATGCGCGCAGTCAGCTATGCACAGTTCGGAGGGCCGGAGGTTCTGCGGGTGGTGGCGGATGTGCCGGTGCCGGAACCGGGACCGGGACAGCTGCGAGTACGGGTGGCCGCATCCGTGCTGCACCCGGTCGACCTCATGATCCGCTCCGGTCGATTCCCGGCACCGCTGCCGGTCGGGCTGCCGTACGTGCCCGGCTGGGATGTGGCCGGGACGATCGACGCGATCGGCCCGTCGGTCGGCGGCTTCACTCTGGACGACGAGGTCATCGGCTTCTCACCCTGGCTGCGGACCACGGTCGGCGCGCACGCCGAGTACATCGTCCTCGACGCCGCCTGGCTGACCACCGCACCCACCGGGATTGCCGCCACCGAGGCCGCCACCCTGCCGACCAACGGCCTCACCGCCGCGCAGGCCCTCGATCTGCTCGCGCTTCCGGCGGGCTCGTCCGTGCTGGTGACCGGTGCCGCCGGGCAGGTCGGCGGATTCACCTTGGCACTGGCCCGAGTCGCGGGCCTGCACGCCACCGGGTTGGCGGGGGCCGACGACCGCGAGTTCGTCGAGTCGCAGGGAGCGGCGTTCGTGCCACGCTCGGAGGATCCGGCCCGGGCGGCGGCGGGCAGCTTCGACGCGGTCGTCGACCTTGCGGTGATCGGGCCGTCGCTGATGGAGCTGGTCAGTGACGGCGGCGGTTATGTGGCCGCCTCACCCCCGCTACGCCCGGAACCGGTACGAGGGATCCGGACGTTCGCACTTGAGGTGCTACCGGACGGCACCCGGCTCGGTGAACTGGTGAAACTGGTGGAACGCGGCGAGATCCCGCTACGGGTGGCCGGGGTCTACTCGTTCGCGGAGGCGGCGACCGCGCACCACCGACTGGCCCAGGGTGGCGTGCGGGGCGGCGTCGTGATCGTTCCCTGACCCCGCCCGGAATCACCACCCCACTCCGACCTCGCCTCGAACCTCGGCTGAGGAGCGGACACCTGGGCGACAGCCGGGAACGGTCTGCTCCACCCCGCTGAGGCGGGTGCTGTCAGTCGATGTGGCCGCTTCGAGCGCGACGTGAGGCGCGGGCGTCGCGCGCGGCGCTCAGCCGGCCGGTCGCCGGGCAGGTCCGGTCTTCGATCAGGTGATCGGCGCGGGTAGCGTGAGGCGATGGAGGGCGCAGGGCCTCGACGTGGCGCTGACCAGAACGTCGTGCGCGAGGTGAACAGATCGCTCGTACTCGCTGCCCTCAGAGCGGGCGGACGGATCTCGAGAGCCGGCATCGCGCGGGTCACGACGTTGGCCAAGCCGACCGTTTCCGCGATCATCGACGAGCTGATCGCCGACGGTCTGGTCCGGCAGGTCGGCCGAGGGGCCACCGCGGTCGGTGGCGGCCGCCCACCGATCCTGCTGGAGTTCAACGCCGCCTCGCACCTCGTCGTCGGCGCGCACATCGGCGCCCGGCGTACCACGGTGGCGGTAAGCGACGCCGACGGGCACGAGCTGGGGCGCAGTGAGTTCGACACTCCGACCGGCGAGCCCGAGACGGTGCTGGGAGAGGTTGCGGCGCAGGCGACGCGCGTCGTCGGGGCGGCGGTTCCGGACGGGCGGATCGCCGCCGTCGGTGTGGTGCTGCCCGGGCTCACCGACTTCCACCGCGGTGTCTGCCTGCTGGCGCCGAACCTCGGGTGGCGCGACGTACCCGTCGGCGAGGTGTTGACCGCCGCGCTCGACGTGCCGGTCTACCTGCACAACGCCGGTCAGGCGGCGGCGGTCGCGGAGCATCTCGAAGGCGTCGGCGGCAAGGTCGGGGACCTGGCGTTGCTGTACGTGGGTACCGGCCTGTCGGCGGCGGTGCTCTGCGCCGGACAGGTGCTCCACGGTACCGGCGGCACGGCCGGCGAGATCGGACACTGCCGGATGCCGGGCGGTACCGTGCCGTGCAACTGCGGCAACGTGGGTTGCCTGGAGACGGTGGCGTCCGGGCCGGCGCTGGTCCGGCTCGCGCGGGAGGCGATCGCGGCCGGCCGGGTGTCGGTGCTGGACGACTGCTTCGACGTGCGGGACGTGGCCGCCGCCGCGCGCTGCGGTGACGCCGTGGCGACCGAGGCGGTGACGGAGGTGGGTCGCAACCTGGGTCTGGCCGCATCGTGGGTCATCAACGCGTACAACCCGGCGATCCTGGTTCTCGGCGGTGGCCTCGCCGCGATCTCCGATCTGCTGCTGCCCAACCTGCGGGCGACGGCGACGGAGTGCGCGCTCGGACCGGCTCGGCGTGCTGTGGAGATCCAGGTTTCCACCCTCGGCCGTGACGCGGAGGTACGCGGTGCGGTGCTGCTCGCGTTGCAGCATTCCGCGACGTACGACCGGGTGGTGCTCCGGTCCTGAACTCGCGGACCGGCATCGCCCGACCACTTTGGAAGGTCATTGAACTAACTGGTTCGTGCCCGTAGAGTCGGCCGCGACAGCATCGCTCGAGTGCCTCGACCCACCGGCACCGGACCACTGTGGAGCGTGCGATGACACTTGTTGCCGGCGTCGACTCGTCCACCCAGTCGACCAAGGTCGTGGTGTGCGACGCGGACACCGGCGAGGTGCTCCGCGAGGGTCGTGCCCCGCACCCCGACGGGACCGAGGTCGACCCGCACCTGTGGTGGGCCGCCTTCGAGCGGGCCAGCGCAGGGCTGCTGGACGGCGTGGCCGCGATCGGCGTCGGCGGGCAGCAGCAGGGCATGATCTGCCTCGACGAGGCTGGCGAGGTGGTGCGTCCCGCGCTGCTGTGGAACGACACCCGCTCGGCGCGCGCCGCGGTCGACCTCACCGGCGAATTCGGAGGTCCGCAGGCGTGGGCCGACGCGGTCGGGCTGGTGCCGGTGGCCAGCTTCACGGTCACCAAACTGCGCTGGTTCGCCCGCACCGAGCCGGAACTCGCGGCCCGGACCAGCACGGTGCTGCTGCCGCACGACTGGCTCACCCACCGGCTGCGCGCGGGCGGGGGAGAGCCGACGACCGATCGCGGCGAGGCCTCCGGCACCGGGTACTGGTCACCGGCGACCGGAGAGTACCGGCGGGACCTGGTGACGCTCGCCTTCGGCCGGGACGTGGCGCTGCCCCGCGTCGCCGGGCCCGCCGAGACGGTCGGCGAGACCGCCTCCGGTGCGATGCTCGCGGCCGGCACCGGCGACACCATGGGCGCGGCACTCGGCGTCGGCCTGCGACCCGGCGACGTGGTGGTGTCGCTGGGCACCTCGGGGTGCGCGTTCGGGGTGAGTGAGGTGCCGACCGCCGACCCGCGCGGGCTGGTGGCCGGTTACGCCGACGCGACAGGTCGGTTCCTGCCGCTGGTGTGCACGCTCAACGCGGCGAGGGTGCTGGTCGCGGTCGCCGACCTGCTGGGCCGGTCGCTGGCCGAACTCGACGAGTTGGCGCTCTCGGCGCCGCCCGGCGCGGACGGGCTGACGCTCCTGCCGTACCTGGACGGGGAGCGCACCCCCAACCTGCCCGACTCCCGCGGTCTGCTCGCCGGGCTGACCCGGGCGAACGCGTCGGCGGCGAACCTGGCGCGGGCCGCGGTGGAGGGCATGCTCGGTGGCCTCGCCGACGCCCTCGACGCCCTCCGTGCCCAGGGCATCCCGGTCGACCGGGTGCTGCTGATCGGCGGCGCGGCCAGGTCACGCGCGGTACGGGCGGTCGCACCGGCACTGTTCGGCGTGCCCGTGTGCGTACCGAGCCCCGGCGAGTACGTCGCGCTCGGCGCGGCACGCCAGGCGGCCTGGGCACTGTCCGGTGCAGCCGATCCGCCGCAGTGGCCGGTCGCGGCCGAGGAGGTGGCCGCCGACGGCACCCCGGGGGTGTACGAACGCTATGTCGACGTCCGCCAACGGGCACTCCGGCTGCTGACCTGACGGAAAGCGCCCGCTCGGCGAATCGGCGACGCCTTTTCATTCATCACCAACAATGATGACGCCAGCCTCGGTGCGGGCGATCGTACTATACGCGCTGGCTCGATTTGACAATCGTCTCATGGTTCTGGACGGCAGCGGGTGTTAATTTTGCACACTTGCCACGAGGGCTGACCAATCCGCGCACCGAATGTTGACAGCGCTCGTGCTCAGAAGCGGGTCGAAACTCCCTGACCAAGTCATTCGTAGGTGGTAGAAGATGCATTGACAGGTTTGGTGGCCGACGCTACTGTTTGCAACTGGGTTGGTACGGCACCACGAGGTGCCGCGGCGGTCGCAGTGTGTCCCGACTTCGGGGAGCGTTTTTGGACATCCGCGAAATGCTGCCACACATCAGCCGACGCCCCTCGCGCAAAATGTTGTCGCGACGGATTCAACTCACCTTTTCGGTCGGGCAGGGTCGGCGCTGACGCTGCTATTGGACACCACGGCGAGCTGCTTCAGGGTGCCCTCCATGACGGCTCGGTGAGCCTCGTCATGGCTTGGTCGCGATGCCCGTCGGTGTCTTCCGGGTCATGACACATGCCGGCATCATCCGTACCGAAGTGTTGCGTGCGGAGCTGGCCAAGACGGAAGGATGGGGATGAGATCCTCAGTGTTGGAGGAGATCACCGCGGGAGTCGAACAGCCGCAGATCGTCCGACTGGGGCCCAACCTCTTCGGCGTCGTGTTCGCCTTGATGAAGATGATCCCGGCACGCTACATCCTGCGGCAGGCTGTCGCGCGCGGCGACATCGGTCCCGACACGCTCATCGTGGAGACCACCTCGGGCACGTTCGGACTCGCCCTCGCCATGCAGGCCGCGCTGCTGCGCCGACGCCTGATCCTGGTCAGCGACCCGGTGATCGATGACGAACTCCACCGGCGGCTGACCGACCTCGGTGCAACGGTGGAGATCGTCCGGCACATGGCGGCAAGCGGCGGCTACCAGGGATCGCGACTGGAACGGCTCGCCGAGATCCGCGCCGAACACGACGACTCGTTCTGCCCCGAGCAGTATGCGAACCCGGACAATCCCCGCTCCTACCGCCTGGTGGCCGAGTTGCTCACCGAGGCCCTGCCTCAGGTCGACATGCTGATCGGACCGGTCGGGTCGGGCGGATCCATGTGCGGCACCGCGTCCTTTCTCCGATCGGTCAATCCCGACCTGCGGCTGGTCGGCGTCGACACACACCGCAGTGTGCTCTTCGGCCAGCCCGACGGAGCGCGATCCCTGCGCGGTCTGGGAAACAGTCTGATTCCGTCCAACCTCGACCACACCGCGTTCGACCAGGTGCACTGGTGCAGCGCTGGTCAGGCATACCGGGCCACCCGGAAACTGCACCGCGAGCACGCCGTCTTCCAGGGGCCGACCAGCGGCGCCGCCTTTCTCGTGGCCGAGCGTACGGCGATGACGAACCCCGACGCGGTGACCGTGGTCATGCTGCCCGACCAGGGCTACCGCTACCAGTCCACCGTCTACGACGACCGGTGGCTGGCCGAGCAGGGGCACTCGACCGACCCGACCGGGGACCGGCCGGTGGAGACGAACCACCCCCGTGCCGAGCACGCGGAGTGGTCCTGGTTCAACTGGGGACGACGGAGCCTGCGCGAGGTCCTCGAACACCACGGCACCAGCAGCGTGGCGGCGCGATGAGCGACACCGGCCGGATCAAGGAGCCGATCGGCCTGCGGACGCAGCGGCAGATCTACGGTGAGCCGACGCCGGCCGAGATCGCCGAGGAACTCGACCGCACCACGCTGGTGGATCTGGCTCACGTGGTCATGCTCCGCGAGCGGCGGCTGATCGAGCCCGAGGCGGCGGTCGCGCTGGCGACGCTTATCGAGCAGCTACGCGACAGCCGGTTCGCCGCCCTCGCCGACGCCCGCATGCCGCGCGGGCTGTATCTGGCCTACGAGCAGTACCTCACCGCGGAACTCGGCGAGGACATCGGCGGCGTACTGCACACCGGACGGTCCCGCAACGACATGAAGGCCACGGTCACCCTCACCCGGTTGCGCGAGTGGCTGCTGACCTTCCTGCAGGAGACGACGAGGCTCGTCGCGGTGCTGCTGAGCCGGGGCCGCGAGTACCGCGACGTCGTGATGCCGGTGCACACCCACTACCAGGCGGCAATGCCGATCACCTACGGCTACTACCTCACCGGCGTCGCGGCCGGGCTGACCCGGGAGATCGAGTCGGCCTGGGACTCGGCCAGAGGACTACGGCGCTGCCCGATGGGCGCCGGTGCGGTCGCCGGAAGCGACCTGCCGATCGATCCGGCGCGGGTCGCCGCGCTGCTGGGATTCGAGGAACCACCGGTGCACGCCCTGGACGCCATCGCCAGCCGGGACGTGTCGCTGCGGCTGCTGGCGGACGCCACCGGGGTGGCCGTCGTGCTCAGCCGGCTCGGCACCGACCTGCAGCTGTGGAGTACCGAGGAGTTCGGCTTCATCCAGTTTCCCGACCGCCTCGTCGGTGGCAGCTCGGCGATGCCGCAGAAACGCAACGCCTTTCTGCTGGAACACGTCACGGCCGCCGTGGGGAGGGTGAGTTCGTCCTGGGTGGGCGCGGTCACCGCGATGAAGGGCGCACCCTTCACCAACTCCATCGAGGTCGGCACCGAGGCGGTCGGACTCGCCTGGCCGGGTCTGCGAGCCGCCACCGACGTCGTACAGCTGGGTCAGGTCCTCGTCAGCGGCGCCCGACCACGTCCCGGTCGGATGCGACAGCGGGCGGTGGAGGGGATCACCACGGCCACGGCGGTGGCCAACCGACTGGTCCACGATGGCATGCCCTTCCGGACCGCGCACCACACCGTCGGCGCGGCCATCCGGGAGCTGCTGGCCGACGCCGGTGGCGAGCCGATCGGCTCCGACTGGGTGGCGCGGCGGTTCCCGGCCGCCGCCAAGGTCGCCGACCCGGCGGTCGCGGTGAGCCTCACCGACGCCGGCGGTGGCCCCGGTGACTGGCAGCGCGGATTCGACGACGTGTACGGCCGGTTGCGGGTCCTGCGCGACGGGACTCTGCGGGAATTGACGCGGCTGACCGCCGCGCGCGCCGAACTGGACGGCGCCGTTGGTGCGCTGCGGTCCGGCCGGACCGTATCCGACCGGCAGAAGGAGGATCGGTGGACACCTCGGCGGTGATGGTGTTCGTGGAGAGCAACACCACGGGGACCGGACGGCTCTACTGCCGCGCGGCGCGGCACCGGGGCCTACGTCCGGTGATGCTCGCCCGCGATCCGTCCCGGTACCCGTACCTGCACCAGGACGGGATTCAGTCGCTTGTGCTCGACACCGGCGACGTCGAGGCGGTCGCGGGCGCCTGTCAGCAGCTGGGGTCGGTCGCGGGCGTCACCTCCAGCTCCGAGTACTTCGTCCCGGTGGCCGCCGGGGCGGCACTGCGGCTGGGTCTCACCGGCCCCGATCCCGTCGCCGTCGAGCGGGCCCGGGACAAGGGGCGGCAACGGGAGGCGCTGCTGGCGGCGGGCGTACCCGTGCCCGACTTCCGCGTGATCCGTAATCCGGCCGAGGCGAAGGTGGTCGCGGCCGAACTCGGCTGTCCCGTGGTGGTGAAGCCGGTGCGGGGCTCGGGCTCGGTAGGGGTGCGGCTGTGCCGTACCGACCGCGAGGTCGTCGAACACGCGACCCGGTTGTTCGCCACCAGGGTCAACGAGCGGGGTCTGCCGGTCGAGCCGAGAGTCCTGGTCGAGCGCTTTGTCAGCGGTCCCGAGTTCTCCGCGGAGTTCTTCGACGGTGAGCCGGTGGGCCTGACCGCCAAACACCTCGGCCCGCCCCCACACTTCGTCGAGACCGGTCACGACTTCCCCGCGGAACTGGAGCCGGCGGCGGCTGCCGCGCTGACCGGGTGCACCCGCGCCGCGCTACAGGCGCTCGGTCTCACCTGGGGCGCGACGCATACCGAGCTTCGGCTGAGCCCCGACGGCCCGATGATCATCGAGGTGAACCCACGCCTCGCCGGCGGTCTGATCCCTGAGCTGGTGCGCGCGGCCCTCGGCATCGACCTGGTGGACTGCGTCATCGCGCGGGCAAGCGGCGACCTGCCCAAACTGCGTCCGCTGCGCCACGGGCACGCCGCGATCCGATTCCTGATCGCGCCGGCAAGCGGGGAGATAGCCGAGATCGACGGGGTCGAGCCGGCAGGACGGGCCGCCGCGGTCCGCGCGATCAACATCGGCGTGGCGGTCGGGGATCGCGTCACGGTGACCGGGGCGTTCACCGACCGGATCGGCTCGGTCATCACCGCTGCCGACACCGGCCCCGAGGCCGCCCGACAAGCCGACACGGCGCTGAGTCAACTGACCGTACGGCTCGCCGAACAGTCCGAGGACTGAGTGACCGCGGCCCGGTCCGCCGACGCCCCACGCACCGACGGGACCGGTCCGGGTGGGCGGTACCCTGCGGCTACCGGGGCGGACCCGGCCCGGCCGGAGAGGATCGCGCAGCTCGTGGATGACATCGTTTCGCTGGTCCGGCCAGAGATCTACGCGATGCGGCCCTACAGTTCGGCGCGCGTCGAGGCCGAGCAGGCCGCCCGGATCCACCTCGACGCGAACGAGAACCCCTATCCGCCGTACCCGGGCGGGGCCGAGCAGGAGGGCCTCAACCGGTACCCGGAACCGCAACCGCCGTCGCTGCTTGGCCGCTTCTCCGAGATCTACGGACTGCCGGTGGAACAGCTCTTCCTGTCGCGCGGCGCGGACGAGTCCATCGACCTGCTGGTCCGCGCGTTCTGTGCGGCCGGTCGGGACGGCATCCTGATCACGCCGCCGACCTTCGTCATGTACGAGACGGCCGCGGCCATCCAGGGCGCTGCGGTGTGCCGGGTGCCCCTGGTGTCCGGGTCGTACCAGCTCGACGCCGACGCGATGCTGGCCGCCTGCGACGCCGACCCGGGGATCAAGCTCGTCTTCGTCTGCTCACCGAACAACCCGACCGCCAACCTGATGGACCGGGCAGCGGTACTGCGGCTCGCCGAGCGGCTGCGCGGCCGGGCGATGGTGGTGGTCGACGAGCTCTACCTCGACTACTCGGGACAGCCGTCACTCGCGGGCGACATCGCCGAGCATCCCAGTCTCGTCGTCGTGCGCTCGCTGTCCAAGGAGTACAGCCTCGCCGGTGAGCGCTGCGGCATCACACTCGCCCATCCGGAGGTCATCGGGGTACTGCGCCGCATCATGCCGCCGTACCCCCTCACCGTCACGGCGATCCGCGCGATCGGCGCGGCGATCTCACCCGCGGGCATCGCCCACGGCCGGCGCAACATCGAACGCATCCTCGCCGAGCGGGATCGCGTGCGCAACGCCCTGACGCAGCTGCCGGCCGTGATCGAGGTGTTTCCGTCGGACGCGAATTTCCTGCTGCTGCGGACCGAGGAGCCGCAGCGGCTGTGCGCCGCCCTGGCCGCGCAGGGCATCAGGCTGCGGGACCGCAGCAGCGTGATCGACGGCGGCGTCCGGCTGTCGATCGGCACCCCCGAGGAGAACGACGACCTGCTCCGGGCCCTCAAGCTGCACGGCTGAGGGCCCGGAGCAGGCCGACCCGGGCTCCGGCTGCCCGCACCGGACCCGGAGATCGGGCCGGTAGCGGCGAGGGCGGGACCGTCGTGGCGGCGGCCACGCCCTCACCGGCCGGGCTCAGGCCACGGTGGGTTGCCGCAACGCCTGCCAGGCGCCGAAGCCGCCGAGCAGGTCGGAGACGTCGGTACGGCCGGCCTCCCGCAACAGGCTGGCCGCGACCGAGGAGCGGTAGCCCCCGGCGCAGTGCACGACGACGGGCCGGTCGTCGGGCACCTCGTCGAGTCGCCGGGGCAGTTCGGCCAGCGGGATGTGCAGCGACCCGTCGATGGCGCCCTGCTCGCGCTCGCTGGCGTTGCGCACGTCGAGCACGCGCGGCGGCTCGGCCCGGTCGAGGGCGTCGCGCAGCTCGGTGGCGGTGACCCGGCTGGCCGGGGTCAGCTCGGCGACCATCTCGCGGAACGCGTGCTCGGGGTCGCGTAGGTAACCGGCGACATGGTCGAAGCCGATCCGGGCGAGGCGGGTCACGATCTCCTCCTCGCGGTCCTGGTGGGCGACGACGAGGATGGTGCGCTCCGGTGCCACGACGCTACCGGCGGTCTCGGCGAAGCGGCCGTCGGCGGGGATGTTGATCGCGCCACGGAGGTGCCCGGCGGCGTACTCGTGCGGGTCGCGGGTGTCGACGACGATGGCGCCGTCGGCCCGGGCGGCGAGGAACTCGGCGGGGGTGAGCGGCCGGGCGGCGCGGGCGTGGTCGAACAGCTCGCGGGCCTTGCGGTTGAGCACCGCGTCGAAGGCGAAGTACCCCGGTGCCGCCGGCTGACCGCCGGTGACCAGCGCGACGAACTGTTCCTCACTCATCGGCGCGCAGGCGTAGTTGGTGCGGCGCTGCTCGCCGATGGTGGACTGCCGTTCGGTCGACAGGTTCTTGCCGCAGGCCGAGCCCGCGCCGTGGGCCGGGAAGACCCGCACCTGGTCGGGCAGGTTCATGAGCTTGTGGTGCACGCTGTGGTAGAGCATGCTGCCCAGCTCGTCGGCGGTGACGCCGAGCGAGGCGAGCAGGTCGGGCCGGCCCACGTCACCGATGAACAGCGCGTCACCGGTCAGCACTCCGTACGGGACGGTGTCGTCGGCGTGCTCGTACACCAGCACGCTGATCGACTCCGGGGTGTGGCCGGGTGTTTCCAGGATCTGCAGGGTCACCTCGCCGAGGCTGATCCGGTCGCCGTCGGTCAGCTTGCGGATCGGGTACTCGGTCTCGGCGCGTCGGCCGTACCCGATCCAGGCGCCGGTCGCTGCCGCCACCTCCAGATGGCCGGCGAGAAAGTCGGCGTGGAAATGGGTGTTGATCACTCCCTCGATGGTGAGCCCCCGGGACCGGGAGTCGGTGAGGTACTCCTCGATGTCGCGGCGCGGGTCGACCAGGACCGCCCGGCCGGTGGTGTCGTCGGCGATCAGGTACGACGCCTGGGAGAGGCAGTCCAGGTAGTACTGGGTGAACAGCACGGTCAAACTCCTTCACAACGAGCACGGTTGATGGGTTCTGTTCCTGTATACCCCGGGGGGTATGCAGTGGGCAAAGTGCTACGATCCGGTCTCCGGCGGGGTCACCTCCGCCACGAGTTCGGGTGCCCAGCACTGGTGGCCGCAGCGGCCCGCGTGCACGGCGAGGATGCGGGTGCCCGGCAGCCGGGCGGCCAACCGGGACAGGCCGGCACGCAGTTGGCGATGATGCTCGGCCACGCTGACCGGGTTCCCCGCGCAGTCGGAGTGCGCGGCGACGACCAGGGTCGCGCTGCCGTGGGCGCGCTGGGAGACCCGCACCTTGTCGAGAAGGGCGTCCAGTCGGGCCTCACCCGTGGTGGCCAGCACCGCCTCCGGCCCGGGCTCGGTGATGGTGTCGAGGTACTCGACGTCGAGATGTTGTCGCACCCACTCGTCGAGGGGGCGCTGGATGCGGCCGTCGATGCAGCTCAGCAACGTGGCGAACCGGTCGGGCACGGCTAGAACACCTCCTGTGGTGACGGCGGCCGTACGGGTGTGCCGGGCACCGGCTGCGTCACCCCGCCGCCGGTGGCCGTCAGCGCTGCGGTCAGGTCAGGGTGCACCTGACCGGCGCCATGCACCGTCTGCCACACGCCGGCCCGCCCGAGCAGGTCACGCACCGGCCCACGGACCGTTGCCAGGTGCAGCGCCACGCCCCGGGACGCGAGACGTTGGTGCAGCTCGGCGACGGCGTGGGCACCGTCGACATCGGTGTCGCTGATCGCGCTCGCGTCGAGCACCAGTGACGTCAGTTCCGGCCGTTGCTCGGCCAGGCTGAGCAGCCGGTCCTCCAGGAACTGGGCGTTGGCGAAGTACAGCGGCCCGTCCACCCGGACGATCGCGACCCGGGGGTCGGTGACCAGGCCCGCGTAGCGCGCCACGTTGCGGTACGTCTGCGTGCCCGGCACCCGGCCGAGTTCGGCCAGATGCGGCCGGGCCGAACGCCACAGGAAGACCGCCAGGGCGAACGCCACGCCGGTGGCTAGACCGGGTTCGACCCCGAACAGCAGGGTGACCACGAAGGTGAGCGCGAGGGTCAGGCCGTCCGAGCGGCGGGTCCGCCACGCGGTCACCGCCGACCGGCGGTCGACCAGCCCGAGCACCGCGACCACCACGATGGCGGCGAGCACCGCCTTGGGCAGGTGGTGGAAGGCCGGCGTCAGGAACACCGCGGTCAGGGCCACCATCAGGGCGGTGACCACACTGGCCAGCGGGGTACGTGCCCCGGCGGAGAAGTTCACCGCGCTGCGGGAGAAACCGCCGGCCACCGGGAACGCCTGGAACAGGCCGGCCGCGACGTTTGCCGAGCCGACCGCCGCGAGTTCCTGGTTGGGGCTGATCTGCTGGCGGCTCCGCGCCGCGAGGGACTTGGCCACGGCGATGCCCTCCATGTAGGCGACAAGTGCGATCGCCACGGCGGCGGGCAGCAACGCCGTCACGTCCGAGCCGCCCAGGGCGGGGACGGCCGGGGCGGGCAGCCCGCCGGGGACCTCGGTGAGGATCCGTACGCCGTGCGTGCCGAGGGCGAATGCGGCGCTGGCCACGGTGACGCCCGCCACCACGAGCAGGGCGCCGGGCAGTTTCGGCAGGTAGCGGCGCAGCAGCAGCAGACCGGCGACGCTGGTCAGCGAGACGAGGACCGTCAGCGGGTGGACGGTGGTGGCCGAACGCCAGAGCGACGCGGCGATCTCCGGAAAGGTCTCCGCGCGCCCGGCGTCGAGTCCGAGCAGGTCCTTCACCTGGCTGGCCGCGATCACGATCGCGGCGGCGGAGGTGAACCCGGACAGCACCGAGTGGGACATGAAGTTGACCAGGGCACCGAGCCGGAGCACACCCATCAGCACCTGGATCGCGCCGACCAGCAGGGCGAGCAGGCCGGCGAGGGCGGCGTAACGGGCGGGGTCGCCGCCGGCGAGAGGAGCCAGTGCGGTGCCGGTCATCAACGCGGTGATGGCCACCGGCCCGACGGCCAGCGATCCGGAACTGCCCAGCAGCGCGTAGACCAGCAACGGCACGATCGAGGCGTAGAGGCCGGTGACCGGGGGCATACCGGCCAGCGCGGCATAGGCCATGCTCTGCGGCACCAGCATGACCGCCACGGTCAGACCGGCGATCAGGTCGTGGCGCAGGGTGTGGCGGTCGTAGTGGCGCAACCATCCGAGCAGGGGTACCACCCGGGCCACGCCGGAGCGGTCCTGCCGGACGTCCGTACCGTTCACGCCTGTTGCCGTTCGTTGCGCAGCCGCGCCAGGGACCGGTCGACGTCGCAACCGGCGCCGCGGTTGTAGGGCAGTCGGGACAGCATCGCGCCCATCGCGCAGGTGTCGGTCAGGGCGGCGAAGGTCAGGCCGGCGCCGATGAAGCCGGCCACGAATCGGGCGGCGGGCACCCAGACACTGGCGATGACGGCGAGCAGCACGACCCCGCCGGCGACGAGGCGGACCTGGCGTTCCAGACTCCACCGCTGCCGGCCGCGCTCGACCGCCCCGCCCGCGGCGACCCAGGCGTTCATGCCGCCGGTGATGACGGTGGCGTCGGTCAGACCGGCGTCGGCCAGTCGGGTGCAGGCCGTCGTGGCCCGGTTGCCGGACTGGCACATCAGCAGGATCCGGCCGCCCGCGTCGTTGACGATCCGACCCAGGTGCGCGTCGACCTGGTCGAGCGGCAGGTTGATCGAGGCGGGGACGTGCGCGGTCTCGAACTCGCCCGGGGTACGCACGTCGACGATCAGCACGTCGGGGTTGTTGGCGATCAGGGCTCGTGCGGTGGGCACGTCGATGGTCGGGGAACTGCTCCTGGCGGTCACGGGACACTCCATCCTCAGGCTCGGCTATATACCCCTGGGGGTATCTTGCCTCGAGTATTGACCAAGAATCGGTGAACCGCAAATGACCCCCGGGTCGCTCGTGGTCAGCCGGCGGGAAATACCCCCCGGTGTACTGTTGTTCGACGACGTGGGAAGGGGTGGGGAATGCAGGTCGACGAGGATGCGGTCGGTGACGTGGTCAAGCGACTTCGCCGTGCCGAGGGTCAGATTCGCGGCGTCATCGGCATGCTCGAAGACGGCCGGGACTGCGCCGAGGTGGTGACCCAGCTCGCGGCGGTCTCGCGGGCGCTGGACCGCGCCGGCTTCAAGATCATCGCGAGCGGTCTGGAACAGTGCGTCAGCGGCTCCGCCGGGGAGGACCGCAAGGCCAACCTCGAACAGATGGAGAAGCTCTTCCTGTCGCTGGCCTGAGTTCCGCCGTCGAGCCACCGCGCCCGATGGCCTCAGATCCGCGCGAGGATCCAGCCGGCGAGGGTGTCCAGGTAGCCGTGGGCGAAGGTGCCATCGGGACGGAGCAGCCGATGATCGGCAGCCGGGAAGACCTGCACGGTAAGCGTCGCCCGGGGATCCCGGTCGGTGCGGCAGGCCGCGCCGCCGAACAGGTGGACGCTCTCCGCGACCGGCACGATCTGGTCGGCGCCGCCGAACGTGGCCAGGTGTGGGCAGCGCAGCCGCACCTGGTCGGGGACCGGGTCGTGGTCCTGCTTGCGCTTCATGAACTCCCACAGCCGCTCGTCCACGTCATGCCAGTACGCGGGCAGGCCGGCGGGCATCTCGGTGCGTACGATCCGGGTCGCCTCGGCGAAGCTGGCGCCGCGCCGACCGGCCGCCACGAGCCGGTCGTGCAGCGCCAATACCCGGTCGATGTCCGCCTCCACCACCTGACCGACCTGCCGCAGCAGGTTGGCCAGCGCGTAGCGGTCCTGCACGGCCGGGGACATCCCCGGGCAGCCACTCGTGACCACGAACGCGACATCGGTCACCAGCGCTGCGGCGGCCCGTAGCCCGACCCACCCGCCCTCGCTGTGGCCGACAATGCCCACGGCCCGCCCCTCGATCGCGGGCTGGGCCCGCAGGAAGCGGACGGCCGCGTCCGCGTCGGCCGCCAGGTCGTCCAGGGACGAAGCGATCCAGTCGCCGGACGAGGCGCCGACACCGCGCTTGTCGTACGACAGCACCGCGATGCCGGCCTCGAGCAGATGCTGACGGATCGGTGGGAACAGCACGTCGTTGTGGCGATCGGCCGGCCCGGAGCCGCCGATCATGACGACGCCGGGCCGCCGGCCGGGGTGATCGGGCACGCTCAGGGTGCCCGCCAGCCGGACGTCACCGTGGTGGAACGTCACCTCACAGGTTCCGGTGCCAACGCCCATGGAACGCAGTGTGCTGGGAGCCGTCAATGCCGGCCCGCCCCCCGCCGCAGGCCCCGCAGTCGACCGTACGGAAGGTCGCTCGTTGCGTCAGCGGAAGCCGGCCAGCAGGAATGCCGCGAAGCCAGCCAGCGCCAGTGGCAACGCCACGGCGAGGGCCAGCGCGCGTTGCCGGTTCGTCCGCCCGGCCAGGGCGAGCACCAGCAGGCCGAGCGCGATCCTGATCAGGGCGTCCCAGATCGGGTCGTCGCCGTAGTTCGGGTGGCCGATCCGGCGGATCTCCAGTCCCGCCTCGGCGAACAGCACCGCGGCCGGCAGCGCCGGCCCGACGATCTGTTGCCAGCCGGGCCGGTGTGCCCACACTCCCGCGACGCCGAAGAGCACTCCGGCGAGGACACCGAAGCACATCCAGAGCAGGGACGTCGGTGCCCACAGCACGGCCCAGTCGTCGCCCTGCACCAGGGCCGCCGTGGCGTAGTAGCCGGGCACCGCGACCACGAGTGCGACGGCGGCGCCCACCGCCGCGCGCAGCCGGCCCGACCGGACCCAGAGGCCGAAGAAGAACGCGGCGACCGCCCACACCGCGCTGGAGTTGCCCAGGTTGCCGACGGGATACGGCACGTATTTGATCCAGATGAAGTCGAGGCAGCCGAGCAGCAGACCGCCCAGTACCGCCGCGAGCGCCACCTGCCGGTTGTCGGGTTCAGGCCGCATGCCGGGTGAGCATACCGGGTATGCACCGGCCCCGCACATCGAGGGTCAACGCGGTGCGACGCCGTTGCGGTAGGCCCAGACGACCGTCTGGAGCCGGTCCCGCACGCCGATCTTGGCCATGGCGCGGCCGAGATGCGACTTGACCGTGCTGGTCTCGATGAACAGCTCGTCGGCGATCTCGACGTTCGACAGGCCGTGGGCGAGTAGACCGATGATCTCGACCTCCCGCGCGGTGAGCTGATGCGCGGCGGCGGCATCGGTCGCCGGTGCCGGGGTACGGCGGGCGAACTCGGCGACCGCCGTGGCCAGGGCCGCGCCGACTCGTACGCGGCGCAACCGGGATCGGGTTGGGCGAGGTCGGGTAACGGTCTCGTGGGTCACGGTCCGCTGCCACCTTCCGGGCCGCACGGGTGTCCGGAAAGCTTCCGTACGGCGTCACCCGGGGCCTGGTGCCAGCCTGCGTGAGCGCCGTCGGCGCGACATCTGGCGCAGGACGGCATTCGACTTACGACCTGAGTAGCAACCCGGGGCGGTGTCGCATACCCGCCCGCCCTGCCGGGTACGTCGATCAACGAGGACGTTCTGGGGGCGGTGCGCCGACCGTCGACGAGGTGGACCTGGGGATGCGTGGTGCGTGCCCGCACGGCCGGGATGGGGGAGCGAGGATGTCGATGCGTAACTGGTTTGCGGGCGTGGGGCTGGTGGCGCTGGCCGTGGGAGCCGCAGGTTGCGGTGGCACGAGTGCCACCGACGAGGTCTCCCCGTCGCCGACGGCCACGAGGACGCCGATCGCCGAGGCCACCACGGCGGTGCCCATGCCCACGGCGTCGGCGCCGACCAGCCCGGTGCCGACCGCCACCCCGGCGGAGTTGTCCGGTACCCGCCAGATCACCATCACCCGGGTCGACGGCTTCGAGGCGGGACTGTCGTTGACCGACGACGGCCGCCTGGCCGAGGTGGAGGACGACAGCGGTCGGCAGTTGTTCGTGCCGACCCCGCTGAGCGGGCAGAACTTCCTGATCCGGTCGTACCGTGGGGCCGGCGGTGGCCCCGGCACCGGTGAGCCGGTCTGCTGGCAGGTCCGCAACCCGGGCGGCGGCCGACCGCTGGTGGTGGAAGGTGCCGCCTGCCGGGAGGACGAGCCGCGCCAGCAGTTCACCATCTCCGCCGCCGACGCGGACGAGGGGTTCCTGATCAGCAACAACTCGGCCTACCTGCGGACGTCGCGGGACTCCGGGCTGATCCTGGAGGCGTTGGGCGACGCGCCACCGGCGAGCAGCTTCCGGTTCAACGACAACGGCCCGGCACCCGACCGAAACTGATCACTTCGCCGCGCGGCTCCGCACCGCGGCTCCGCGATTCCCACCTTCGTCGGGGTCGCTGCGGAGGCGGTCCAACTCGGCGAGGTACATCGCCTGCATGCGGTCGTAGTGCCGGACCAGCAGCGAGACCTCCTCGACGCTGTAGCCCTCGATGAGCCGCTCCGCCCGCTCGGCGAACCGCTCGTACGGTCGCGCAAACTCGGCGGTCCGCTCGGGCCGCAGGGTGACGATCACCCGCCGCCGGTCCGCCGGATCGCGCTCGGCCGTCACGTAGCCCGCCTGCTGGAGCCGGCGGAGCATGCTGGTCACCGCCCCGGTGGTGAGGTTGGTCCGCTCGGCGACCTGCCCCGCGGTGGCGGAGCCGACATCGGCCAGGTGGTCCAGGCACTCCAGGTCGCTCACGGTGAGGCCCAGCCGCTCCGCGATGGCGTACCGGAACACCATGGACAGCCGCGACGTCTCCCGCCCGGCGCGCATGAGGTCGGCGATCGCGGAGGCACGGGCCGGCTCGTGGGACATGACGCCATCATGCCTCCGGTACGGTCACCCGGTGCAAGCGAGGTAACACGCGGGTCAGCACCCAGTGCGGTGCGGCGGCGCCCCCGGTGAGTCGGCGCATCAGCCTGGCGGCGGTGTCGACGGCGCGGAAGGCGTACGGCACCATCTCGTTCTGGTAGCCGGCGATCGCCTCCTCCACCGGCGTGCCGTTCGTTCGGGCCTCGACCAGCCGTTTGCCGAGCAGGGCGGCGTCGCGGAGCGCGGTGTTGCCGCCCTGAGCACCGAACGGTGGCATGACGTGCACGGCGTCACCCATCATCGTCGCCCGGGGCACCGCCCACTGGTGCGGGCGTTGGCCGGTGGCGAAGAGGTTGAGCACCGTGGCGTCCACCTCGGCCGTGTCGACCAGCCGTCGGATGAGCGGGTGGAAGTCCTCGCTCATCACTGCGGCCTGTTTCCAGAGCGCCAGCAGATGCCCGCGTACGTCGATGGGCACCTCCTCCTGGCGGAGCAGCAGGGCCCACATGACGTAGTCATCGCCGGTGGGCGCGTAGCTGCCCGGGGCCAGACGCGCGAACGCCTCCCGCGGGCGCTCGCCGAACCGCATCGAGGTGAAGAAGAAGGCGCGGCCGGGCCGGTCGGCGATGGCCAGGACCCCGCTGGTACGCAGCGCGTCCGGAATGACGCTCTCGCCGTTGCGCCGCAGGGGCGACCGGCCGTAGATGCCGACCATCGGGGTGTCCGCCGGATGCGCGTCCGGCATGAGCTGCGCGCGCAGCGCCGAGCCGACGCCGTCCGCGCCCACGACGACGTTCGCCGCGGCGGCTCCGCCGTCGGAGAACCGCAGCCGTAGCCGGGCCGGGTCGTCACTGTCCACCGCGACGGCGGTCTTGCCGTAGTGGATGCGCCCGTCCAGCCCGGACTGCAGGATCGACCGCAGGGTCAGCCGGTCGACCTGGCGGGTCGCGTACGGCTCGTCCTTGAAGGTGATGGTGAATGCGTCCCGCAGCCGGCTGTCGGTGAAGCGCAGCTGCCCACCGGGCTCGTCGCCGGTGGTAAGCGCCAGGCGGTACAGCGGGCGGGGCAGGCTCTCGCGCAGCGCCGCCAGACCGTACCGGTCGAGGATGATCCGGTAGCCCTGCCGCCGGACGAAGGGGCCCGAGTCCCGCTCGTAGACGTGCACGTCGATGCCGGCGCGCATCAGGTACTGGGCGAGACAGAGGCCGGAGAGGCCGGCGCCGGCGATGGCCACCGAGAAGTCAGTCGATACGCTCATGCAGTTATCTTAATGACTAAGATAACCTGGGCAAGCTCGTCAGCCCGGCTCTTGCCCGTACCGTCAAGTGCCGGTTCGTGGTGTCGCTGGTCCGGCTCGACCCTCAGCAGTTCCTCAGATGTTCCCCAAGCTCCGAAGGTGCGGGACCGGGAAGCTATGGCTGGGTCTGACGTCGCAGGCCCCGGTTGCCGAGGAAGGCCCCGCATATGAGAACGGACCAGGCTTCCGTTGCCGATGTCGATGCCACGAATGGCGGCCCGGTGGGCCGGACCGACGCGGGGCCAGCGACGACGCGAGGATCGCGGTGTCCCCTGACATGACGGACCGACAGGAAGACGGGATGACTGCTGTCTCTCAGCCACCGATGTCGACAACTTTCCACTCCACGAGTGTCGCGCGCGTCGCGACCACGGCCTTCCTCCTTGTCAACGTCGTCGTGATCCATGCGATGTTCTTCCTGGCCGGGCCGCCGGCGTACAACGTCCTCGGTTCGATAGGCCGTCTGCTCGGCCTGTATCTGGCCTTCGCGATGGTCGTGCAACTGCTGCTGATCGCGCGCCTGCCGTTGCTGGACCGCGGTTTCGGCATGGACCACCTCACCATCTGGCACCGATGGACCGGCCTCACGATTTTCTGGCTCGCCGTGTTGCACCCGGTGGTCGTGCTGCTGGGATTCGCCACCTACAGCAACGTCTCGTTCCTGAGTGAGACGGTGACCCTGTCCCGGCAGCTGCCGGTCCTGCTGGGCATGATCGCCGTCGCCGTCATGCTCGTCGTTGTCGGGTTCTCGGTGCAGGCTGCGCGTAAGCGCCTGCCGTACGAGGTCTGGCACGCGATTCATCTGCTGCTCTACGCGGCGGTCCTGCTCGCGGTGCTGCATCAGGTGTACAAGGGAACCTCATTCACCGGTAACGCGCTGAGCCAGATCTACTGGTGGGGTCTGTGGGCCTTCGCCATCGGCGCACTGCTCGTCGGCCGGCTTTTCCTCCCGCTGATCCGCAACGCCCGGCACCGCCTGCGGGTCGCCGCTGTGGTTCCCGAACCGGACAACGCGGTCTCGGTGCACATCACCGGCCGCGACCTACACCTGCTGCCCGCCCGCGCCGGGCACTTCTTCCTGTGGCGTTTTCCCGGACACAACCGTTGGTGGCAGGTCAACCCGTTCTCCCTGTCCGCCGCCCCGGACGGCCGCTCCCTACGGCTGACCGCGAAAGGCGTCGGCACCACCAGCTCAGGACTACGTGGTCTACGGGCCGGCAACCGGGTCTTCGCCGAAGGACCGTACGGCGCACTCACCGCGTCGCAGCGTGTCCGTGAGTCGACCCTGCTGATCGCCGGCGGAATCGGCATCACGCCGATCCGTGCCCTGCTGGAGGACCCGGACCTGACCGACGTGGTCATCCTCTACCGCGTCCGGGACGCCGCCAAGGCCGTTCTGCTCGGAGAGTTGCAGAATCTCGCCCAGGCCCGCGGTGCTCGACTACACCTGCTGGCCGGGCGCACCGGACCGGACAACAATCCCTTCGCGCCGGCAAACCTCGCCAAGCTGGTACCCGACGTCACCGAACGGGACGTGTTCATCTGCGGTCCACCGCCGCTCACCCTGGCCGTGCTGGATACCCTGCGTCGGCTCGGTGTCCCGAAGCGCCAGGTCCACGCGGAACTCTTCCGCCTCGCTGGCGGGTGACCTCCCTGGTACACCGCAGGGCAGCCGCGCCCGCATCAACAAAGAACTGCCGGGACGACAAGGGCGAAGGGAAAGCGTACGGGTGACTGTGGTGGTGGGTGTTGACGGGGCCGGGCGCACCCGTCGGCTCGGTGAGGTCGCCGCAGCCTCCGGGCGGCCCGTCCTCCCGGCCGCCGCCACGTCCGCCGAGGAGTTGGCCACCCTCGTCGCCCGGGCCCGTACCGAAGGCGCGATGGTCGTGGTCGACGACGCGCACCGGCTGCCGGAGGAAGTGCTGCTGATGTTGGCCGCCGCCGCCCGTACCGGGGTGCCGATGGCGATCAGCCGCCGCCCCACGATCAAGGGGCCGGAACTGGCTGACCTCGACGAGGCGGTCGCGGCCCTGGGGACCGTCGAACACCTCGGCCCGCTCGCCCACGACACCCTTGCCGCACTGGTAGCCGCCGTGCTCGGCCGTCCGGTGACGGCCGAACATGTGGCCGCGGTCCACGATGCCTCGGCAGGGTTGGCCGCCGTGGCCGAGGCGGTGGCGGCTGCCCCGGATGGCACGCCACCCGCGCTTGTCGCCCGTCTGCAACGCCGACTCGCCGGTACCGGGCGCGACACCGCCGAACTGGCCGCGATTCTCGCGCTCGGCCTGGATCTCGATGACGATGTCGTCTGCACGGCCGCTGGGCTGAGCCCGGCGCAGGCGGCAGCGGCAACACGCTCGCTGCACGATCAGGGGCTGCTGGTGCCCGGCGGTGAGCGGATGATCCCGGCCGTGGCTCGCGCGGTCCTCGCCGACCTGTCACCGCCGGAACGCCGCCGGCTGCACGACACCGTGGCGAGGGCACTGCTGGCCGGCGGTGCCGACCCGGTTCGCGCCGCAGAGCAACTGCAGGCGGCGGCCCGCGCCCGTACCCCCACCGCGGCTACCGTTTACCAGCAGGCCGGGGACCAGCTTCGCTTCGCCACGCCCGACCGTGCCTTGTTCTGGTACGACGAGGCGCTCGACGCCGGCGCCGACCCGGCCGCCGTGGCCGCCGGCAGGGCGGAGGCGGCGATCCTGCTGGGCCTGCCCGTGGACGTGGACGCCGCCACCGGGTCCCCGACGGATGCCGCTCGACTGCGGCTTGTCGCCGGTGTCGCCGCGGCCTACGACGGTCGCCCGGGCCGCGCTGCCAAAGCGCTGACCAGTGCCAGCCCTCCCGGTCCGGTCCTGGCCGTCCCGGCACTGATGGCGACCGGCCAGCCGGAACCGGCGCGATCTGCGGCAACGGGTGAGGGGCAGCTGCCGTTGCGTCTCCTCGCCGAGGCGGCGCTGGCGATCGGCAGACCCACCGATGCCCTGCCGCTGCTGATCGAGGCCGCCGAGGCCTACGAGCAGGCGCCGCCGGCGGTTCCGGTTCCCGATCTGCCACACGCGCTCGGTGCGGTGGTCGCGGTGACCGCCGGTGACGTCGCCACCGCCGAGCACCTGCTGGAGCGGGCGTTGACCGCGGGGCTCGGCGGACCGGCGGCCCACAACCGGCACCGGACACTCCTGGCCTGGGCCCGGTTACGGGCCGGCCGGTACGACACCGCCCTGGCCGAACTCCAACGCCTTTCCGGTGTGCCGTTGCCGGGCCGGGAACGTCTGACGTTCGCGTGTCTCACCGCCGGGATCGCCCGGCGCCGGGGCGACATCGCCCAACTCCGCGCGGCGTGGGCGTACGCCGGACCGGTCCTCGCCCGGCGTGCGGTGGATCTGACGCACCTGGAGATGATCGAGGAGATTCTGGTCGCCGCAGCGCGACTGCGGCAGCATCGGCGGATCACACCGGTTCTCGACGACCTCGAGGCGGTGGTGGGCCGGCTCGATCGGCCGCTGGACTGGGCGGTGTCGCTCGGCTGGATCCGACTGCAGATCGCCATTGTCGGCGAGGACCAGCGGGCATCGACTGCCGCTGCCAGTCACCTCGGCAGCCTCGAACCCTTGGGCAGCCGGCAACAGGCCCAGTGCCGGGCCGCCATCCGGTGGAGCGCCGCATTCGCTGGCGATGTTTGCCCGGACGGTGTGCTGGCGGACGCCGCTGAGCTCGAAGCGGTCGGCCTGCCGTGGGAGTCGTCCCGGCTGCTCGGTCATGCCGCGATCCGGACCAGCGACCCTTCGGCCGCGCGTCGTCTGCTGGAGCGCGCTCGGGAGCTGTCCTTTGTGGAGGTATCTGTGGCTGGCTCGGCTCAGGACGCGGGTCGGGGCAGCTTGTCCGACCGGGAGGTGGAGGTGGCCCGGTTGGTGCTGGCGGGCCGTACCCATCGGGAGATCGGTTCGCAGCTGTACGTCTCCCCGAAGACGGTGGAGCACCACGTCGCCCGGATCCGGGCCAAGTTGGGGGCCGGAAGCAGAGCGGAGATGATCGCCGCCCTGCGCAGCCGTCTTCCTGCGGAGCCGTAGCCAACTGAGGCCTGGCGGAATCGGTCCCCTAATCCCCGGCGCCGAGAACGGGGATAGCCCCGATGCGAGGCACCGGCCGCGAGCCGCAAGCTTCTAAGCGTCCGGCCGGTGTGACCGGCCCCGAGCAGAGCAGGAAGCCATGTCTACTGTGGAAGTAACTCCGTTGATCATCGAGAACATCCGGGCGCTCTTCGAGAAGGTCTTCAGTAGCGAGGCGGAAACCGCGAAGTTCCTTGCCGATCCCGCCGGATCCTTCGCCGCCAACGACATCGACGCCGCATCCCTCGCGGCGGTAGATGTCAACCAGATCGTCAACGAGGCCGCCTTCGGCAGCGGTGGCGGCCCCGCCGGCGGTGGCGGCGGCTTCAGTGGTGGCGGTGGCGGCGGTTTCAGTGGTGGCGGTGGCGGGGGTTTCAGCGGTGGCGGGGGAGCCGGCGCGGCGGCCTCGGCCCCGGCCGTGCAGACCGTGCAGCAGGTCAGCAACGTCACCCAGACCTTCACCACCCAGAATGTCGTGGACAACTCCCGTACCTTCACCGACAACTCCAGTGACATCGACAACTCGGTGGACCTGGATGTGGACGGCGAGGTGCTCGGCGACATCGACATCGACTCCACCAACCTCAACCAGGCCGGCGACGGCAACGTCGGCAGCACCGGGGATGGCGACGTCAACGCCGCCACCGGCGACGGTGCGGTCGCCCAGCAGGGCGATGGGGATCAGGTCGCTGCGACCGGAGGTTCGGTGGCGGCGGGAGACGACGCCTTCGCCGCCACAGGCGACAATTCGTCGGTGGAGTTCGTCGACGGGGACAAGGTCACCGCAGGCGACGGCTCGGTGGTCGGCACCGGCGACGGCGACGTGCTCGGCGCTACCGGCGACGGTGCCTTTCTCGGCACCTCGAAGAATGGCGACGTGGTGGGGAACACCGGCGACAACGCGGTGACGGCGGGTGACGACATCGACGGCGTCGTCAACACCGGCACCAACTCGGGCGTCCAGGCCGACGGCGACGTCGACAAGGCGATCCTGGGCGACAACTTCGGCATCGTCGGCGACGACGTCGACAAGGCCGTGGTGGGGGACAACAACCAGACCGCTCAGCTCGACATCGACACCAGCGGCGGCGCGGGCGGCACCGCGGGCGGCAGCGGTGGTGCCGGCGGCACCGGCGGTGCGGCATCCGCGGACGGCGGAAGCGGCGGTGACGGTGCGGCCGGCGTCGGGGTCGGCACCGGCGTCGGTGTCGGTCTACGCGGCAAGGGCAGCGGCAGCGGCGAGGGAGAGGGTGACGGCGGCGACGGCGGGGCCGGCGGCGCGGGCGGCACCGCCAGCGGTGGGAGCGCCGCCGGGGGCGATGGTGTCGGCGGCAACGCCGGCGGCGGGGCCGGTGGCGCCCTGGGGCCGATCAACTTCAACTTCGGTGGGGGCAGCCAGCAGAACGTCAACGCCGATGGCGTGAAGGACTCGTCGCTGTCCGCCGGCGGTGACGCCGCAACCACGCAGGACTCGTTCAACGACCAGTCGAACAACGACTCCTTTAACGACCAGTCCGTCGACGACTCGTTCAACAACGACGATTCGTTCAACGACGTGGAGGCGTTCAGCAACAACGACACCACTGTCGGAGACTCGGGTGACGGCCCTGAGCCGGCCCCCAGCCTCGGCGCCTGAGCCCGAGGCTCGGACAGCACTTCGTGAAGACCGTACGGCGAGCCGGATGAGGACATCGTGGCGTGGTGGGTGCGTGAACCACCACGCCACGACCGTGGCAACCGATCAACCGAGCTCGGTGCGCCGTACCCCTATGTGACGGGTAGGAACGACGTTGACCGCAACCATTGCGTCACCTGACGCCGACGGCACGCTGCGGCAGGCGACCCGGATCGTCGACCTCGCGCACCGCGCCTGCGAGGCGTACGGCCGCGCGGACCTCGCCCGCAGGCTTGCCGTCGTCCGTGCCGGCCTGGCCGACCCGGTGGTACACATCGTCGTGGTGGGCGAGTTCAAGCAGGGCAAGAGTTCGCTGGTGAACGGGCTGGTCGGGCACGACGTCTGCCCGGTCAGCGACGATGTGGCCACCGCCCTGCCGACCTACATCCGATACGGCGAGAAGACGTCCGCTCAGCTGCTGTTCGACGAGATCCCGCCGCGACGCGAGCCGGTACCGCTCGACCAGGTACGGGAGTTCGTGCTGGAGAAGCAGACCGCAGACATGGTGGCCGGCGTGACCGGGGTAGAGATCCGGCTGCCGCGTCAGCTGCTCTCCAGCGGCCTCGTCATCGTCGACACTCCCGGAGTCGGCGGCCTCGGCTCCGTGCATTCGGCGGCCAGCCTGACCGCGGCCTCGATGGCCGACGCGCTCCTGTTCGTCACCGACGCGGCGCAGGAACTCACCAGTAGCGAGTTGCAGTTCCTGCGCCAGGCCCAAGAGGTGTGCGGTACTGCCGTGTGCGTACTGACCAAGACCGACTTCTATCCGCACTGGCGCAAGATCCGCGATCTCGACGCGGGACATCTGAGCGGTGCGGGGGACACGCCGATCATCGCCGTCTCCTCCGACCTCCGGCGGCGCGCCGTCGCCCGCGGCGACAAGGAACTCAACGTCGAGTCAGGGTTCCCGGACCTGGTCAAGTTCGTGGCGCAGCGGGTCGCCGGCGGAGCAGCCAGCAGGGCCGCTGCCCAGGCGGGAGCCTCGGTCGTCGGGGTCTGCGAGCAGATCGAGAGCGAGTTCGAGGCGGAACGCGCCGCGCTGGCGGACCCTGCCGCTGCGGCGAAGGTGATCGACGACCTCGCTGAGGTGAAGCGGCGGGTCGAGGCGCTCAAGACCGCTGCGGCGAAGTGGCAGCAGACGCTCAGCGACGGCATCGCCGACCTCAGCTCCGACATCGATCACGACCTGCGCGGCAGGTTTCGTCGGCTGGTCGAGGAAGCCGACGCGCGGATCGAGGAAGGCGATCCCGCCGATGTCTGGGAGGAGACGGAGCGATGGCTACAGGCCCGGGTTTCCGATGAGCTGCTCGCCAACTACATGGTGCTCCGGGACCGGTCGATCGTTCTCAGCGACGATGTGGCCACCCACTTTCAGGAGGCCGCAGGTCAGGCTCTTCGCCAGGTGGCGGTCACCGACCCGGTGTCGGTGGCCGGCGCCGCGCAGTTCGAGCACAAGATCGAACTGGCGAAGATGAAGGTCGGGAAGCAGGCGATGGTGGCGCTCAAGAGCGCTTACGGTGGGGCGTTGATGTTCACCATGCTCGGCACCCTGGCCGGCGTCGCCCTCGGCCCGATCGGCGTCGGAATCGGTCTGGTGATGGGCCGCAAGGGTCTGCGCGAGGAGAAGAAGCGGCAACGGACGAGCCGGCAGAACCAGGCCCGCAACGCCATCCGGCGCTACTGCGACGAGGTCAGCTTCGTGATGACCAAGGACTCCCGGGACACCCTGCGCCGGATCCAGCGGCAACTGCGCGACCACTACAGCGGCCTCGCCGAGGAGTTGTCCCGGTCCAACACGCGGGCACTGAGCGCCGCGGCAGAGGCGGCACAGCGCACCAAGACCGAGCGCGAGACCCGCCTACGCGATCTCGCCGCGGAACTCGACCGGCTGCGGCAGGTGCGAGAACACGCAGCGGCGATCGTGTCCTGACCTGGGCCGACTCGGATCGACAGGTGACAGGACCGGCGGGTCGCCCTCGGCCAGGAGCCGCCTCGCCTCGACCGTCCGTCGGCGGTCGCTCTCAGGTGCCGTCGATGTCGTCGATCTCCGGTGCGTCCTCGGGCAACGCGAGGGTGGCCCACGGATCGCCGTCCAGCGCCGGCTCGTCGTGCGCCACCGGCTCGTCGAGAGTCGTCCGCTGCGGCGTATCGACATTCCCGTCCGGTGCTGACTCCGCCGCCACGGCATCGAATGCCATCTCGTCCGCCCGCTCCATCCGGGTGCTGTCGGCGCCAAGGCCGAAGCCGGTGTCCGGCGGCACGGATGCGGGTCCGCTCGGCACGTCCTCGGTGTCGTGTCCTACCTCATCGAGTAGATCCGCCGGGCCCGGGCCGCCGTTATCGGCAGGCGCGTCGATATCCGACATCTCCCGGGGAGAGGTCACGTCTGGCTCCGCCGCGGGAGCGGTGGCGAGCAGGTCGGTCAGCTGTCCGACGTCGCCCGCCGCGGCGTCGCCGTCGGCGATCGGACCGTGTGCCGTGACGAACGGGGCCAGATGCTCGGCGATCTCGGCCGGGGCGGTGTCGGCGAAGCTGACCACGGCCTCGGCGACGAGATCCGGTGGCAGGTCCGGATGGCCGTTGGCCCGCAGGACGGTAGCGAGATCGCCCGAAGTTCCGGCATCGCCGGTCAACCCCGTGATGATCTCATGGAGGGATCGCGCCGGTGCCATGTCACCACAGTAGGAAAGCATCACCGGCAATGGCAGGGGGACATCCCCAGACGTTCCCCTATCGCCCGAGTTTCCATCCTGGGGGCCGCGAGGGGGATTACCCCGATGCCCCGTACCGGCTCCCGCTGGCACCCTGTCGGGGTGCTTCGGCGTCAGTGGCCGGTGCCGCTGAGCGGAGAGCCCACGGGGCCTGGTGCGCCACGAGCGAAGAACAGGGACGGCGGAGGACGTGATCCATGCGATGAGCGAGCCCGCCCTGGGTGTCTGGTGTCGCACATTGGATCCGCCCCGGCCGGTCACTGGTCGGTGATGTTGCGATGCCGCCCCCCGGCGGGGCGCTGCCCTGCCGGCAGCGCCACGCTCGCGCGGCCGCCCTGCACAGACATGCTGGCCACCGGGCTGCCGGGTGGTCCGGTTCGGTCGCTGACCGACAGTCCGTTACCGCAAACGATTCATCTTCGACGAACTCCGGAGCATTGGGATGTACGCACTCGGCATCGACCTGGGAACCACATACACCGCTGCGGCCGTCTGGCGCGACGGCCGCGCAGAGATCGCTGCACTCGGGAGCCACTCGGCGGCGATTCCCTCGGTGGTGCTGCTTCGCGCCGACGAGACGTTCCTGACCGGCGACAGCGCCAACCGCCGGGGGCTGAGTGAGCCGAACCGGGTGGCCCGGGAGTTCAAGCGACGCCTCGGCGACTCCACGCCGATTCTGCTCGGTGGGGTGCCGTACTCGGCAGAGGCGCTGATGGCCCGCATGTTGCGGGCCGCCGTCGACGAGGTGGTGTCCCGCGAGGGCGGAGAGCCGGCCGCGATCTGCGTCTCCCGCCCGGCCAACTGGGGACCGTACAAGATGGACCTGATGCATCAGACGGTCCGGTTGGCCGGCATCGAGCAGCCGGTCACCTTCACCACCGAGCCGGAGGCGGCGGCCGTGTTCTACGCGCACCAGCAGCGGCTGGAGCCGGGTGCGGTGGTCGCCGTCTACGACCTCGGTGGCGGGACGTTCGACGCGGCGGTGCTGCGCAAGACGGCGAGCGGTTTCGACCTGATCGGTGCCCCCGAGGGGATCGAGCGGCTCGGTGGCATCGACTTCGACGCCGCGATCTTCGCTCACGTTGCCGCCGCCATCGGCGACAAGTTGGGGGAGTTGGACGAGGACGACCCTTCGGTGATCGCGGCGGTCGCGCGGCTGCGTGACGAATGCGTGCAGGCGAAGGAGGCGCTCTCCGCCGACACGGATGCCTCGATTCCGGTACTGCTGCCGAACATCAACACCGAGGTCCGGCTGACCCGCGCCGAACTGGAAGCCATGGTTCGCCCGGCGCTGCACGGCTCGATCGAGTCGTTGCGGCGAGCGGTCCGTTCCGCGGGGGTGGCCCCGCAGGATCTGCACTCGGTGCTACTGGTCGGCGGCTCGTCGAGGATGCCGATTGTCGCGCAGTTGGTCGGCTCGGAGCTGGACCGACCCGTGGCGGTGGACGTCCACCCCAAGCACGCCGTCGCGCTCGGTGCCGCCTGGCAGGCGAGTACCGGGATCGCCGCTCCCGGCACCGCGCACGAGGTGCCCATTCCTGCGGCTGCCCGGTCCACGGATGCGGACGTCGCACCCGCGCCGACCGCCGCGATGCCCGCGTACTCCAATCGGGCCCCGGCGGTGCCGGAGCGGCCCGTCCGGAGCTGGCCACCGACCGGGTACGGGGCCGCGACCGTGCCGGGCACCGCGACGACGCACGACGTCGACTCCACCGGGCGGATTCCCACTGCGCCGTCGACCGCGGGCGGAGGCCGGCGACGCGGTCCGCTGCTGGTCGCGGCAGCCGTGGCCGTGCTCCTGCTGGTCGGTGGCGGAACGGCCTGGGCGCTGGTCAACCGGACCGGTCAGGAGAATCAGGACAACGCTGGCAACGATCTCGCCGCCGCTGCGGGCCAGCCGGAGAACGAGCCGCCGGCTGCAGACGCGCCGGCGGCCGGTGAGGTACCGCCGGACGAGGATTGTACGGAGTTGAAGCAGAGCACCCGCTGGGTCTGCATCACCAGGGCGACGGTGCAGGACGGCACCTTCACGGTGTGGTTCGACGCGGAGTGGAACGGCAGCAAACCGGACATCAACAACGGCTTCCACCTGCATCTCTACGGCGGCGATGGCACGACGCCCGACGAGGACACGATGGGCAGCCAGGCCACCAGCCACGGCGTCTACTACTTCGAGGACCAGCAGCCCTCGATACGCCGAACCTCGGACAAGGACTTCCAGGCCGTCGGTGACGCCGAGAAGATCTGTGCCCGGGTCGCGCGCAACGGGCACCAGTTGGCCAGGGCCTACGACGGCAGCTACCACACCGGCAACTGTTTCCCGATCCAACGCTACTGATCGGCCGAACAGGAACGGCGAGCGGGCCTGACGATCGACTCGTCGGGCCCGCTCCGCGCCACCTCGGCGTTCCGGGCGGACCGGGCGCACGTTCCCTACCGCGACCGGTGCCGGTCGGCGATCATGCCTTCGCAGGAACGGACGGCAACCCGGGCGGCGACCGCCATCGGTGGCGAGGTCAACGGGTTCTCGGCGCGGCGCTGCCAACGCGCCAGCGCACCGTCGGTTGCCGCGTCCAGTTCGGCGTCGGAGGCATCCGGCGGTAGCCGGAGCCGCTGGTGGGGTGCGGCGCCGCTGCCGCCGATGAGCTGTTCCAGTTCGGCTACGACGTCGGGCTTTCCGGTCACCCAGCCGGCCCGCAGGCCGGAGAGCACTCGAAGCTCGTTGAACGGGTGCGCGGAGGCGATGATCTCCTCCACCTTTCCCGCGACACTCTCACTACCTGACCGCGGGTGCAGGCGGGTGACCTCGGCCAGTGCGAGCAGGGCCGACCTCGACTTGAGTACGTCCCGACGTTCGAGGAACAGCGACCCGAGGACCTCTCGTAGCTGCGCCAGCCCGCTGCGTTCGGTCAGCTCCCGGGCCAGTTCGGTGGCGGTGCCGCAGGTGCCGTGTCTGAGCAGGGCGGCGGAGAGGCGTAGGCCGAACATGCCGAAGCGGGCAAGCAACTCCTCCCGTTCGATTGAGGTCATCCCCAGCTCGGGCATGGACTGGACGAATCTGTCGGCGGAGAGCAGCAGCTGCTCGGTCTCGGCGGCCGGCAGCTCCGAGATGCGGCGCAGCCGGGCGAACTCCACCTCGGTGAGGGTCGCTGCGGTCTCGGCGAGCAGACCAGCCACGGGAACGACGGACTGGACCAACTTCCGGACGCTCGGGTCGGTGCCCAGCCGGCCGGCGATCCGACGTGCCGACGCCATCGCGTCGAGCCGGCCAACGGCGATCTCGTCGGCCCGAGAGAGGACCCCGATGGCGTTGACCGGGTTGGGTCGGGACACCTCCACATCGTGGAAGGCGCGGAGGAAGTCCACGTCGTTGCTGTGCAGGTGCCGCATCAGGTAGATCACCGCGTCCGCGGGAGTCTCCTGGTCGTCCGGGACGAGCAGGTCCCAGGACCGTTGCGAGACCTGCTCGGACAGCGATCCGATACCGGGTGTGTCGATGAGCGTCATGGGTCGCAGCGCCTGCGAGGGCCAGCTGACCTCCAGCTGTGCCACGTCGTCCGAGCTGAGATCGCCGAGGTCGATGTCGATGGCACCGGCTTCGCGGCTGAATCGGACCTGTCGTGGCAGGCCCTGGTGGGGATGGGCCACGATCTGGTAGGTGTGTCCGTCCTGGTACCAGGTGACGACGCGGGTGCACTCACCCGCGTCGGTGGGTGCCAGCCGTTCCCCGACCAAGGCGTTGAGCAGGGTCGACTTTCCCGCCTTGATGCGGCCGGCGACAGCCACCCGAAGTGGTTCGTCGAGCCGGTCGCGCAGGGCGTCCAGTCGCGCTTCGTGCGGCGTGCCACGGTATACGTCGACGGCGTGGTCGAGCACCACCCGCGTACGGTCGACAAGGCTCATGCGTACCCCGCGTGGGGGTGCGGTTCGAGCAGATGGATCCAGACCAACTCGGACCCCACATCCTCACCTCGTCGTTGTCCGGACTACGTTCCGTGCTCCTGCCGACGTCACCACGACGACCGTCGCTCACCCGGGTCGGCTGCGTCTCTTGAAGCATCGGCTCGCTGCCGAGTCACCACTTGGCGGAAGTCTGAGGTTTGCCTGACGAACCTCTGAGCCCGCCAGGCGCGCGGCCGGCGCGCGTCACGGATCTGCGGCCGGGGGGGGGGAGTTGTCGTGGGGCCGTCATGGAGTTCCGGCCGATGCGGACAGTACGCTCAGCGCACTGTGGGAGAGACCTATCGCTTCGGTGACTACGAGCTGGATGCGTTTCGTCACCAGCTCCGCCGGGCCGGTTCGGCGGTGCACGTCGAGCCGCGCGCCCTCGATCTCCTGTTGCACCTGGTCAGACACCGGGACCGGGTTGTCACGAAGAACGAGCTGCTCGACGAGGTGTGGGGTAACCGCTTCGTCAGCGAGGCCGCCCTCACCACGGGGCTCCGGACCGCGCGACTGGCGGTGGGTGACACGGGCAGCCAGCAGCAGATGATCCGCACTGTTCATCGGCGGGGCTATCAGTTCGTTGGCCCGACGACCCTGCTCGCGGCCGGACCGACGGTGGGAACCGTTCGGGGCTCGGACGTCGCGCCCGGACCGACGGGACCGTTTACCGGCGTGGAAAGCCAGACCATCCGGTTCTGCAACGCGGACGACGGCACCAGCATCGCGTACGCCACGGCCGGCTCGGGCCCACCACTGCTCAAGGCCGCCAACTGGATGACCCACCTCGAACTGGAGTGGGCGACCCCGGTGTGGTCGCACTGGCTGAACGGTCTCGCGCGTGATCGGCAGCTGATCCGATATGACGAGCGGGGCTGTGGCCTGTCGGACTGGGTGGCGCCGAGCTACACCTTCGACGACTGGGTCGATGATCTGGAAACCGTGGTCGACGCGGTGGGGCTTGACCGGTTTCCGTTGCTCGGTGTCTCGCAGGGTGGCGCGGTGGCGGTGGCGTACGCCGTCCGTCGTCCCGAACGTGTCAGCAGACTGATCCTGGCGGGCGCGTACGCCCGTGGACGTCGGGTCAGGGCCGGTAGCGTCGCCGAGGCTGACGCGGCGGCACTCGACCTGAGCCTGGCCAGGGTCGGCTGGCTCCATCAGGATCCACGATTCCTGCGGGTCTTCGCCTCCCAGTTCCTGCCCGACGGAACGCCTGAGGAGTGGCAGGAGTTCACCGCCTTCCAGCGGCAGACGACCTCACCGGAGAACGGGGTCCGCTTCCTGGAGGAGTTCGCCCAGATCGATGTGTCCGACATCGCGCACCGGGTGCAGTGTCCGACTCTGATCATCCACTCCCGTGACGACGCGCGGGTACCGGTCTCGCAGGCCAGAGAGCTGGCGGCACTCATTCCGGACAGTCAGTTGGTGCTGCTGAACAGCCGGAATCACCTGCTCACCGCTGCCGAGCCGGCGTGGCACGAGTTTCTGTTCCACATCGAGGAATTCCTTGGCGAATAGTCACCGGTTCTCGTCCTCGCCCCCGGTGTCCGGGGTCGGCCCACTGGCCGCACGCGGCCGCGCGAGCCAGCGGCGCGGGTACCGGTCCGCAGCGGACGAGCGGCGGGCGGCCAGCAACACCCGGACGGCCATGACGGGGGTCATCAGAGATTCCGGGCGCGCCAGCAGGTTCTGTACCCGCAGCACGCGCAGGGTCACCGGTACGGACGTGTGGCATGCCCGGATCACCGTCGCGATGTAGCGGTTGACGAGGTCGGTGCCGCGCGGCCTCACCCCGCTGGTTCGGGGATCGGCGAAGTCGGCGGCCGCCGCGATCCGCCATGGCACGTCGACAACCTTGGCGGCCCGTCGGTAGAAGTCTTTCGGCAGCGCCGGTGAGGTGGGGCCGTGCCGCTCGATGGCCCGACCGAGTGCACTGGCCTGGAGAGCCGACGACGACATTCCCTGTCCATAGACCGGATTGAAGCTGCAGATCGCATCGCCCAGCACCACGAATCCGGCCGGGCTGCGTCTCATCCGTTCCACGTGGCGGCGCTGGCTGGTGGGCATCCGGAGCGTCAGTACCGGGGTCAGGGCCTTGGACCGGGTCAGGATGTCGGCGAGTACGGGCGCCGGCAGGGCACGGGCGAACTGCTCGAACTCGGCCTGGTCGGTGGGCGGCGCATCACCGTGGAACGCCCCGAGGGTGACGATCCATCGGTCCCCCTCCACCGGCACCAGGGTGCCGATCCGGTGGCCACCGGCCGGATCGGCGACGACAAGCGCAAGGACGCTGTCGTGCTGATCCGGGTCCCGGCGCATTAGCCGGGTTCCGTAGGCCATGTCGAGGTGGATGGCCGAGACCTCGGGTACGGAAAACCCGTCCTGGGAAAGGTGGTCCAGGAACCTGGTGTTCCGGCCGGTGCAGGCGACGACCAGGTCGGCCCGGTGCTCCGTGCCCTCGCAGCGGACCCCGATCACCCGCCCGTCGGCAACGATGAGCCTGTCCACCGCCGTCTGGTCGGTGACGGACACGTTGGGCCTGTCCCGCACGAGCTGTCGGCGGATCGAGCCCTCGAGCAGCGGCCGACTCATCGAGATGCCCGGGTGGCCGGCGTCGGGCATTCGCCAGTAGTCACCGCCCTGGTGCCAGAGCAGGTCACCGCTGCGTACGGGGACCGCACCGCCGGACACCAGATCATCGACCAGGCCGGGTAACCAGTGACTGAACAGCCGCATACCCGCGGCCATCAACACGTGGGCATGACGGCCCTGGGGCACGCCTCGCCGCACGACCGGCTCCTCGGGCAGGCGGTCGCGTTCGATGATGGTCACCTGGTCGAAGTGGTCACTCAGCACCCGCCCGGTCGCCAAACCCGCGATGCTCGCTCCGATGACAACGGCCCTACCACCTCGGCGCTCGATCATCTCTAGCCACTCCGCCTCGTCCCGGACCCGGCCGGGCGGCCGGTCGCTTCGAGCATCCGTCCAGCTGCGGAGCCGACACTTGGTGAAGGTCTGAGGCTTCGCTGAGGAGAGGGCACCCGACCGTGGTCAGGCCGCGAGGAAACTGTTGACGTGGTGCAGGAACTGGGCCCAGGCCGGTTCGGAACCGGTGAGCAGATGGTTGCGGCTCTCGAGCAGGACGAGGCGGTTGTCCGGGATGAGGGAGGCCAGTTTCATGGCCTCCGCGACCGGCACTCGTTGATCTTCCCGGGAGTGAATGATCAGTGTTGGGCACCTCACCTGGTGGGCGAGGGCCGAGACGTCGATGTGGGCCAGGGCCTCCAGGAACCGGACCCCGTTCTCCGCGGAGGTGGTCTGTCGCTGTAGGGCCACGAATTCGTCCCACCGCTCCGGAGCGGCGTCTGCCTGGAACTGGGACGCGAAGAAGCGCAGCAGACTGCGATCCTGGGTGAGCCAACCGAGCCGGGCGACGTCCAGGTCGACGGCTGCCGCGTCGCGTTCGTTGTCGTCAGCGGCGCGGACGAGCCGCCCCCTGGCGTAGGCGCCGGCGAGGATCAGCCTGCTGACCCGCTCGGGACGCCGCGCTGCGTACGCCAGCGCAACCGCCCCGCCCTGCGACACGCCGAGCAGGGGGATCCGGTCGAGATCCATCGCATCGATCACCGCGTCGAGGTCGGCGATCCAGTCCTCCACCGTGATGCCCGGTGAGGTCCAGTCGGACAGGCCGGAGCCGCGCTCGTCGTAGCGGATCAGTTGGCGATCCCGGGTGAGGCCGTCGAACCAGTGCGACCACATGTCCACTGTTCGTTCCACGTCGATGCGGGTCAGCCAGTTGGCGGTTCTGACCAGGGGCGGACCGTCGCCGCTGACCGCATAGGCGATGCGGGTGCCGTCCCTGGCCCGGCAGAAGCGGATGACCTCGCGGTCGGCGCCGGACGCCCGCGACCGGGCCGGCGGGCCGGGGACCGAAACGGTGGGGCCGGAACCCGTAGCCGCGCCGGCCGGGCCCGGTGTCGTGGGAGCGACGAACTGGTAGCCGCGTCGTTGGAGGGTGCGAATGAGTCGCTGTCGGCTGCCGTCGTCACCGACCGCCCGGCGGGCCGTGCGGAGGGCGGTGGTGAGCGCGGCCTCGGTGACGAAACGCCCACGCCACACCGCATCGAGCAACTCGGCCTTCGTCACCACTCGATCACGATTCTGGACGAGATGACAAAGCAGGGCGAAGGCGCGCGGTTCGACATGGATCGGTTGGCCATTGCGGCTGAGCCGGCCGCGTATGACATCCAAGTCGAATGATTCGAAGCGGAACACGCCGTCAGTCATCGTTTACAACTATAGATTGATCGGCAGATAACGATTAATTGAGCCTTTTCGGTAACTGGTCAGAGACCCGGGGTGGGCGGGCTGAGTCATCGGGTCAGGCACGCCGCGAGTCCTCATGGCCGGGACATGTCACGAACCGTCGGGTTACCGCTCGGCGAAGGTTCCCTCGGGCGGTCCCCGACGACGAGACCCACCGCGGCATTCTCCAGTGTCGGGAGAACCGGGTCCGCAAACGCCGCGCAGAGGTTGGTCAGGTCGGCGGCACGGTCGTCGTGATCGGCCGAAGCCGCTGCCGACCCGGGTGGGGCTCGTCGTTGCCCGCCGCGCGCTCGTCGACGCGACAGCCGCCGCTGTGGGACCGTCCGCGTCGACGATGAAAAGGTTGTCATCGGTGAGCAGTTCGTCGTATGGCGACAGGTTTTCGGTGGTCAGGGGACGCAATCCTCACCGGTTGCTGGTGGTGTCCTGGCGCCTGTCGAACCCGCTGGGCGGACCTGTTTACCCTTCCGTGGAACTTGTCCAACAGTCCTGAGGAGTGACCGGCGCTATCGTGAGTGGATCAAGAAGTGGCAGCAGTCCTCATGGCATCGGGTGGCGCTCGGCGAACCGCCACACGATCTCGCTGGCGTCGGGACCCGCGCGGTCGGTGTACCTGCCGTCGCCGTCCGGGCCCGGCCAGGCGTGCCCCATGCCCTGGACGTGGTACGACTCGACGATCGACGAGCCGTCCGACGCGGTGATCGTCGTGTGCGTGTACGGGTGTCGTCCCGCAGCGGCGGGAACGGACACGGTCTCCTCGGTCGAGCCGAGGCTGTCGTTGGTCAGCCCGTCGTCGATGAGATCGCCCACCGCGGTCCAGTGTGTGGCGAGTCGGGTGGCGACCAGGGGCGGCACGACCTCGTCCTGCTCACCCTGGATGATCAGCAGCGGCACCCGCCGGGCCCGCTCACCCATCTGCGCCCACGCCTGACGTGCCGTGTCCACTGGCGATGTCGAGTCCGGGTGGTCCGGGTCGACCTGGTTGAGCCCGTACTCGCCGCCGGCGACCGAGGTCACCGTGGCGAAGACGTCGGGGTAGGTCGCGGCGAGGATGACGGCGGTGCCCGCCCCCGACGACGCGCCGGCCACGTGCACCTGATCCGGATCCGCGTGGTACTCCTCGACCACCTGGCGGGCGACACCGGCCAGCAGCGCGGGTTCGCCGGTGTGCCGCTGCTGCTCGCGGGGATCAGCCGAGTTCCAGCAGGCGATCACGTTGCGGGAGATCAACTGCGTGGGGTAGACGACGATGAAGCCTTCCCGGTCGGCCAGGCTGTTGAACTGCGTGGTGGCTTTCATCGAGTTCCACCCGTAGCCGGTCATCGCGCAACCGTGGATCGCCATGACGACCGGCAGCCGGGTCGTCCCGTCGTGTTGGGGCGGGAGATGGACCTGGTAACGCTGCGAACCAGCGGGGCCCTGGTAGACGTGGTTACGGTCGCCCTCGCCCATTTGCCAGGGCAGGCCGAGCTGGAGAGCGGCGACGCCGAGACTGGCGACGGCCACGACGGTGACGAAGATGCCGGAGAGGATCCGCAGCCACCGCCGGGGACGGCGGGGCACGATGTCGGCATTCCTCGCGGGCTCGATGGCAGGGGTGGTGGACATGTACCCCATCACAGCGCGGACGCGGCCGAGGCGTCAGTGGCGTGGTGTCATGACCGCATGTGACACGGTGTCACTGGTCGTGGCGGTTGGTCCTCGGCGTCGGCCGCCGGTTCACATGTTCATGATCGGTAGCTGCGCGTCGCTCGGCTCCAACCGGGTGAGCAACTGCTCGGGCTGTCCGGTCACCATCGACAGCGCGTGCAGTGCCACCGACCGGTCGCCCTGGTCGGCCGACACGACGGCCACGGCGATGGCGAGTCCGCTGGCCACATGCGGGCTGCGCTCCTGCGCCAGTCGGGCGGCGTCGGCGATGTCCCGCCACGCGTCGTCGTGGCGGCCGGTGCGGCTGCGCGCGATCGCCCGGTTGGCGAGCAGCATGACTCGCACGATCGGGGTGCACTCGCCGGTGAGCTGGCGGCCCATCAGCTCGGCGGCGCGCTGGTAGTCCCTGGTGCGGAACGCGGCTGCCCAGCCGGTGCGGTCGGTGAGCTGGATCAGGTCGATGACCCGGCCCTCCTCCGGCCAGGTCCTGCGGTAGCTGAGCCGGAAGCTCATCCAGCCGTTCGAGTCCAGGGCGGGCAGCAGTGGACGGATGTCGGTCGCGCACTGCTCCGGGCTCGGCGGACAACGGAGGAAAACCGGCTTCGGGTCGGCCGCCAGCGCCCGACCCTCGCGGTCGAACAGCCAGTTACCGCGATGCGCGTCGCCGTGCAGGATGTTGCGGGAATGCAGGAGAGCCAGCGCGTGGCCGATGGCGTAGCCGTCGGTGTCCGGCGTGAACCGGCCCGGCTCGGCCACCCACAGATCCCGGAACTCCCGGTAGTCGGTCACCACCGGCCGGGCCTCGTACGGAAATGGCGGTGGTGGCATGCGGTCGGCGTAGGAGCACAGGTAACGGATGCTCTCGCGTGGGCCGATCACCAGCGGATAGCGCGGCCCGCCCGCGCCGGTCAGGATGGACAGCGGCACCGCGGCACACTCACCGACCGACTCGACGATGTCCTGTGGCCACTGATCCGTGTGGCTGTCTGCGGGCACCTCGTCGCGGAGCAGGACGATCTGGCCGCCCGCCACCAGGTCGCGTACGGCGCAAAGGTCTGATCCGGTGAACTCGGTAGCTTCGACGCCCGTCGAGCCCAGCATCATGGGTCGATCCTAGAATGGACGCCGTGGCCGCAAACGGACAGAATGTGGCGCTGGTGACGCAGACACTGATGGCCAACGCCAGCGGCGTCCTGTCCCGGCCGGAGGCGCTGACCCTCCCCAGGTTCCTCGATCTCTGCTCGCTCTGCGAGGCCGCGGTGCTGCTCGACCGCATGGAGGCACTGGGTGCCTCGAACGAGTACGTCAGTGGCCTCAGCAGCCAGCTCGCTCGGGAGGGACTGTACCGGACATTTGTGCCGAAACTGCCGCGCGACGAACTGCGCCGGATCGCGCTGCGACTGCCCGACGAACTCGCGATGCGGGTGGCCGACGGCGACGGCGACGACCCGTCCGTGGCCGGCGAGACCGGCGCGGTGACCGGTCTGGACTACACGACCGGGCTGAACAATCTCCTCGCCCAGGTCGACGGGCTCGGCAGCTTCGCCAGCGCGGGCGAGGCCGTGGCCAAGGAGCGGATGTACCGGGGCAACGGCTATCTGGTGGTGGCCGCCGCGCACGGCCTCGACTATTTTCCCGACTTCGACCGCGTGCCGTTCGTCGCCGGCACCCTGCAGAAGACCTACCGGTCGCTGCCGCGTCAGCTGTACGACAGGATCGCCGAATCGCTCCAGGAACCGCTCACCGGAGGCGACGTCGTCGCCGAGTGGACGGCCATGTCGACGATCCCGATCCCGCCGATCGCCGCGCTCGTGCTGTCCCGCGCGTCCGGTCTCGACGACATTCCCGAGCAGGTGCTCCGAGTCCGCGACGAGTTCAGTGGATACCGCCGCTACTTCGCTGACTTCAAGGCCGAGTTGCAGGCCGCCGACACGATCCGCGAACGCCGCAAACTGCTGACCCGCTACCGAACCCTGCTGGATGAGGCGAGCGGCCCGGGGCGCGAGGCGGTATCCGTGACCGAGATGCTCAACCTGACGGAGAAGGCGGTCACGGTGGCCACCGCGCCGACCGTGCCGACAAGCTACGGTGCACTGCTGCTGACGCAACCGATCGACTGGATCAGCCGCTGGTGGCGCCGCCGCCCGCTGGCCATCCTGTTCCGCCTGGACAGCAAGATGCCCAAACTCTCGGAGTACCAACAGTTGGCCGCCCGCCTGTGGGGGCCCGGGCCCGCTGCCCGCCTGCACGACCGGGCCGTTGCGCACGGCAGCGCCGTGCAGAGGCTCCTGTCCGAGGTCGAGACCACCGTCCAGTGAACACGCGTCACGCGGCGCGCCTGGGACGCCGCCCGTCACCCGTCCGCGTCGCGCCCGTCGGGTAGGCCGGCCAGGCGTCGCTTGTCAGGCTTGCCGGCGGCCGTGACCGGTGCCTCGGCGATGAAGGTGATCTTCCGGGGAGTGCAGGGCTCGCCGAGCTGCTTGTGGACCAGCTCGCGTAGCACGTCCGGATCCGGCTGCCGGCCCGGCGCGGGCACCACGAAGGCGTGCACCGCCTCGCCGGTCTCCTCGTCGGGTGCGGCCACCACGTACGCCTCGACGACGTCGGCGGAGCTGGCCAGGACCCGTTCGATCGGGCCGGCGTACTGGAGGTCGGCGTTGACGATGATGACGTCCCGGGCCCGTCCCAGCAGGTGCAGGTAGCCGTCGCGGTCCAGCCGTCCGAGGTCACGGGTGCGTACCCAACCGTCGGTGAAGACCTCGGCCGTCTCTGCCGGGTCGTTCCAGTAACCGCTCGCCTGGGACGGGGTGCGGACGAAGATCTCCCCCTCGACCCCGGCCGGGACCGGCCGGCCGGCGGTGTCGCGGACCTGCACCTCGACCGCGGTCGGCGGGCGGCCCACCGAGGCGAGCAGGGCCGGTGCGGCGAGCATCTCCGCCGGGGTCAGCATGGAGATCATGCCGGTCTCGGTCTGGCCGTAGCCGTGGTAGACGACCGGCCCGAGCACGGAGAGCGCCTCGTCGAGCCGGGCCGGGTGCAGCGGGGAGCCCGAGACCAGCAGGGCGCGCAGTGCGCCGAGGTCGGCCGGTGCGGCGCGCTGGGCGGCGACCAGCTTCGCCAGCCGGGGCACGGTGATCACACTGGCCGTCGCCCGGTGCCGGACCAGTGCGTCGGGGAAGAACGGCTTCCCGGCCCGGGGTGCTTCGGCGATCACCATGGTGCCCCCGGCGGCCAGGGTGAGAATGCCGTACTCCAGCATCACCTGGCTGCTCAGCGAGCCGAACACCAGGTAGCGGTCGAGGTTGCCGGCGAGGTCGCGGACCGCCGGTGGCCACCGGTCCGGGTGAGCCGCCCAGGCGGCGTCGAGTGACGCGTACGTCTGGAGGCAGCCCTTCGGGTTGCCGGTGCTGCCGCTGGTGTAGACGACCCGGGCGATGTCGTCCGGACGTCCGGCGGGGACCGGCGGGGTGACGTCGGCCCGAGTGGCGGTCAGGTCGGGTGTTCCGTCGACCGGGCCGATGCCGAGCAGGGCAAGGTCGGCGGTGGCCGACCGCAGCTGCGCGGTCGCGGTCGAGCGGTCGACGAGCACCGCCGAGATCTGGTGGCCGAGCAGGTGCCGGAGGTGATCGGGAGGGAGTCCGGGGCGCACCCCGGCGACCCGGGCGCCGACCACCTGTGCCGCGACGATGGCGGCGAACGCCTCCGGAGACACACCCAGCGCCACCGCCACCCCGACACCGGGACCGATTCCCGCCGCCCGCAGCCCTGCGGCGACCCGGGCGACCAGCTCGGACAACTCGTCGGCGCCGACGGTACGCGAACCGTGCTCGATGACCGGGCGGACCCGCCCGCTGTCCAGCAGGTCGAGGATCGCCTGCGGATGGCCCGGTTCGGCTCCCGTCGTCACCCGGATGCTCCCGCCGCAGGGGCGACACCGGCCAGGGACTCCTTGACGAAGACCGCCAGCGGCTGCTGGTGCACGGTGGGCAGGTTCCACTCGTTCTCCAGGTTCTCCGCCAGGTGGTGCACGGCCACCACCTGCCCGTCCCGGTAGTGCCGCACGACCGGGTGCAGGTACGTGGCCCGGTGCGCGGCGTACGCGTCGTTCTCCGCCACCCGGGGCACCGAGATGTCGAACGGGTCGGCGGAGTCGTGGTCCGGCCCGTACTCGAGGGTGACGGCGAGCGCCCACCCGTCGTCCAGCCCACCGTCGGCGAGGTACGCCATCGGCACCTCCTCGTGGTAGTACGCGGTGTCGTCGCGGACCGTCACCACGTCGCCGAGCACCCCGAACTGCTGCCAGAGCGCCGAGGAGCGGTTGACCCGGGCGATGATCGCGTCGGTGATCGCCTCGGGGGTCGCCGCCAGGCGGGTGGTCGGCCATTGCGTGTCGTGGTAGCGGGACGCGAGGATGCGGTGCAGCGCCCGTACCCCGTACCGGAAGCCGTGGATGAAGCCGCTTGTCGATTTTTTGAAGTCGCGCTGCTGGGTGACGGTGCCGGCGAAGTAGAGGTCGGGGACCGAGGTCGACTCGTACGCCGAGGTCTGCTCCGGGAAGCGGTCGTCGATCACCAGCCGGGGTCGGCAGCTCTCGTCGAAGATGCTCGCGTCGAAACGGAATCCGGTGCAGGCGATGACCCGGTCGTAGCGGATCTCCCGGACCGCCTCGACCGTGCGGGCGTACCGGAAGCGGACCAGGTAGCCGCCCTCGGGCCGGCGGTGGATGCTCTCCACCGTGCCGTCAAGCACGGCGTTCTGCGACTTCAACTGGTAGGTGTCGAGGAAGTTGTTGTTCACCGCGCGCAGGTGCCCGACATAGTGTGACTGCCAGGCGAAGCGCACCGAGCGGGGCCCGGCCAGGTGCACCACGGCGGCGGTCTCCATCAGCGCGTCGGCGGTCTCGAAACCGGAGTTCCCCTTGCCGATGATCATGACGCGTTGGTTGACGAAGTCGGCCGGGTCGACGCTTACCGTGTCGTACCGTTCGGCGGTCTCGATCCCGTCGATGGGCGGCAGGTACAGCTGCGAGACGCCGGTCGCGACGACCAGTCGGCGTCCCCGCCAGGTGCGGCCGTCGGCGTCGAGGGCGTGGAAGCCGTCGTCGTCGCGGCCGATCCGGACCACCCGGGTCCGGTAGCGGACCCGCACCCCGGTCGCCGTGGCGAAGTCGGCGAGGTAGCGCAGCAGGTCGTCGGCGGCCGGGAAGTACCGCTGGCTGTACCGGCTGAACAGCAGCTCCGGATCGTCGCTGAGCAGCGAGTTCCAGTCCATCCGCAGGTTGAACTCCGGATCGTCGCAACCGGTGTGGACCTTGTTGATGGAGATCAGCTTGCGGTGTCGCGGATAGCGGCGGAAGAAGGTGCCGGGCGCGGCGCCAGCCTCCAGGACGACGTAGTCATGACCGTCGCGTTCGAGCAACGCGCCGAGTTGCAGTCCCGCCGGCCCCGCACCGATGATCAGGTAGGCGTGCGTCATGCGCCGGACGCTAGCGACCGGTCATCAGAGATAACTCAGACCGCTCTGAGAATCCGCGGCTACGGTCGGCCCGATGACGACCCCCACCGCGTCCGACGCGGTCAGCCCGATCGACCTGGCCCGTCCGCTGCGGGTGGCAGACCTGCGCCGGGCCGCGACAGAGGTCACCGTCGACATCACCGCCGAGGTACGCGACCGGGTGCGGCGCTCCCGCGACCACCTGCGAGCGGTCCTCGGCGACGACCGTCAGGTCTACGGTGCCACCACCGGGTTCGGCGCGCTCGTCGGTTTCGCCGGCCGCGACGACGACGCGGACCAGTGCGACAACACCCTCGCCCACCTCGGCGCCGGTCAGGGCCCGGACATCGACCCGGAGGTGGTCCGGGCGGCGATGCTGGTCCGGGTCTGGTCGCTGGGCCAGGGCACCTCCGGCGTTTCGCTCCGGGTCGTCGAGGGGCTCGCCGCGATGTTCGGTACGACGTTCGTGCCGGCGATGCCCCGCCTCGGGTCGGTCGGGGCCAGCGGTGACCTCATCCCGCTCGCCTACGCCACCCAGTCGCTGCGGGGCCGGGGCTGGGCCTGTCTGGACGGTGACCGGATGCCCGCCGCCGAGGCGCTCGCCACGGCCGGCCTGACACCGCTGCTCCTGGACGGACGCGACGCGCTGGCGCTGGTGAACGGCACCTCGCTGACCACCGCCGCCACCGCGCTGGCCCTGGACGACATCCGCCGCGCGCACCGGGCCGCCCAGCTGCTGAGCTGCCTGCTCGTCGACGTGCTCGGCTGCGACCCCGGCCAGTTCCTGCATCCCCGGCTGCTGGCCGCGTACGGGCATCCCGGCGCGGTCGACGTCGGCGCCCGGATGCGGCAGTGCCTCGCTGGTGGGGTGCCGTCGGGTGGGCGTCCGCTCCAGGAGGCGTACAGCATCCGCTGCACCCCGCAGTTGCTCGGCGCGGCCGAGGATGCGTTGCGGTACGTCGACGGCGTGGTGGAGTCGGATCTGCGCAGCGTCAGCGACAACCCGCTGTTCGTCCCCGACGACGACCTGGTGCTGCACGGCGGCAACTTCTTCGGCCAGCCGGCGGCCTTCGCCGCCGACGTGCTGGCGACCGTGGCCGCGCAGCTCGGCAACCTGGTCGAGCGCCAACTCGACCTCCTGGTCGACCCGGTCCGCAACGGTGGGCTGCCGCCGATGCTCGCGGCCGGGCCGGGACGGCAGCACGGGCTACAGGGTGCCCAGCTCGCCGCGACCGCGATGGTCGCGGAGATCCGCCGGCAGGCCACCCCGGCCGGGATGCAGAGTCTGCCGACGAATCTGCACAACCAGGACGTCGTCCCGTTCGGTACCCAGGCCGCGCTGCGCGCCGTGGACCAGGCGCGGCTGCTGCGGCTGATCTGCGGAACGCTTGCGGTGGGGCTGCGCCAGGCGGTCCACGTCGGTGCGCGTACCCCTACCGCACCGGCCAGCGTCGCCCTGCTGGAGCGGCTCGCGGAGATCGTGCCGGCGATCGACCCGGACCGCCCGCTCGACGACGATGTCCGCCGTGCCGCCGACCTGCTCGACCTGCTGACCGAGCCACCGGGCTGATCGGCATCGACGGCGACGACCGCGTCCCGGGCTGATTTTTCTCTGAGTTCGCCTTCGTACCGTCGCCTGGTGACCGGAGAGATGCTCGACTATCTGATCATCGGGGCGGGGCCGGCCGGACTTCAGCTCGGGGCGCTCCTCGAACGGGACGGCCGACGGGACTACCTGGTACTGGAGTCCGCCGACGTTCCCGGCGACTTCTTCACCCGGTTTCCCCGGCACCGTCAACTCATCTCGATCAACAAGCCGCACACCGGTTCCGACGATCCGGAGCTGAACCTGCGGCTGGACTGGAACTCGCTGCTCAGCGACGACCCGGCGCTGCGGTTCACCCGCTACACCGAGCGCTACTTCCCGGACGCCGAGGTGATGGTCCGCTACCTGGCGGACTTCGCGGCGGCCACCGGGGTCCGGGTCCGCTACCAGACCCGGGTGGTCCGGGTCGCCCGGTCCGGCGACGGTGGCTTCGTGGTCACCGACGAGGCGGGTACGACGTACCGGGCGCGTCGAGTCGTCGTGGCGACCGGGGTCGCGCAGCCGTACGTCGCGCCGATCCCCGGCATCGAGCTGGCGGAGCGGTACGACGAGATGCCGGTCGACCCGCGCGACTTCCTCGACCAGCGGGTGCTGATCATCGGAAAGGGCAACTCCGCTTTCGAGACCGCGGACAGCCTGATGGAGACCACCACCCTGGTCCATGTGGCGGGGCCGAGCTCGGTCCGGATGGCATGGCGGACCCACTACGTCGGACACCTGCGGGCGGTGAACAACAACTTCCTGGACACCTACCAGCTCAAGTCGGCGAACGCGATCCTGGACGGGCACGTGCGCGGCATCGAGCGGGACGGCGACGGCTACCGGGTGACCTTCGGCTTCTCCCGAGCCAACGAGGTCACCAAGGAGCTGCGCTACGACCGGGTGCTGGCCTGCACCGGTTTCCGCTTCGACCCGTCGATCTTCGCCGAGGACTGCCGCCCGACGCTGGTGATCAACGATCGTTTCCCGGCCCAGACCCCGGCGTTCGAGTCGGTGAACGTGCCGGGTCTCTTCTTCGCCGGCACCCTGACCCAGGAGCGCGACTTCAAGAAGTCGACGAACGGCTTCATTCATGGTTTCCGGTACGGGGTGCGGGCACTGCACCGCATCCTGGAACACCGCTACCACGACAATCCGTGGCCGGCGGAGAAGCTCGACGCGACCGCCGAGGCGGCGGCCGACGCGATCATCGAGCGGGTCAACCGTTCCTCCGGCCTCTGGCAGCAGTTCGCGGTGCTCGCCGACGTGCTCACCGTCGCCGGGCCGAGCGCCCGCTACCACGAGGAGCTGCCGGTCGACTACCTCGGGCAGGCTGGGCTGGCCACCGCCGACCATCCGGTCGAGCACGCGTTCGTCGTCACCCTTGAGTACGGTCCCGACCACGACCAGGTCGACCCCTTCGACATCTCGGTGAGCCGGATCGCCCAGGACACGGCCGGCCAGGCCCACGACGCGGCGTACCTGCATCCGGTGGTGCGTCACCACCGCGGCGGCCAGGTGACGGCGGAGCACCACCTGGCGGAGAACCTGGAGAACCAGTGGAACAAGCCGCAGGTGCACCGGGCGCCGCTGGTCGCCTTCCTGAACCGCTGCCTGACGACGACGGTGGGCTGACACCGTGCCCTCGGTGCCGGCGCAGGTGACCCCGTGCCATCCAGCCGTGGCCGATCCGGGTCCCCTGTACCGTGTCGGCGATCTGGAAGCCGAGGCCCGGCTGCGGCTCGATCCGGTGCACCGGGACTTCTTCGCCGGTGGCGCCGGGGACGAGCGGACGCTGCGGGCCAACGAGACGGCCTTCGACGCGTACCGGATCCTGCCCCGGGTGCTCCGCGGCGGCGGCGAGCGCGACCTGCGGACCGAACTGTTCGGCGAGACACTGCCCATGCCGGTGTTGGTCTCTCCGACCGCGTTTCACCGGCTGGCCCACCCGGAGGGGGAGGTGGCGACGGCCCGGGCGGTCGGGGCGGCCGGCACCGTCCTGGTGGTGAGCATGGCCGCCACCACGCCGATCGAGGCGGTGGCCGACGCCAGTGACCCGTCGCACCGACCGGCGCGACTGTGGTTCCAGCTCTATCCACAGCCGGATCTCGGCTTCACCGCCTCGGTGATCAGGCGGGCTGAGGCGGCCGGCTGCCGCGCCCTGGTGGTCACGGTCGACTCGCCGGTCTTCGGCCGCCGCGACCGCGACCTGCGCAACGGCTTCCTCGACCTGCCGGCCGGCTACTGCTGCGAGAACATGCGTGACCCGGAGACCGGCCGGATCCGGGACATCGTCATGGACGCCACCCTCGACTGGGCGCGGATCGAGTGGCTGCGCGGGACGACCCGGCTGCCCATCGTGCTGAAGGGGATCCTGCACCCCGCCGACGCCCGGCTCGCGGTCGCGCACGGCGTGGACGCCGTGCTGGTCTCCAATCACGGGGGGCGGCAGCTCGACGGGGTACCGGCGAGCATCGACGCCCTGCCGGCGGTCGTGGCGGCGGTCGGTGGACGCATCCCCGTCCTGCTCGACGGCGGGATCCGCCGGGGGACCGACATCCTCACCGCGCTGGCGCTCGGGGCCGTCGCGGTCGGGATCGGCCGACCGGTGGTCTGGGCGCTGGCGGCCCGGGGACAGCACGGCGTCGGACAGCTGCTCGACCTGCTCCGCGCCGAGTTGGCCCGGGCCATGACGCTTGCCGGTGCGGTCCGCCCCGCCGACCTCACCCGCGAGCTGATCCTCGACCGGGTGCCGGGATGACCCGCCCGCTGGTGCTGCTGTGCTGCCTGGCCGGTCTGCTGGCCGTGGGGTGGCTGCTGCCGCGCCGGCTGCCACCGGCGGTGATCCGGCTCCGTGAGTGGATCTTCAGGCGGGTGAACGGTGCCGAGGGGATCCCGGTGCCCGGCCCCGGGATCGGGCCCGAGCACTTCGTTCGGATCTACTCCCATCCGGCGGCCAGCGGGCGTAGCCGGGGTGCCGGCATCTCCGACCTGTTCTGGTACTGGCTGGCGCCCGGGCCGCAGATGCACCAGGAACACCTGGAGCCGGGCGAGCGTTACCGCACGGTCGCCCGGACGACCAGGCGGGTGGTCGCGGTGTCGCACCGGCGCTCGACCGAGTTGGCCGGCGCGGCGACCCGACGGATCCTCGACGAACTGCCGGCCGGCCGGACCCGCCACGTCCGGCTGCGGGACCTGATGATGCCGATCTGGGCGGAGGTGTACTACGAACTCGTCTTCGGCGCGGCGTGCCCGCCGGACGTCCGGGCGCTGATCGTGGCCAACGCCGACGACGTGGTCACCGCGCTCAAGTGTTGCGGGCTGCGGCACCTGGACCGGCGCGACCGGCTGACCCGCTATCTGCGGGCCCGGGTCGAGGCCGGCACCGCGCCGGTGACGCTGCCGGAACCCTTCACCGCCGAGGAGACCGCGTGGTACCTCCAGGGCACCTTCTTCAACACCGCCGTCGTGCAGATGTCGGAGGCGATGGCGCACCTCCTGCTCGCCGTGGCGCAACATCCGGCGGTGCAGCGTGACCTGGTCGCCACCCTCGACGGTCCCGACGGTGACGCCGCCCTGGACCGGGTGATCGACGAGACGCTGCGGGTGCATCCGCTCTTCGGGGTGGCGCACCGGATCACGTCCGGTCCGATCGAGGTCGACGCGGGGCTCACCATCCCGGCCGGCTCGGTGCTGCTCTTCAACTACCTGGCCTACCAGCGCAGCGGACCGGCGGCCGACGACGCTTTCGAGCCGGCCCGCTGGCTGACCCTCGACCGCCGGGCCGCACACTTCGTCCCCTTCGGTGTCACCGCCAACCGGGCCTGCCCGGCACGCGGCATCGCGCCGGTGATGATGCGCGCGGTGACCCGGGAGGTGCTGCGCCGGTACGCCCTGGTCTCCACCGTGCGGCACACCCGGTCGCTGCCGAACCGCGGTCCCTGCTTCCTCGTCCCGACCGGCGCCCGCCCGCCCGCACGGGTCCGGCTGTCGGTGATGCGCTGGGGCGACCTCTGGTCCGACGTGTGGCGCAGCCTCGTCCAACTGGCGCTGGGCACCTGGATGGTGCTCGACGCCCGGCGCCAGCGCCTCTGCGCGAGCCACGTCGAGGAGGTCCGACGCTGACCACGGAAGGTCGATCGGGACGTCGGCGATGCCCGATCGAGACAACATAGAGACATTGGTCACAATCGATGTCGAGGATCGGTGTGGGATTCTCGACATGTGCTACAGGTAAGCGGGGTATCACCAGGCGTGCACCGGCTGCTCCTGGTGGAGGACGACGCGGAACTCGCGGACATGCTCACCGAGGTGCTGGCCGACGAGGGGTACGAGGTCGACGTGGCCCGGGACGGACAACGGGGCCTGCATCTCGGGCTCACCCGACCCTACGACGTGATGGTGATCGATCGGCTGCTGCCGGCGCTCGACGGGCTCAACCTGCTGACCCGGCTGCGTTCCCGCGCGATCGGGGCCCGCGCGTTGCTGCTCACCGCGCTCGGCACCGTCGACGACCGGGTCGCCGGCCTGAACGCGGGCGCCGACGACTACCTGATCAAGCCGTTCGACCTGGACGAACTGAGTGCCCGGATCCGGGCGCTCTGCAGACGTACGTCCGACGGCGCCGAGGCGCTGCCGATCGGTACCGGCCGGCTCGACCTCGGCCTGCGGGACGTGGTGCTGGCGGACGGCACCCGGGTGGCACTGTCCGCCCGGGAGTTCGAACTGCTCCGCGTGCTCGCCGTGCGCCCCCGGGCGGTGCACACCCGCTCCGAGCTGCGCCGCCGGGTCTTCGACGAGGCGGCGGCGACCTCCATCGTCGACACCTACGTGTACTACCTGCGCCGCAAGCTCGGCCGGACGGCGGTCCGTACCGTGCACGGCCTCGGCTACCGGCTCGGTGAGCTGTGATGCCGTGGCGGAAGGTGCGGCTGCGGCGGCCGGCACGGGCCGGCCTCTCCTGGATGGTGGCCGAGCGCATCGTGGTGGCCCGGGCCCGTCGCCGGGTCGGCGTGCTGGTCGGGCTCGCGGTGACCGTCCTGGTCACGGTGGTCGGCGTGCTCGCCTACGGCATGCTGGTCCGTGGCCAGGAGCGTCAGATCAAACGGGAACTCGCCTACACCGCAAGCCGCAGCGACCCGTCCGGTCCGCCCGGTTGCACCTGGCTGTTCCTGCTCCGCGACGGCGAGATCAGCGGCGGTACGGTGCCGGCGCCGCCCGGGTTCCCGCTGGCGCCGGCGATGACCACCACGGCCAGTACCGGAATCCCGGCGGAGACGACGATCACGCGCAACGGCACGGTTTACTTCGTCCTGACCGAGACCCGCGGCGAGGACGTCGTGCAGGCGATCTTCGACGCCCGGTACCAGCTCGCCGACCGGCGCCACCTGCTCGTCGCGCTCGCCGTCGCGGAACTGCTCGGGCTGGTCGTCGCCGTCGCCAGCGGGTCGGTGGTGGGTCGGCTCGCCGTCGCGCCGCTGGCCGACTCCCTCGCCCGGCAGCGCCGGTTCATCGCCGACGTCAGCCACGAACTGCGTACGCCCATCGCGCAGGTGCACACCCGCGCCCAACTGCTGGCGCGGCGGGCCGGCGCGGCCGACCTGCCCGTCGAGTACCAGTCGGAGCTGAATCGCCTGACCGGCACCACCAGACGGCTCGGCGAGGTCGTCAACGACCTGCTGCTCTCCGCCCGGCTGGCCGCAGCACCGGGTGACCGGCCGGCCGCCGACCCGGTGGACCTGGCCACCCTCGCCGAGGCCGCTGTGCTCGCCGAGAATGACCGGGCCGGCGAACAGGGTGTGACCCTCACCCTCAGCCGCCCGGACGTGCCGGTCCCGGTCGCCGGGGTGGAATCGGCGCTGCGGCGGGTGATCAGCGAACTGCTGACCAACGCCCTCACGCACACCCCGGCCGGCGGGCGCATCGACGTGACAGTGCGCCTGTCCGCCCACGAGGTGGCGGAGTTGATCGTCGCCGACACCGGCAACGGCTTCGATCCGGCCGACCGCATCTTCGACCGGTTCTACAGCGGTGCGGGCCCGGAGCGGCGGCACACCGGACTCGGCTTGGCGCTGCTTCGGGAGGTGGTCACCGGGCACGGGGGCACCATCGACGCCCGCGGCCATCCTGGTCGGGGCGCCCGGTTCGCCGTCCGGCTGCCGGTCGGGACGATCCCGCAACCGGCCGCGTCGACGCTCGCGCCGCCGACGCCCGCATCGGTCCCCGGCGACGGCTGACCGGGCAGGGCATCCGACCGGTCGGGACGTGCGGGACGACACCTGCCGCCGGCGTCAGTGGGAGCGCGCGGTGGCCTCCGGGGTCTCGGATATCTGCCGGGTCACGTGGCAGGCCACCTCGCGCAGGACGTCGATCTGGCTCGCGGTGAGGCCGTCGATGACGTAGTGACGCACGGCTGCGACGTGCCCGGGCGCTGCGGCGACCACCAGGTCCCACCCGGCGTCGGTGAGCGTGGCCACGGTGTAGCGGGGGCTGTCCGGGTCGGGCGCGCGGCGGAGCAGGCCCCGCTGTTCGAGGCGCTTGACGACGTTCGACAGTCGGGACAGCGAGCAGCTGATCTGGCCGGCCAGATCACTGAGCCGCATGGTGCGTCCGGGCGTCATGGACAGGCCGCTGAGCACGAAGTAGTCGAACAGCGTGAGGTGGTTGTCGCGCAGGAGTTGGGCGTCGAGGGCGCTCGGCAGGTTGAACATGAGTTTGGCCAGCGCAAGCCAGGCGTCGCGCTCGTGGTCGGTCAACCACCGAGGTTCGTCAGGCATGCCGCAAGCGTACGTCCCGGCCTGACCTGCGAGAGTGTGGGACGCCTGCTCCGTCAACCGGTCGACCTGGAGTGACCGGGGTCGTCGGTGTCGAGCAGGGGAGCGAGGGTCTCCCAGTTGGCGCGGGTGGCGGCCGCCGCACCCCCGACATCTCCGGCCTCGCACAGCGCGATGATCCGGTCGTGCTGGGCGACCGACTCCCGGCCACCGAGTGAGGAGAAACGCATTCGCTCCAGGCGACGCAGCACCGGGGTGAACTGTTCGAGCACGTCGCGCAGGGCCTGGTTGGCGCTGGCCTGCACCGCGACGGCGTGGAAGTCGTCGTCGGCGGCAATGGCCGCGTCCACGTCGTTGCGCCGCAGCGCCTCGGCGAACCGTGCGTTGGCCTCGCGCATGACGTCGATCTCGTCGGTGGAGAGGTTGGGCAGGGCCTCGCGTACCGCCAGTTCGTGCATGGCGGCCGTGACCGAGTGGGCGTTTCGGGCGGCGCGGACGTCCAGCGGGCTGACCATCGTGTAGCGCCCGGGTTTGGTCTGTACGAGACCCGCCTGCTCCAGGCGTGCCAGCGCCTCCCGGACCGGGGTGCGGCTGACGCCGAGCCACTCGACCAGGTCGCTGTCGTTGAGGCGTTCGCCGGGGGCCAGCGTGCCGCCGACGATGGCGTCGCGGATCGCCCGGTAGGCCTCGTCGCGAAGAAGTGACCGGGGAGCGAGTCCGGGCCCCCGTGGAACAGGCATGCGATATGTTGCACACCGGGTGCTCCCGCTGTCAACCAGGTTCGCCTCGCGGTGCTCTGACACCTCGGCAGTCGGACCCTTGCCCGCATCGGCAGCCGGCCGGCCGGTCACCGGGTCAGCAGGCCCCGCTCCGCGAACTGGGCACGCACCCGGTCGAGCAGTTCGGGCGTGGGGGGCTCGGTGTCGCCGCAGGGAAACGGAAGCCCCAGCGCGCGGTACTTGTGCTCGCCGAGCCGGTGGAACGGCAGCACCTCCACCCGCTGCACGGTGGGCAGCGTGGCGACGAAGTCGGCGACGCCGGCCACGTTGGCCGGGTCGTCGGTGAGGCCCGGCACCAGGACGAAGCGGATCCAGATCGGGGTGCCCCGCTCGGCGAGACGGCGGGCGAACCGCAGCGTCGGCGCGACCGCACCGGTCCGGGTGACCCGGCGGTAGGTCGCCGGGTCCCAGCTCTTGATGTCCAACAGCACCAGATCCGTCGCGTCGAGCAGTTCCGGGGTGGCGCGGTCGCCCAGGAAACCGCTGGTGTCCAGTGCGGTGTGCAGGCCCATATCCTTGCACCTGCGCAGCACGGCAGCGGTGAACCGCGCCTGTTGCAGCGGTTCGCCGCCGCTGAGCGTGACGCCACCACCGGCCACCTTGATGAAGCGTTCGTACCGCCGGATCTCGGTGACCAGCTCGTCCACGGTCATGGCCCGTCCGCTGCGCTGGAACCAGGTGTCGGGGCTGTGGCAGAAGCGGCAGCGCAGCGGGCAGCCGGCGAGGAACGCGACGAAGCGGGTGCCGGGCCCGTCCACTCCGGTCGACGTGTCGAAGGAGTGGACGGACCCGACCACCGCACCGGCGGGGACGACGTGCGGGCGCGACGGCCAGACGATCGTCGTCATCAGAGCCGGCCGTGGAAGGTGCGGGAGATGACGTCGCGCTGCTGCTCGCGGGTCAACCGGACGAAGTTCACCGCGTACCCGGAGACCCGGATGGTCAGCTGCGGGTACCGCTCGGGGTGCGCCATGGCGTCTTCGAGGGTGACCCGGTCGAGGACGTTGACGTTGAGGTGGAAGCCGCCCGAGTCGGCGTAACCGTCGAGCACCCCCACGAGATTGTCGATCTGCTCGTCGCGGGTGCGGCCGAGCCCGTCCGGGGTGACCGTGGTGGTGAGCGAGATGCCGTCACGGGCGCTGGCGTACGGCAGCTTGGCGACCGACAGCGCCGCCGCGACCAGGCCGTGGGTGTCCCGGCCGTTCATCGGGTTCGCGCCGGGAGCGAACGGCTCGCCGGCCCGACGACCGTCCGGGGTGTTGCCGGTGTGTTTGCCGTAGACCACGTTCGACGTGATGGTGAGCACAGACAGGCTCGGCTCGGCACCCCGGTACGTCGGCTGCGCCCGAACCTTGTCCATGAAGCGCTGCACCAGGTCGACGGCGATCGCGTCGGCCCGCTCGTCGTTGTTGCCGAAGGCAGGGTAGTCGCCGTCGACGGTGTAGTCGGTGACCAGGCCGGTGCCGTCGCGCAGCACCTTGACCTGGGCGTGCCGGATCGCCGAGAGGCTGTCCACGGCGACGGAGAGCCCGGCGATTCCGGTGGCGAGGAAGCGGTGCACCGGGTGCTCGTGCAGCGCCATCTCCAGCCGCTCGTAGGCGTACTTGTCGTGCATGTAGTGGATGACGTTGAGCGCGCGTACGTAGGTGCGGGCGAGCCAGTCGAGGGTCCGGTCGAACGCGGCCAGGACGGTGTCGTAGTCCAGCACGTCGTCGGTGACGGGCGGGGTCGCGGGCGCGACCTGCTCGCCGGTGATTTCGTCCCGACCGCCGTTGATCGCGTAGAGCAGGGCCTTGGCGAGGTTGGCGCGGGCGCCGAAGTACTGCATGTCCTTGCCGACGCGCATCGCCGACACGCAGCAGGCGATCGCGGTGTCGTCGGAGTACACCGGCCGGATCAGGTCGTCGTTCTCGTACTGGATGGCGCTGGTGTCCAGCGACACCTGCGCGCAGAAGCGTTTGAAACCGGTGGGCAGGTCGGCCGACCAGAGCACGGTCAGGTTCGGCTCGGGCGCCGGACCGAGGTTGTACAGCGTCTGCAGGTACCGGAAGCTGGTGCGGGTCACCAGCGGCCGACCGTCCGCGCCGACGCCACCGATCGCCTCGGTCACCCAGGTGGGGTCGCCGGAGAACAACTCGTCGTACTCGGGGGTGCGCAGGAACCGGATGATCCGCAGCTTGATCACGAAGTCGTCGATCAGCTCCTGGGCGGCGGACTCGGTGAGCCGGCCCTCGGCGATGTCGCGGTCCAGGAACACGTCGACGAAGGTCGACGTGCGGCCCAGCGACATGGCGGCGCCGTTCTGTTCCTTGGTGGCGGCCAGGTAGGCGAAGTAGAGCCACTGGATCGCCTCGCGGCCGGTGGCGGCGGGCGCGCTGATGTCGTAGCCGTAGCCGGCCGCCATCTCCTTGAGCTCACCGAGGGCGCGGATCTGCTCGGCCAGCTCCTCACGGTCGCGGATGACGTCCTCGGTGCAGGGGTGATCGTCCAGGGACGCCTTGATCGCCTGGCGCTCGGCGACGAGGCGGTCGACGCCGTAGAGCGCGACCCGCCGGTAGTCGCCGATGATCCGGCCACGGCCGTACGCGTCGGGAAGCCCGGTGACGATGTGCGAGCGCCGCGCCGCCAGCACGTCGGCGGGGTAGGCGTCGAAGACTCCGGCGTTGTGGGTCTTGCGGTACGTGGTGAAGATGCGGCGCACCAGTGGGTCCATCTCGAAGCCGTACGCGGTCAGCCCGTTCTCCACCATCCGCAGCCCACCGTTGGGCATGATCGCCCGGCGCAGCGGCGCGTCGGTCTGCAGCCCGACGATCAGCTCGGAATCCCGGTCGATCCAGCCGGGCGCGTGCGAGGTGATCGTGGCGGGGGTGTGCGGGTCGACGTCGTAGATCCCACGCTCGCGTTCGATGACGAACAGGTCACGCAGCCGGTTCCACAGCTGCGTGGTGCGGGGGGTCGGCCCGGCGAGGAACCGGGCGTCGCCGTGGTACGGGGTGACGTTGTCGCGGACGAATCCGGCGACGTCGACAGTGTCGCGCCAGGCGTCGCCGTGGAAGCCGCGCCACGGGTCGGGCCGCGCCGTCGCCCGCTGCTCGGGTCGGACCGCCGGGCTGTGCTGCTGGGACATGTCTCCTCCTGGAAGCTCTCTTCGAGCCTCTCGCGGGCACGGCCGGACGGTCAGGGGCGAAAGACCCGGGCGGTCCGGGCCGCTGGACACCGGCGCGGGCACCGGTGCGGCGGCGACGATCGGGGTGTGACCGGACGACGTGAGCCGGCATCGACGATCGGAGTGATCCGGATGACCGCCGCCACCGCGACGAGCCTCCTGCCCGCCTCTGCCCCGCCGCCGCGGAACGGGACAGCCAGCACGCCCGAAATGGCCATCGACGCCTTGGTCGGCAATGGACTCAAGGCCCTGGACGACTACGCCGCCTTCGACCAGGAGCGCGTCGACCGGATCGTGGCTAAGGCCTCCGTGGCGGCGCTGAGCCGGCACGCCGATCTGGCGCGAACGGCGGTGGCCGAGACCGGCCGTGGCGTCTTCGAGGACAAGGCCGTCAAGAACATCTTCGCGTGTGAGCACGTCACCAATCACATGGCGGGCCTGAAGACGGTCGGTGTCATCTCCCGTGACGAGATCAACGGCATCGTCGAGATCGCCGAGCCGGTCGGCGTGGTCTGCGCCGTCACCCCGGTCACCAATCCCACGTCGACGACCATCTTCAAGGCGCTGCTCGGCCTGAAGACCCGCAACCCGATGATCTTCGCCTTCCATCCGGACGCCCAGCGGTGCAGTGCCGAGGCGGCCCGGGTGGTCCGGGACGCCGCCGTCGCCGCGGGCGCACCCGAGCACTGCATCCAGTGGATCGAGCAGCCTTCCGTCGAGGCCACCGGCGCGCTGATGAAGCACCCCGGCGTGTCCACGATCCTGGCCACCGGCGGCAACGGCATGGTGCGGGCGGCGTACTCGTCCGGGAAGCCGGCGCTCGGCGTGGGCGCCGGCAACGTGCCGGCGTACGTCCATCGTGGCGCGAAGCTGCGCCGGGCGGTGCATGACATCGTGCTGTCGAAGTCGTTCGACAACGGCATGATCTGCGCCTCCGAGCAGGCGGTGATCGTCGATGCCGAGGTGTATCCGGCGGCGATGGCCGAGTTCCAGCGACTGCACGCCCACCGGGCCACTCCCGACGAGAAGCGCCGGATCGAGGAGCTGATCTTCGGCGTGGCGGCCGGCGGCACCGACTGCGCCGGTGGGCGGCTCAACCCGCAGGTCGTCGGCCAGAGCGCAGCGTGGATCGCCGAGCGCGCCGGCCTGACCGTGCCGGCCGACACGTCGGTGATCCTGGTCGAGGTGGACCACGTCGGCCCGGCCGAACCGCTCACCCGGGAGAAGCTCTGCCCCGTGCTGGCGGTGCTACGCGCCGAGTCCACCGAGGAGGGCATCCGGTACGCCGAGCAGATGGTCGAGCTGAACGGCCTCGGCCACAGCGCGGTCATCCACACCGAGGACGCGCAGCTCGTCGAGGAGTACGGGCGGCGGGTCAAGGCGGTGCGCATCATCTGGAACGCTCCCGCGTCGCAGGGCGGCATCGGCGACATGTACAACGCGTTCCTGCCCTCGTTGACGTTGGGCTGCGGCAGCTACGGTCGCAACTCGGTGTCCAACAACGTCACCGCGGTCGACCTGGTCAACGTCAAGCGGATCGGCCGCCGGACCAACAACCTGCAGTGGTTCAAGGTCCCGCCGAAGATCTACTTCGAGGCGAACGCGATCCGCTACCTGGCCGACCTGCCCGACGTGCACCGGGTCACCGTGGTCACCGACCACACCATGACCCGGCTGGGGTACGTCGACCGGCTGATCACCGTCCTGCAGCAGCGGCCCGAGCGGGCGGCGTTGCAGATCATCGACGATGTCGAACCGGAGCCGAGCGTCGGCACGGTGGACCGGGGCGCGGAGCTGATGCGGTCCTTCCAGCCCGACACGATCATTGCGTTGGGCGGCGGCTCGGCGATGGATGCCGCCAAGGTGATGTGGCTGCGCTACGAACACCCGGAGGTGGTCTTCGCCGACATGCGGGAGAAGTTCTTCGACATCCGCAAACGGGCCTTCAAGTTCCCGACGCTGGGGGAGCGGGCCCGCCTGGTCTGCATCCCCACCACCTCCGGCACGGGCGCCGAGGTGACTCCGTTCGCGGTCATCACCGACACCGCCACCGGCAAGAAGTTCCCCCTCGCCGACTACGCCCTGACGCCGAGCGTGGCCATCGTCGACCCGGTCCTCGCCGCCGACCTGCCGCCCACCATCACGGCGGACAGCGGTTTCGACGCGCTGACCCACGCCACCGAGTCGTACGTCTCCGTCTACGCCAACGACTTCACCGACGGACTCGCGTTGCAGGCCATCAAGCTGATCTTCACCTACCTGGAGCGCGCGGTGCGCAACGGCGCGGCCGACGCCGAGGCCCGGGAGAAGATGCACAACGCGGGAACCATCGCCGGCATGGCCTTCGGCAGCGCCTTCCTGGGCATCGTGCACGCCATGTCGCACACCCTGGGTGCCACCTTCCACGTGGCGCACGGACGCACCAACGCGATCCTGATGCCGCACGTCATCCGCTACAACGGCACGACACCGGCCAAGCTGACCGGATGGCCCAAGTACGAGGACTACCGGGCGCCGGAGCGGTTCCAGGACATCGCCCGGATGCTGGGCCTGCCGGCGGCCACCGCGCAGGAGGGGGTCGAGTCGTACGCCGCCGCGGTGGAGCGGCTGCGCGACGCCGTCGGCATCGAGCCGTCCTTCCAGGCCGTCGGCGTCGACGAGGCGGCTTTCCTCGCCGCACTGCGGCAACAGGCCCTCAACGCCTACGAGGACCAGTGCGCTCCGGCCAACCCGCGGATGCCCATGCTCGACGACATGCAGGACCTCATGCGGGCCGCGTACCACGGCAGGTGAGCACCGCCGCCGGTCGCGGCGGGCGGTTCTCCTCGGTGGTGAACGGGGGACCCGGCTAGCCATCGCAAATGACAACCGTTATCGTCTGGTGGTCGGGGATCCCCTGAACATCGGGAGTGCGCGGTGGGACATCTGCTGGTGATTGAGAGCTGGGTCGGTGCGATGAGCACCCTGCTGCCCCGGGCGATCCGGGAAGCAGGGCATCGGTTCACGTTCCTGACCAGGAACCTGCACCACTACCTGGGCCAGAGCGGCGGCGACGGGGTGCACCCGCTGCTCGCCGCGGACAACGTGATCACCGCCGACACCAACCACCTGGACATGCTGCTGTCCCAGATCCAGCGGCTGCACGAGGTGCTGCGGTTCGACGGCGTCATCACCTCGTGCGACTACTACCTCGGCACGGCAGCCCGACTCGCCGCACACCTGGGCCTGCCGGGCGCCCGACCGGAGGCCGTCGAGTACGCCTGCCGCAAGGACCTGGCGCGGCAACGGATGCAGGCGGCCGGCCTGCCCGGTCCGACGTTCGCGGTCACCGAGGACTGGCCGGGTACCGAGACCGCCGCGCGTACGCTGGGCTTCCCGCTGGTCATCAAGCCGGTCGACCTGTGCGCCGGGATGTTCGTCCGGCTGGTGGCCGACCGGACCGAACTGCGCGAGGCCTTCGACGCCCTCGACGCGTTCCCGGTCAACGCCCGTGGCCAACAGCGGTCACCGCAGGTGCTGCTGGAAGAGGTGCTGGTCGGGCCGGAGGTCAGCGTCGAGACCGTCACCGTCGACGGCACGACGACGGTGCTCGGCGTGACGGACAAGAGCCTGGCCGGCGAGCCGTGGTTCGTCGAGACGGGACACATGTTCCCCGCCGCGCTCGACGCCGCGACATTCACCGCGGTGTGCGACATGGCGGTCGCCGCCCTGGCCGCGGTCGGGTTCGACCGGGGAGTGGCGCACACCGAGCTGCGGCTGACGGCCGCCGGACCGCGGGTGGTGGAGATCAACCCACGCCCGGCGGGCAACCAGATCACCGAGCTGGTGCGGCGGGCGACCGGGGTGGATCTGCCCATGGTGTACACCCAGCTCGCCCTCGGTGAACAGCCGGACCTCGCGGTGACCGACACGGGCGTGCGCAGCGCGGCCATCTCGTTCCTGCTGCCGCCCCGCGCCGGAACCGTCGCCGGGATCGACGGTGCGGCCACGCTGGCCGCAGCGCCCGACGTCGTCGACTGGGCGGTGAAGCCCGCCGGGCACCGCACGGGCGACGCGGTGAGCAACAACACCTACCTCGGCCACGTCATGACGGTGGACACCACCGGCCCCGGCGCCCGCACCCGGGCCGAGGAACTGGTCGCCGGCCTGAGCGTCCGATACGCCGACGACCTGGCCGGAGCGCTGGCGTGACGACACCGACGCCGGTGGAGACCGGTGAGCCGTTCAGGTCGGTGACGGACCTGATCGAAGCCGTCAGCACCGCCCGATTCGGTCCCGATCCGGCCACCGAGCAGATCAGCGTCGCGTTCACCACCCGGCAAGGTGCCCGGCACGCTGGACGCGGCCGCAGCTACCGCAACCACGTGCTGAGTCTGCGGGTGGGCGCCACCGTCGGCTCCTGCGCGACGGAGCCGGACGAGCTGACCGACGACGTCGCGTACGACTGTGTGGGCCGCAGTGTGGCGGAACTGCTCACCCATCCGGTGCCGGCGGTCCGCGTCGCGGCTCTGGACGCCTACCTCGCCGCCGCGCGCCCGCACACGCACGTCGCCGACGACACGGTCACCATCCCCGCCGGCACCTCGCTCGCCAAGTCGACCGCCAGAGCCGCCGCGGTGGTGGACCTGATACCGGTGGCTCCGGGACAGCAGGTCCTGGTCGTCGGCGTGGTCAACTCCCTGCTCGGCCAGCTGCGCCGCCGCGGCATCGGCTATCTGCCCTGCGATCTGGCCGGCGGCAGCACCGAGTGGGACGAGCCGTGCCTGCCGGACGCCGCCGCCCTGCTGGAACGCTGCGACGCCCTGCTGGTGTCCGGCATGACCCTCGGCAACGGCACCTTCGAGCCGCTGCTGCGGCACGCCCGCACCACCGGCAAACCGATGGTGGCCTTCGCGCAGACCGGCAGCGCCGTCCTGCCGTGCTTCCTCGGCGCCGGGCTCAACGCCCTGTCCGCCGAACCGTACCCGTTCTTCTGGCTCGACGGCGGACCGACGACGGTCTACCGCTACCGCGCCGCCGGGTCGCCATGCTGACCGACGCCGCGCCGAGAACGTGCGCACCGCACCTGCTGGACCTGCTGGGGCGCTCCCCGGTGGCGTTCGTCGACACCCCGCTGCCGCACCCGCACGGTGGCTTCCACGCCAAGGTGGAGTATCTGAACCCGGGCGGCATGAAAGCACGCGCCGCCGTGGCCATGCTGCAGGCCGCCCGGCAGCGCGGTGACCTCCGGCCGGGAGCCACCGTGGTGGAGTCCACAAGCGGCACCCTCGGCATCGGGCTGGCGTTCGCCGGACAGGCCCTGGGCCACCCGGTCATCGTCGTGGTGGACCGCGACATCGAACGACCGATGCGGGCGCTGCTGACCGCCTACGGGACGGTGGTCGAGGTGGTCGAGCGGCCGCACCCGGTCGGCGGGTGGCAGCAGGCCCGCCTGGACCGACTGCACGAGATCCTGGCGCGCACGCCGGATGCCTACTGGCCCGACCAGTACCACAACCCGGACAACGCCGCCGGCTACCGGACCCTCGCCGCCGAGCTGACCGGGCAGGTCGAGGCCGTAGACGTGCTGGTGTGCAGCGTGGGCACCGGCGGGCACAGCGCCGGTCTGGCCCGGGCGTTGCGGCGGCACTGGCCCCGGATGCGGCTCGTCGGTGTCGACACCGTCGGCTCGACGATCTTCGGCCAACCCGCGCGGCCACGGCTCATGCGCGGGCTGGGCAGCAGCATCTTTCCCCGCAACGTCGACTACACCGCCTTCGACGAGGTGCACTGGATCGGCCCGGTGGAGGCGGTGGACAGCTGCCGCCGCCTGGCGCGCTCGGCCTTCGTCACCGGCGGTTGGAGCACCGGCGCGGTCGCCCGGGTCGCCGCGTGGATCAGCCGCATGCAGCCCGGCGCTCGGGTGGTGACGATCTTCCCGGACGGTCCGCACCGCTACCTCGACTCGATCTACGACGACGCGTTCTGCGCCACCCACGGGCTGTTCGCCCCCGCACCGGGCCACCCGATCGAGATCCCGTACCCGAACGCCGTCGAGGTCACCCGGTGGAGTCGCTGCCGGACCGTCCTCGACCCGCTGCGCCGCCTGGCGGTGCCGGCATGAGGCTCGGCTGGCGCACCTACCCGCTGCGGCTACGCGAGCCACTGCGGATCTCCCGCGCGACGATGCCGGGCCGCGACGCCGTCCAGGTCGACCTGTCCCACGACGGCGTCACCGGCCACGGCGAGGTCGTCACGAGCGTCTACTACGGCCTCGACCTGCCCGCCATCCTCGATCTGCTCGCCGGGCTCACCGACCGGACGCACGGCTACGGTGCACCCGAATCGCTGCTTGCGGACCTGCCCGCGCTCGCCGCCGACCTGCCCGCCGGGGTGCTGGCGGCGCTGGACGCCGCCGTCCACGATCTGGTGGGCCGGCGCGCCGGGATGCCGGTGCATCAGTGGCTCGGCCGGCCGGACCTCTCCCCGGCACCCACGGCCCACACCATCGGCATGGTCGCTCCGGAGGACGCTGCCACCACCGCCCGGGCGCTGGCGCGGCGCGGCTTCCAGCTCGTCAAGGTCAAGTGCGGCGACCCCGCCGACCCGGCCCGCATCGCCGCCGTACGCGCCGCCATGCCGCAGGCCCGGCTCGTCCTCGACCCCAACGGCGCCTGGACAGCCGAGCAGACCGTGCGGCTGCTCGACACGATGCGCCCGCACCGCATCGACGCCGTCGAACAACCCATCGCGCCCGGAACACCGCAGCTACTCGCCTGGATCAGCGCGCGCACCGACGTGCCGGTCATCGCCGACGAGGACGCCGCCACGCTGGCGCACCTCGACGCCCTGGCGGGCACGGTCGCCGGCATCAACATCAAGCTCGCGAAGTGTGGCGGCATCCACGCCGCACAGCAGATCGCCGCCACGGCCCGCGCGTACGGCATGGATCTCATGCTGGGTTGCCTGGTGGCCAGCTCGCTGGGCATCGCACCAGCGGCGCACCTCACCGGCGACGCCCGCTGGATCGACCTGGACGGGCACCTGCTGCTCGCCGACGATCCGTGGACCGGCATCGGCGGCCACGACGGTGTCCTGCGGCTGACCGACGAACCCGGTCTCGGCGTGCGGGCGGCCCGATGACCACGTGGGCCACCCTGCGCAGTTTCCCGCTGCCGATCCGACTGCTGGTGGTCAACCAGCTCGGCGTCAACGTCGGCTTCTACCTGCTGCTGCCCTACCTCGCCGGCTACCTGGCCGACGACGTCGGCCTGTCCGCCGCCGTGATCGGCATCGTGCTCGGTGTACGGAACCTCAGTCAGCAGGGGTTGTTCCTGCTGGGTGGCTCGGCCGCCGACCGGCTCGGTGCCCGCAGCGTCATCATCACCGGTTGCGCCCTGCGCACCGTCGGCTTCGGACTGTTCGCCCTCAGCACCTCATTGCCGCTGCTGCTGGCTGCGTCGATCCTGTCCGGGCTGGCCGGGGCGCTGTTCAACCCGGCCGTGCGCACCTACGTGGCGCAGGCCGCCGCCGACCGGCGCGCCGAGGCGTTCGCGTTGTTCAACGTGTTCGCCAGCGCCGGCGCGCTGCTCGGCCCACTGCTCGGCGCCGCACTGCTGCTTGTCGACTTCCGGGTCGCCGCGTTGACCGCCGCGGCGGTGTTCGCCGCGCTCACCGTGGCGCAGGCGATCTGGCTGCCCGCCCAACCGGTGACGTCCAGCGCGGCCACCGTCTGGCAGGACTGGCGCACCGGCATCGCCGACCGCCGGTTCCTGGCCTTCAGCGTGGCGCTGGCCGGCATGTTCGCGTTGCAGACCCAGCTGTACCTGATCCTGCCGGTGCAGGCGGAACACGTCACCGGGCAGCCCGTGGCGGTCGCGGTGCTGTTCGTCGTCTCCACCGTCGTCACGCTCACCCTGCAACTGCCCCTGACCGGCTGGCTGCATCGCCGCGTCAGCCGCGGCACGAGCATCACCGTGGGTATGGCCGTCATGGGAGCCGGTTTCCTGCTGCCGCTGCTGCGGGTGGAGTCGGCACCACCGGTGCTGCGGCTGCTGCCCGTGCTGGCCGCTGCCGTCCTGCTCACTCTCGGGGTGATGATCACCCAGCCGTTCGTGCTGGAGCTGATCCCCGCCTTCGCCGGGCCTGGGCTGACCGGCACCTACTTCGGCCTGTTCTACCTGGTGTCCGGGATTCTCGCCGCCGGCTGCACCGCCGCCGTCGGCGCGGCGGTGGGCACCTCCGGAGACGCCGGCGTGCCCGCAGCGGCGTGGCTGCTCACCGCCGGCGTCGGGCTGGCATCGGCGGGTGCGGTGTGGCTGCTGCGCCGTGGCGGCCTGCTCATGCCGGCACCGGCAGCACCGGCGGCGGCGTCGGCGGGCGTGTCATGAGCGGGGAGAATCTCCTCACCGACCACCCGGAGCTGTACGAACAGCAGTTTCCCGACCCGGACCACGTTGCCGCCCGGTTCGTCGACGACCTCGTACGCCGGTTCGCCGACCGCACCGTCGCCGCGCCCCGGCTGCTCGACGTCGGTTGCGGTACCGGCCGCGACGCCGGGCACCTCGCCACCCTCGGCTACACCGCCACCGGGCTGGACACGTCGGTGCCGATGCTGACCTACGCCCAGCGCCGCCATCCCGGCGTCCGCTTCGTGCGCGCCGACATGCGCACCTTTGCCCTGACCGACCACTTCGACGTCGTCACCTGCCTGGACAGCGCACTGCTGTACTGCCACCACAACGCCGACCTGACCGCGTTCCTGCGGCGCTGTCACCGGCACCTGCGCCCCGGTGGGCTGCTGCTGGCGGAGATGCGCAACGGCGCGTTCTTCCTCGGCAACACCGAACTCCTCGACGGCACCCGGACCCGCAGCGTGACCTGGCGCGACGTCACGTACACCGCTGCGACGCGGCTGTGGATCGACCACCGCGAGCAACTGCTGCGCCGCGAACGCGTCTGGACCTGGCCGGCCTGCCCGCGACCGTTGGTGCAGACCTCGGCATGGCGGCTGCTGTTCCCCGCCGAACTGCGGTACCTGCTCGACACCGCCGGGTTCGACGTCGTGGCCCTGTTCGACGCCCCCGGGCCGCGGACCGACCCGCCCTGGCATCCGGCGGCCGCGCTGTCGACCGTCATGTCCGGCGACCGCCTGCACCTGGTCGCCCGCCGCCGCGACGACGCGGCGTGACTCTCACCTCCGTACCGAAAGGACCCATCATGATTCACCCGCCCGTCACCGTGCCGAGACTGTCTCGCCGCGGCCTGCTCGGCGGTGCCGCCGCCGTCTCCGCCGCCCTGCTGACCGGCTGCGGGCCGGGTAACGACGCGGCCAGCACCTCGGCCGGGCAGCCCCGGCGCGGGGGTCGGCTGCGGGCGGCGTTCGCCGGCGGCGGGGTCAACGAGACGCTGGACCCGCACCTGGCGAACCTGTTCAACGAGGCGTCGCGCGCCAAGGCGATGTTCGACAAGCTCGCCGACTACGGCCCGGACGTCTCCATCCGGCCCCGCCTCGCCGAACGCTGGGAGCCCAGCGGCGACCTCACCCGCTGGCGGATCACCCTGCGCCAGGCCACGTTCCACGACGGCAGGCCGGTGCGGTCCGCCGACGTGCTCTACAGCTACGCCAGGATCCTCGACCCGGAGAAGGCGTTCCGCGCCAAGGCCAGCCTCGACCTGATCGACCTGCCCAACAGCCGCGCCGTCGACGACCGCACCCTGGAACTGGCCCTCAAGCGGCCGTTCGCCGAGTTCCCCAACGCCCTGGCCGCGTTCGGCGCGTACATCGTCCCCGAGGGCACCGACAGCTTCGAGCGGCCCGTCGGTTCCGGGCCGTTCACCTTCGACTCCTGGCAGCCCGGCCGGTCGCTGCTGCTCAAGCGGTACGACGGCTACTGGGAGGGCGCCGCGCATCTCGACGAGCTGGAGTACCTGATCAGCAACGAGGAGTCGGCCCGGGTCAACGCCCTGCTCGCCGGCCAGGTGGAGTACGCGCACGACGTCACCCCCACCACCGCGCGTACCCACGCCGGCAGCGGCCGGATGACCGTCACCCGGATGCCGAACAGCACCATGCAGTCGTTCGCCATGAAGGTCGACCGGCCGCCGTTCGACAACCGCGACCTGCGTGAGGCCATGTTCCTGCTCACCGACCGCCAACAACTGGTCGACACCGTCCTCGCCGGTTCCGGGCAGGTCGGCAACGACCTGTTCGGCAAGGGCTACCAGTACTACGCCGACGACATCGCCCAGCGCACCCGCGACCTCGACCGGGCGCGGTTCCTCATCGACAAGGCCGGCGCCAAGGGGTTGCGCATCACCCTCGACACCGCGGCGGTGGCCAGCGGTTTCGTCGAGGCCGCCAGCGTCTTCGCCGACCAGGCCAAGCAGGCCGGGCTCGTCATCGAAACCGCGATGGGCAACAAGGACACCTACTGGAAGGACATCCTCAACGCCGGTGTGCTGGCCTCGTACCGCTCCGGTGCCATGCCCATCGAAACGCACATCTCACAGCGGCTGCTGACCAACTCCACCACCAACGCCACCCGATGGGCCCGCCCCGAGTTCGACGCCCTCTACGCCAAGGCCATCTCCAGCGCCGACGAAGCAACCCGCCGGCAGGCGTACGGCGACATGCAGCGCAGCCTGCACGCCGAGGGCGGATTCCTGATCTGGGGCTTCGCGGACTTCCTCGTCGCCACCGCGCCCGGCGTCGGTGGGGTGTCCGCCGACGCCCCGGCCAACACCCTCGACTGGGCCCGCTTCGACAAGGTCTGGCTGGGGTGAGTCTGCCCCGCTACGCCGCCGGGCGGTTGCTGCTCGGCCTCGGGCAGGTCGCCGGGATCACCACCATCGTGTTCGTGCTCACCGAGGCGCTGCCCGGTGACGCCGCCGTGGTGATCGCCGGCGACCATCCCGATCCGGCCCGCATCGCCGCGATCCGGGCGCACCTGGACCTCGACCGACCGGCCTGGCAGCGCTACCTCGACTGGCTGACCGACCTGATCCGCGGCGACCTCGGCGTCTCGCTGATCTCGCAGCGGCCCATCGTCGAGCGCCTCGCCGACAGCGCGGGCGCCACGCTGCTGTTGGCGGCGGTGACCCTCCTCGCGTTGGTACCGCTCGCCACCGCGCTGGGCATGCTGGCGGCCCGCCGGGAAGGCGGGCGACTGGACCGGGTCGTGTCCGCGGTGTCGGTCGCGCTGTACGCGGTGCCCGAGTTCGCCCTGGCGATCCTGCTCATCGCCGTCTTCGGGGTCCAACTCGGCTGGCTACCGCCCACCGCGTTCGGCGCCGACCTGCTCGCCCGGCCGTCCGTGCTCGTGCTGCCGCTGCTCGTGCTGCTCGCCCGACCGATCTGCACCATCAGCCGACTCACCCGCGCCGGCATGCTCGACGCCCTGCGCGGCGAGCACGTGCGCCACGCCCGACGGCTCGGCATCACCGGCAGCCGCCTCTGGTTGCGCCACGCCCTGCCCGGCGCGTTGGCGCCGGTGGTGCAGCAACTCGCCCGCACCACCGACTGGCTGCTCGGCGGCGTCATCGTCGTCGAGGCGGTGTTCGTCATCCCCGGCCTCGGCACCGCCCTCGTCGACGCCGTGTCCACCCGCGACATCCCCACCGTGCAGGCGCTGTGCGTCCTCGTGGCCGTGACCACCGTGGTGGTGAACCTGGCCGCCGACCTGGTGGCGTTCCGCCTCGCACCCCGGATCGGGGCCGTGCGATGAGGCGGCTGCGTACCCTGACCGGGGCGGTGCTGCTCGCGGTGCCGCTCGCGCTGGCCGTGTTCGGCCCACCGCTGGCCGGCGAGCCGGACGACCGCACGTTCCCGTTCTCCGGCGACGGTGTGCTGGGCACCGACTTCGTCGGCCGCGACGTGTGGCAGCAGGTCCTGCTCGGCGGCCGGTCCGTCGTCGGGGTCGCCGTCTGCGCGACGCTGCTGGCGTACCTCGTCGGCGTGCCGGTCGGCCTGCTGGCCGCGTCCACCCGCCGCCGGTGGGTCGACGAGCTGCTCATGCGCCCCCTCGACCTGACGCTTGCCGTGCCGTCGCTGTTGCTGCTGATCCTGCTGGCCGCCACCGCGCCGCCCGGGCCCCTCACCCTCGTCGGGATCGTCGCGCTGATCGGGCTGCCGGAGATCGCCCGGATCACCCGCGCCGCCGCACTGCCGCTGGCCCACGGACCGGCCATGGAGGCGATGCGCCTGTACCGCGAGACCTGGTGGCGGCGCGGCCCCGGCTACGTCGGCACCGGCATCCGCCGGATCCTGCTGGCCGACGCCGGCGTCCGGTTCATCGGCGCCATCTACCTGGTGGCCACCGCCAGCTTCCTGGGCATCGGCGTGGCACCCGACGCCGCGGACTGGGCCGTCATGGTGGACCGCAATCGCACCGGTCTGTTCCTGCAACCCTGGGCCGTCGCCGTGCCGGCCGCGCTGATCATCTGCCTGGCCGTCGGTTTCAACCTGGTCACCGACCGGATGCTGGTCACCCCCGCCACCCCCAGCCCACCACCGCCCGTACCAGCCACGACCGGTAGCCGTCCGCACGTGGACAACTCCCTTCTCCAGGTGCGGGAGCTGGCGGCCACGACCGTCGACCGGACGTTGGTCGACGGCGTCTCCTTCACCCTGCGAGCCGGCGACATCCTCGCCGTCATCGGCGGATCCGGCAGCGGCAAGACCACCACCGCCCGGGCCCTGCTCGGCGAGGCCGCCCCCGGCGTCACCCTCACCGGCACCATCACCCTGGCCGGCCGGCCCGTCACGACCACCAGCCCGCCCACGCCCGGCACCGTCGGCTACGTACCCCAGCAACCCGGTGCCGCCCTCAACCCCGTACGCCGCATCGGTGCCGTGCTCCACGAGATCGCCCGGCACCAGGCACCCGGCGACAGCCGCAGCGTCCGCCGACGCACGGTGACGGCCACCCTCGAACGCGTCAGCCTGCCGACCGACCGCCGGTTCCTGCGCCGCTTCCCGCACCAGCTCTCCGGCGGTCAGCAACAACGTCTCGTCATCGCCCACGCCCTGCTGGCCCACGCCGTCCTGCTCATCGCCGACGAACCCACCACCGGCCAGGACGCGCTGACCCGCAGGGACGTCGCCCGGGAACTGACGACACTCGCCCGCGACGGCATCGCCGTCATTCTGCTCAGCCACGACCTGCACCTGGTACGAGCCGTCGCCGACCAGATCCTCGTGCTGCACCGAGGCGCCGGCGTCGAATCCGGCCCGGCCGCCGAGGTGCTCGCCGTACCACACCACCGGCACACTCTCCGGCTGCTCGCCACGCCACCGGCCCGGCCACCGGCGGCGGTCCGCGAGCAGCTGCCGCTACTACGTGTCACCGGCCTGAGCGCCGCCCACCGCGACGGCGGTCGGCACCGCGACGTGCTCCACGACGTCAACCTGGTCGTCCCCGCCGGACAGTGCCTGGCCGTGGTCGGCCGGTCCGGAAGCGGCAAGACCACCCTCGCCCGCTGCATCGCCGGCCTGCACCCCGCACACACCGGCCAGGTGATCCTCGCCGAGAACCGCCTCGCCACGTACCTCGACCGACGTCGTCCAGCCGAACTCGGCGCCATCCAGTACGTGTTCCAGGACGCCCGCGCCAGCTTCGACCCCTACCGGCCGGTCCTCGACCAGATCGCCGGGCCCGCGCGACGCCTGCGGGACGCCCCGCCGGACCAGGCCCGCGACGCCGCCCGGCACCTGCTCGAACGGGTGGGTCTCGCCGAACACACCGTGACCCGGCGTCCGGACCGGCTCTCCGGCGGCGAACTGCACCGCGCGGCGCTCGCCCGTGCTCTCGCCAGCGACCCCCGCGTCCTCATCTGCGACGAGACGACGGCCGGGCTCGACAGCGTCACCCGGCACGGCATCCTCATGCTCCTCGACGAGCTGCGACGCACCCTCCAGCTGACCGTCGTCATGATCAGCCACGACCGCGACGTCGTGGCTCACCTCGCCGACCACATCGTCGTTCTCGACGACGGAACCGTCGTCGACAGCGGCCCGGCCGACGCCCTGCTCCACCACGCACACCACCCGCTGACCCGCGCGCTTCTGCACAGCGACCCGACGACCGCCGCGGCGCCGTCGAACCCATGACCGGAGGAACCATGCAGCAGTACCGATCCCACGTCGGCCCGTACGACGTCCAGACGGCCGACCTACGGCACCTCGACGGGGCGCGCAGCGTCATGCTCGACACCTTCTACCGCGACTTCGGCTACGGCTACCGGCCCGACTGGCACCGGGACGTCATCGACCTCGGCGGCACCTACCTCACGCCCGAGCACCACGCCCTGTTCGTCGCGACCAAGGGCGACGAGGTCGTCGGCACCACTGCGGTGCGCGCCGGCGGGCCCACATGCCCACCCCACCCGCGCTTCCTCGCCCAGCGCTACCCGGACGAGACCACCGCGCAGCTGTTCCGGGTCTACGTCCGGCCCGAACACCGACGCAGTGGCCTCGCCCGGGCACTCGTCGGCCTCGCCGTCGACTTCGTCGCCCGGCAAACCCGCTACCAGGCGCTCTACCTGCACACGGACCCGCGCGTCGACGGCGCCGAACCGTTCTGGCGGAGCGTGGCCACGCCGATCCACGACCCGCGTGACGGCCGCGACGACACCTATCAGACCGTCCACTTCGAGATCGCGCTGCCCGGCCGCCCCCGTTAGCCGCCATCGTGCGACCGGGCAGACCACGTGGCGCTACGCCGAGTGGTCAGCGGCAGCCCGTACCGGGGCCGCCTCCGCCTGGAGCAGTTGCCGACGCTTGTTGTTGCCGAGCCACCGGTGCGATCCGGGCTTGCGGGCCTCGTTGGTGAGGTGACCAACGGCGAACCGGTAGGTCAGAGCCTTGAGTCTCGCGCCGAAGCGGCCACCGACGAACATCCTGTTCGCGGTGTCGTCCCTGCCGGCAAGTTGGTAGATGCCGGCATGGGTGCCCAGGCCGACACACATGGCGCCGAAGAAGACGCTCGCCGGCTCGGGGGCGGTGCCCGCGATGCGCCGCAGCACCGTGTCCGCGGCGTGCGCGCCGAGGCAACTCGCCGTGTACGCGCTCATCCGGTACGGCACGCCGGATGGCGCCGCCGAGTCCCCGGCCGCGACGATGCGTTCGTCGTCGGCGCTGGTCAGCGTCTCGTCGGTGATCAGGCGCCCGATGGCGTCGGTCCGCAAGCCGCTGCGCGTGGCCAGATCCGGCACCCCGAAGCCCGCGGTCCAGATGGTGATCGCGCTCGGCAGCGTACGACCGTCACCGAGCCGCACCGCGTCCCGCATGACCTCGGTGACGGTGGTGCCGGGACCGGCCAGGACGGCCACGCCGATCCTGGTGAGCGACCTGGTGGCGGCGCGTCGGGCCCGTGGGTGCAGGTACGCGCCGAGCGTGTCCCCGCAGACCAGACTGACCCGGTGTCCCCGCTCGGCCAGCTCGGCGGCGGTTTCGATACCGGTCGGCCCGGCGCCGACGACCGTCACCGGGGTCGCCGCCGGCCGGTCGTCGAGGATCGAGCGCAGCCGCTGTGCTGCCTCGAGGGTGGCCATCGGGTAGGCGAACTCGGCCGCGCCGGGAACGCGTGGTTCGGCGCTCGCGCTGCCCGCCGCGTAGACGAGGTAGTCGTAGCCGAGTGTGCCGCTGCCCCGCAGCGTCACGCTGCGCTGCGCCGCGTCGATTGCCGTGACGGTGTCCTGGACCAGCCGCACCTTCTCGGCCAGCACCTGCCGGTAGGGCACGACCGCCTCGTGGACACCGGCGACCACGTGGTGCAGCCGGAGCCGGATGACGAAGTCCGGCCGCGGATTCACCACGGTCACGGTGACGTCGTCGCGCTGCAACAGGCGATTGGCCGCCATCACGCCGGCGAATCCGCCGCCGACCACTACCACCCTGGTGTTGCCTGCCATGTCTGACTCCCTTCGCGGACGGTTCGACCCCAAGACACCGACAGCACCCGGCGTGTGACAGTCGTGGCTCACGTCACGTCAGGTCCCGCTGCCGTCCTGACTGGTCCGCGGCGTCGCTGCAACGGCGTGATCCCCTGACGGGATGAACAGGCCGTCAGGGGATCACCAAGGAGCAGACTCGCGTCAGGGCACCGCCACCGTCGCGTCGTCGTTGCCCGGCATCCGGGTCACGCTGGGCAACGGCGGAACGGCCGCTGCCGCACGGCTGCTCGCCTCGTCGGTCGGGCATATCGCGGTTCGCAGCAACGTGTTCCAGGCGACGTCGATCGGGTGCAGGTCGGGTAGGCCGAGCTGGTAGTGGCTGATGTTGATCCCGGACGACACCTGGCGAGCGCCGTCCCGGCTGTGCATGGAGAACGTCAGGTGACCGAGGACCGCGCCGTCATGGCCCCAGAACTCGCCGCACGGCGTGGGCAGCGAGTAGATGCCGAGCCCGTAGCCGCCGGCTTCGGGCTGCTCGGGCAGGATCGGTACCCCGGTGAGCATCTCATCGAGGCTGGCCGGGCTGATCAGGTCACCGCCGAGCAGCGCCCGGAAGAAGGTGTTCAGGTCTGCCGTGGTGGCGATCATCTCGCCCGCCGTCCACGCCCAGCTCATGTTGAACTCGCTGAGGTCGCGTACGCCGAGCGGGGCGAAGTAGGCGCCACTGTGCGGGCCACGGATCCGCGGGTCGGTGCCGGGGAACGATGTCCCGGTGAGCCTCAGCGGCCGCAGGATGCGCCGCTGCACCTCGGCCGCCGCGTCCTTGCCGGTGATTTTTTCGATCAGCAGGCCGGCCAGGATGTAGTTGGTGTTCGAGTAGTTGAACTGGGCACCGGGGGCGTTGGTCGGCGGCATGGCCAGGCCCGTGGCCACGAGGTCCGCCGGAGCGTACGTGTCGACCTGCATCCGGTTGATTGCCGCGTACGAGTCGATCATCGCGTTGGTGTAGTTGCCGATGCCGCTGGTGTGGTTGAGCAGCATCCGGACGGTGACCTGGGTGCCGAGGTCACCCGGCACGACGTCGGGCAGCCACCGCCCGATCGGGTCGTCGAGGCTCAGCCGGCCCTCGTCGACGAACTGGAGCACGGTGGTGGCGACGAACGTCTTGGTGACGCTGCCGATCCGGTGCCGCATCTGTGGCTGCATCGGTCGAGGTCTGGTCAGGAACGCCTGGCCTGCGGCGTCACGCCAGTCGTGCCGGCCATCGCGCACGGCGACCAGCACCCCTGGGACGCCGGCTGCGGGCACCGCGGCGAGTGCGGTGCGCAACTCGGCGCGATCCGGTCCGCCGGCGGCCGGTCGGGCGGACGGGCTCGGCTGCGCTGTGGCGGAGGCGGGTACGACGGCGATCGTGGTCACCAGCGCGACGCTGGACGCCACGATCTTCAGTGTCCGAAATGTACGTGACATAGTGACATGTTCGCCGGGCCCGCCCCTGGCCGCATCCTGCTCAGGCGGGAGATCCGGCTCCCGCTGCGGGACGAACGAGCGTCAACCGATCGACGCACGGCTCGGCCGTCGGGTACGACTCCTCGGCGTGAGGGCAATGGTCGGGGCGCTGCGTCCTGCCGGCGTTGTGCCCAGGCAGGCAGGGGTTTGGCAGCCGGGACGACGGGGGTAGGGAGCGATCCGCCCGTCAGCCAACCCCCGAAGGAGACAAGCCATGTCGGTGCAGGCGTTCCTCTATGTCGTCGCGGTCATCCTGCTCGTGCTCGCCGCGTTGCCCCTCCGCACCCGGGGTGTCTCGCTCGCGCTGCTCGGCGCGGCGTGCGCCCTGCTGGCCTACGCCTGGCCGGTGATCACCGGTTAGGAATGAGCTCACCTGCTCGGATGAGGAGCCCTGCCACCGTTCGCCCTCCGGCTGGCAGGGCTCCTACCGTTGTCGCCGCCCCTGATTCACGCAGCGGGTGGCGTGGTCGCGGAGCGACTCGACGGTATCGGTCGGCGTGCGGCCCAGACGGTGCGCTCGGTTCGAACGGCGAAATCGCTGCGGCGCAGGATGCTGTGCTGGCTGTCGGTGTCCAGCAGTCGGTCGAGTGCGGCGAGGTCCTCGGGGGCGAGGGCGTCGGCGACGGCGTGGCGGATGCGCTGGAGGCTGGCCTGGGCGTAGCCGCCGACCCGCGCGTCGTCCGAGCCCTTGATGTGCACGGTCAGTCGACGCTCACCTTCGACAGTGAATCCGGCGGCGGTGAGCATCGGCCCCCAGTCGGCACCGCGGTGGGGGAGGTGCTCGGCGTGGACGCGGTCGCCGGCGGCGTGGCAGCGCTCCTCCAGACCGGGTCGGTCATCCGGGGCGTTCTCGGGGAGGAATCGCGGGAAGCCGGACAGTTCCACGACGGCGAACAGGCCGCCCTCGGGCAACAGGTCGTGGACCGCGCGCAGGACCTGTCCGGGGCGGGCTATGTGGTGCATCGAAGCGGAGGCCCACACCAGGTCCGGGGTGCCGAGCGCGGGCCAGTCGGGCTCGTCGAGGTTGGCCTGAACGGTCCGCACCCGCTTCGTCTGACCTCGGCCGTACGCCTTGTCCCGCAGACGCTGGAGGTGACCGGCCGAGGAGTCGACCGCGGTCACCTGCGCCTCGGGGAAACGGTCGAGAAGGGCGAAGGTTCCCGCTCCGGGGCCGCTGCCCAGATCCACGATCTGGCGCGGGGCGGTGTCGAGAGGTAGCCAGGCTGCGATCTCGGTGAGGTGCGCCGCGAGGACGTCCGCCTCCAGGTCGAGGATCTCGGCCTGTCCGGCATCGTGGCATTCACGGTGGGCTGCGTGTGTCATACCGCGACGTTAGGACGGTCATGCGGACGCGGCGTGGTCGCTTCCCGATTACGCAAGACGATGGGTGACGGGGCTGCCTGACACGCAAGAAACGCCCGTCGCGCTGCGGCTGCGGTGGTGCACCGAGCCGTCACCGTCGCAGGTTCTCGCTCTCGTGCTGCTGGTGTCCACGTCGGGCGTCGCGGTCGAAGATGCCCAGGATCTCGCACGGGCGGCCGTCGGCGCCGATGGCGTGCGGCAGCATGGTGGGGAACTCGGCGGCCTGGTTGGTCTCGAGACGGAAGCGACGGTGGCCGAGCATCAGGACCGCCGTGCCGGAGAGGACCACGAGCCATTCACGCCCCGGGTGGGCGCGCATGCGGGCCGGATTGTCCGGTGGCGGCTCCGTCATCCGCTGGCGGACGACGGACATGCCCGGGTCGGCCTTGATGGGCCAGCGCATCGACCCGCGGGCGCCGTCGATCATCGGACTGGTGACGATGTCGTCGGAGGCGGTCTCCACGAGCTGGTCCAGGGTGGTGTCGAGGGCGCGTGCGAGCGTGACGAGCTGGTCCAGCGCGAGGCGGCGCTGGCCGTTCTCGATGCGGCTGAGCGAGGACTGACTGAGCCGGGCCCGGGTGGCCAGTTCTTCCAGGGACCAGCCCTGTGCGACCCGCAGAGCGCGGATCCGTTTGCGTACGAGGCTGTCCAGATCACCATCATCTTGCGTCATAAGCAAGACTATATGCCTCTGGTGCAGTGCGTGGTTAGCGTCGTGCGTACCGGGCCCGGACCAGGCGGGCCGTTGCCGATGGAAAGACCTCGTGCATCTCCCGCGCGGTACCTCCGTGACCGCTCCGGTCAGTGCGCCCCGGCCGGGGCACCGGTCGGAGCCCGCCCTCGGTCCGCCGACCGATACCGCACACCCTTGTCTGAGAGGAATCCATGAGTACGTACCAGCCGGCACCGCCGACCACCGCGGCGCGGGGCGGCGCTGTGGTCAGCGGAAGCGCGCCAAGTGCCAGTCAGCTCCGCATGATCCTGATCGCGGTCTCCGGCGCCTTGATGGCCGTCATCGCCTCCGTCTCGGGCCTGAACGTGGCCCAGACCCATCTCGCAGTCGACTTCGGCGCCGGACAGACCACCGTCCTGTGGATCATCAACAGCTACACCCTCACCCTGGCCGCGCTGCTGCTCCCGCTCGGCGCCTTGGGCGACCGGTTGGGCCGCAAGCCGATGCTGATCGTCGGGCTGGTCATATTCGGTGCCGCGAGCGTCGCGGCGGGCCTCGCCCCGAACGCCGAGATCATGCTCGCGGCGCGTGTGCTCAGTGGTGTCAGCGCTGCGATGATCATGCCGATCACCCTGGCGGTGATCACCTCCACGTTCCCCGAACACGAACGCGGCAAGGCGATCGGTGTGTGGACGGGCATCGCCGGTGGCGGCGGCATCCTCGGCATGTTTCTCTCCGCCCTGCTCGTCGACGTGGCCTCCTGGCGCTGGCTGTTCGTCCTGCCGGTGGCCCTGATCATCGTGGCCCTGGCCATGGCGGTGAGGTCGGTGCCCAACTCCCGCGAGTACTCCGGCCACTCCTTCGACCTCGTCGGCGCGCTCACCTCCAGCGTGGCCGTGGTCGGGCTCATCTACGTGCTGCACGAGGCACCGGAACGCGGCTGGGGCGACCCCGTCACGGTGATCAGTCTCCTCGTCGGCCTCGCCGCACTGATCGCGTTCGTGACCTGGGAATTGCGGCGTCGCGACGCCTCGCTGCTGGACGTCCGCCTGTTCCGCGAGCGGGGCCTGGCTGGCGGTTCGCTCACGCTCCTGGTCGTCTTCGGCGTCCAGGCAGGCATCGCCGTGGTCCTCTTTCCGTTCTTCCAGGCCGTGCTCGGCTGGTCGGGACTGCTGTCGACCCTCGCGATGATGCCCATGGCGGTACTGATGATGATGACGTCCGCTCTGGCCCCCCGGTTGGCCGCCCGCATCGGCTCCCGATCCACCGTGGCCCTCGGTGTCGCGCTGGGTGGAGTCGGTCTGACACTGATGGCCCTGGTCGTCTCCGTGGACGGCGGCTACCTCTCCGTCCTGCCCGGCATGCTCGCCATGGGCGTTGGCATGGGCTTCTCGATGGCTCCCTCCACCGAGGCGATCACCAGCTCCCTGCCCGTTGCGAAGCAGGGTGTCGCCTCCGCACTCAACGACATCACCCGTGAGTTCGGCACCGCGCTCGGAGTCGCCATGCTCGGCGCGCTACTGTCGGCCGGCTACCGCAGTTCGATCGGCGACAAGCTGCACGGCATTCCCGCAGACACCGCCAGTACCGCTCGTGAAGGCATCGCCAACGCTCTGGACGCAGCCGGGGAATCGAGCTCCCACAGTCCGCAGGTGATCCACGCTGCACAGCAGGCCTTCGTGGACGGGTGGCGGCAGGCAATGGTGGTTGGCGCCGTCGTCATGGCTGGCATGTTCCTCATCATCTTGGCCAGCGGTCCTCAGCGCCGCCCCGCCCTACCGGCCGAGGTGATCGAAGCCACCGGGACCGTCGCGCGGTGACCATCCGACAGCACGTGCACATGATGATGGTGAGTTCGAGGACACCACGGTGACCGTCGAGCTGGCATGCTCGGGAAACTGGTGGAACTGATCGGGGGAAACCGCCGGAGCCGGGAGAGGATCATCATGGGCACCGAGTTGGCCGACATCCTGGATGCGGCAGCTCAGGGGCATTTCCCGGCACCGGACGGCGGCATCACCGTGGTGCCACAGCCAAGCAGTCGCGACGCCGGAGTGGTCGCCTTCACCGCCCACTCCGTGGTCTTCACCGACGAGGACCCGGTGTGGGTACGCCGGATCCTGGCCTCCCTCGACTGCGACCCCCTGGCGGTCGCGATGAATCCGGCCTTTCTGCGCGCGCTGCTCGACCGCACCCGGCGCTCCATGGACACGATCGACCTCTTGACAGTGGCGGGCCCGCTCGCCGGTGAGCCGCCACTGGAGCTGACAGAAGTGGTGAACGCGGATCATCCACGTCGGACGAGGGCAGGTAGGCGTCGTGACGACCTGCGCGTCTGGGCGGCCGACGGCGGAATCGTCATCCTCGGCCGTGGTGTGGCAGGTCGCTGGGAAACGGCGATCGAGGTCGACGAAGGGCATCGGAGCCGGGGCCTCGGGCGGGCACTGGCGACCGCCGCCCGGCATCTGGTGCCCGACGGCCAGCCCGTCTGGGCGCAGCAGGCCGCCGGCAACGCAAGCAGCGTACGCGCTTTCCAGGCGGCCGGCTTCCGACCGGTGGGAGCCGAAGCGCTCCTGCTCGACACGTAGGGGCACCGAGCCGGCGGTGCGGGTCGGGGAGGATGCCCTCGCTGGTCAGCTCAACCTGAAGGTCACGTTGTCGACGTCGAAGGCAGTGACGCCGTTGCCGGCCGACTCGCTGGCGAAGAAGCTGACCGTCGCGGTGCGCTCGGTCGCCGCGGTCCCGGTCGACATGCTGTACTGCCGCCACTCTGCTCCTCCGTCGAAGGCCAGGGAGAACCGGGTCTTCGGGGGGATGCCGGTGGCCACCAGCCCGACGTTCAGGTAATCGCTGCGGCTGGTTTCGGTGGTGATGGTGCGGACCCAGAAGCGGACCGTCAGGTCACAGTTGGCCGGCACCGCGACGGTGGTGCGCAGCAGGTCGGAACGGCTCACGTCCAACCCGGCGAAGGTGGCGTACGCGCGGCCGGTGCGCGCGGGCCGGATCGTGTCGCCGAGCACGACGATGCGGGGGCCGGCCTCCCAGCCGGTGGTGCCACGCTCGAACCCCGGGTTGGGGTGGATCTGCCCGGTGCAGGCCGGGTCGGCTGCCGGCTGGACGGCGGGCGCGCTGCCCGTGCTCAGGAGGAGCAGAGCGGCAGCGAGGGCGGTGGTGACGAGGGCCTTCATCAGTTCTCCCCGTAGCAAAGGCATTCGAGACGGTCAATCGACCATGCTTCACGGAGGTTGGTGCGTCAAGCCCGTCCCGCCCATGGGGACCAGCGGATCGGGCAGCCTACAGTCGGGCCATGAGCACCGACAGGAACGCGGCTCCGGTTCCCTCGGTCGCGGTCGTGACACCTGCACCATCGGCAGGGCCAGGGACGAGGGCATACACCGCCGGTCCCGTACGCGCCGTCTACCCCGGCAGCTTCGATCCCTTCACTGCCGGGCATCTGAATGTGGTACGCCGCGCACGTGACCTCTTCGACGAAGTGGTCGTGCTGGTCGCCGTCAACAGCGACAAGCATCCGGGCGTCGACGAGGAGGAGCGAGCCGCCGCTGTCCGGGCTGTCCTGCCGGTCGAGTGGACCTCCGTCACGGTGGTGGCCTGGAGCGGTTTGACCTCCGACTACTGTCGTGGCCATCAGGTGGCAGTGATCGTCCGAGGCGTACGCAACACCACCGACCTCCAGGCCGAGTACCGACTCGCCGCGATGAACCAGTCGCTTGGTGTCCCCACGGTGTTTCTGCCCGCGCGGCCCGAACTGACCAGGCTGTCGTCGACGGCGGTACGCACGCTGGGAGGCTGACCCGCGCCGACCGGCCCTGGTGATGAGTTCTCGCGCCCTCATCCGTCATACCTACGACGGAACACGGCGAGACGGAAGGATGACGCGATGGGTGTGGACGCGCGGCCGAAGGAGCTGGGTGTGGGCGGTCTGGATGAGATCGACGAATCGGCGTTCTCGGGGCTGGCGCAGCGGCACCGCCGGGAGCTGCACGTGCATTGTTACCGGATGCTCGGATCGTTCGAGGATGCGGAGGACACCGTGCAGGAGACGTTCCTGCGGGCCTGGCGGCGGCGGGAGACCTTTGCGGGGCGGTCGTCGTTCCGGGCCTGGCTGTACCGGATCGCCACCAACGCCTGCCTGGACCTGCTCGCCAAGTGCCGTCCGGAGCCGGCGACCGGCGGCGAGGTGCGGTGGTTGCAGCCCTACCCGGACCGGCTGCTCGACGAGCTGGCCGCGGGCGTCGCGGACGAGCCGGAGGTGGTCGCTGTCGCGCGGGAGACGATCGAGCTGGCCTACCTCGTCGCGGTCCAGCACCTGGCGCCGCGCCCGCGGGCGGTGCTGATCCTTCGGGACGTCCTCGGCTGGCCGGCGAAGCACGTCGCGGAGCTGCTCGGCGACTCGGTCAACTCCGTCAACAGCGCGTTGCAGCGGGCCCGCGCGGGCATGCGGGAGCACCTGCCCGCCGAGCGGCAGGACTGGACCGGCGGTGGGGAGGACGCCGGAACCCGGGAGCTGGTGCGCCGCTACACCGACGCCAGCGTGGCCACGGACATCGACCGGCTCGCCGGGCTGCTGCGCGACGACGTCCGCTGCTCGATGCCGCCCACTCCGGGCCTGCACGTGGGCCGTGACGCGGTGGTGAGCGACTGGGTCGGCAGCGGCTTCGTCGGCATGACCGGCCTGCGTGCCGTTCAGACCTGCGTGAACCGGCAGCCCGCCGTCGCCTTCTACCACTGGCGGAAGCGGGAGGGCGCGTACCTGCCGCTGACGATCGACGTGCTGCGGGTCACCGGCGGAGCGATCACCGAGATCGTCACGTTCCACGACGACCAGTTCCCGCGGCTCGGGCTACCGGACCGCCTGCCGGCCGACGGCACCGCGTAGCCCCGGTGAGGGCAGTCCACGGCAGGGGTGTGTATCCATCCCATGCACCCTGCTCCACCCGGGTGGCCCGACCGGTGCGACGCCGGCGAGGTCGATAATTCGGAGGTGTCGCGGTGGTGCACGTCGCTAACGTGCCACTCGTGGCCAGCGCGAACCTACACAGCGAACGTCTTGAGCTCCGTCCCGTGCGTGACGAGGACATCGACCGCATCCTGGAATACCGCAACCGGCCGGAGGTCACCCGCTGGCTGCTGCGCACCGAGGTCGACCCTGCCTCCTTCCGGGCGGCGTGGCAGCGCGCGGCAAAGGACCCCGACGACCACAGCAGGGCGGTGGTCCGCGACGGCGTGGTGATCGGGACCGTTTCGCTCGACGTGGTCGACGGCATGGGGCAACCCGGTATGCCGACGCGGACCGAGGCCGAGCTCGGCTACATCTTCGACCCGGCGTACGGCGGCCAGGGTTACGCGACCGAGGCGGTCAGCGCGATGGTGGCGTACGCGTTCGACCGGCTGGGCGTGCGACGGATCACCGCTGGCTGCTTCGCGGACAACCTGGCCTCCGTGCGGATCCTCGAGAAGATCGGCATGCGTCGCGAGCAGCACGGTGTCGGCGACTCCTGGCACGCCGAGCTGGGCTGGGTGGACGGCTACACGTACGCCCTGCTCGCCGAGACGTGGCACCAGGGGACGAGATCCGGCGGGGCGGGCGTACCTCGACCAGTGCGCAGTCGGTGACCCGGCCGGGCCGACCTGCCGACGCTCGGCCCGGCCGGCTGGTCACCGCGTGAAACGGCTGGCGGCCTCGCCCGCCAGATGGCCTGGTGGGAGGCGGCGCCCGCAGATCACGAGCAGGAGATCCTGGGCCAGCCCGCGCACCGGCGTCCCGCTGCCGTAAGACCAGTCGAGGTCGGTTGCCCGCAGCGTCACCCCGGTGAGGTCCGTGCCGAAGAACGCGACGTTCCTGGGCGCCAGCCCGGCGAGGACCATGGCCATGCGGTCGGGCGGAATCCGCCGGCCCAACCCGAGGCCGACGGTGATGTCGAGCCCGTGGATGACGTCGTGGGACAGGGCTCCGAGCGCACCGCCACCCGGCGGTTTCCAGGGATGCGCGACGTTGTCACGGAGCGCCGCCAGGAGTTGCGCGCTGGTCATGCGAGCCGCGTCGCGCCGTGCGCACCGGTCGGCCATCCGGTTGAATCGGCCGCCTGCCTTGGCCAACTCCACGAGCGTCCGGCCGAGCGAGGTCCGGAACGGCATCGTGGTGTGGGCAACGACCTCGCGGACCCGCCAGCCGGCGCACAGGGTCGGGGTGTCCCACTGGTCCGGTCGCAGGGTGGCGAGCAGGTCCGCCTGCTCGCTCCGCTCCGCGGTCACCGCCGCCCGGATGTCTTCTTCAGTCACTGTCAGCCCTTCATCGTCGCTGTCGGTCTTCACCAGGGACGTGCTGCATGACATACGGAGGAGACGCGGCGAATTCATCGGTCCGTCGTTGTCTTCCCCGATGCGTAGGGTCGGGGGATGTTCGAGACGTCGACCGACGAGGGTGCCGAGCTGGAGCGGTTCCGGGCGGAGCTCACCGGCTACTGCTACCGGATGCTCGGCTCCGGTTTCGAGGCCGAGGACGCGGTGCAGGAGACGCTGGTGCGGGCGTGGCGGTCCTACGGCCGTTACGATCAGCGAAGAGCATCGCTGCGCACCTGGCTGTACCGCATCGCGACGAACGTCTGCCTGGACATGCTCCGCAGCGCGCAGCGCCGGGTTCTGGCCATGGACCTGGGCCCGGCTGCCCACGCCGGCACCGTCCTCGGCCCGCCGGTGGCGGATCGGCGGTGGATTCATCCGATTCCGGATGGCCGTGCCCTACCGGCGGCCGACAGCCCGGAGGAACTGGCCGTTCAACGCGAGACCATCCGGCTGGCGTTCGTCGCCGTGCTCCAACACCTGCCGCCCCGGCAACGCGCCGTCCTGATCCTGCGGGACGTGTTGTGCTGGCCGGCAGGGGAGGTGGCGCAGCTACTTGAGACCACGGTGGCCGCGGTGAACAGTTCGCTGCAACGGGCGCGGGCGACGCTGCGGGCGAACAACCCCGCGCCCAGCGATCCGTGGCGACCGGCCGACCCGGCCCACCGGGACCTGCTCGACCGCTACTGCACCGCGTTCGAACGCCATGACATTCACACGCTGGTGTCGCTGCTGCACCAGGACGCCACCATGTCGATGCCGCCCTTCGCGTGGTGGCTCCGTGGCCGGGACGAGATCCGCCTGGCGTTGCTGGACCCGCAGGCGTCCTGCGCGGGGGCCCGGCTGTGGCCGGTGCAGGCGAACGGATCACCGGCGTTCTGGCAGACGCGCCCCGACCCGGCCGGAGACCACCGGCCGTTCGCCCTCGTACTGCTCGATGTCGTCGACGACCTGGTCACCAACATCGTCACGTACCTCGACGCCGACCGGCTGGTGCCGCTGTTCGGGCTCCCGCAGCCCGGGCAACCGGCTGGGTGGTGACGCCGAGGACCCTCGATCGGCGGACGGCCGGACTATCGTGATCGCATGAGTACCCGCCATGTGCCGGCGCAGATCGGTGACCTGCCGCCGATCGGCCGACCGGCAAACAGCGCCCTACTCGAAGCCGGCATCACGACCCTCGATCAGGTGGCCGACCACAGCCGCCGCGATCTGCTCGCCCTGCACGGCGTCGGGCCGAAGGCGATCGGCATCCTGGCGGCGGCACTGACCGAACGTGATCTCACCTTCGCCGACTGACGGTAGTGGCTCACCGCCGGCTGGATCTTCGCGCCGGCCCACGTCAGGTGGCGGGCAGGCGTACCTCGAACCGGCAGCCGCGGTCGGTGTTGCGTACGTTAACCCGGCCGCCGTGCGCTTCGACGAGGCCGCGCACGATGGCCAGGCCGAGTCCGCCGCCACCGCCTGAATCGGCCGCTCCGGGTGTGCGGGCGCGTTCACCGCGGAACGCGACGTCGAAGACCCGGTCCAGGTCTTCGCCGGGGATGCCGCCGCAGGTGTCGGAGACGGCCAACCACACGTTGTCAATCTCGTGGCCGGCGGCGATGTGCACGCTGCCGTCCTCCGGGGTGTACCGGACGGAGTTGATCAGCAGGTTGCTGACGATCCGGGCGAGTTCGCGTTCGCCGGCCCGCACGCTGGGCCAGCCACTGTCCGCGGCCACCAGGTGGATCCGGCGGCGGGCGGCCAGTGGCGCGACGCCGGCGATCGCGTCGGACACCACGTCGCGTAACGGCACGGTGGTGGGCATGAGCCGCAGCGCGCCGGCGTTGATCCGAGACAGCTCGAACAGGTCGTCGACGAGCTGGGCCATCCGGTCGGTCTCCACCCGGATACGCCGGTGGTACTCGTCGACGATGGCCGGGTCGTGGATGATGCGGTCCTCCAGGGCCTCGGCCATGGCCCGCAACCCGGCCAGCGGGGTACGCAGGTCGTGTGACACCCACGCGACGAGTTCGCGGCGGCCGGCCTCCAGCCGCCGTTCGCGCTCCCGGGCTGCCCGGGCCCAGACCGCGGCAGCGGCCAGCCGGCTGCCGAAAACGGCGCCGACGGCGAGGCTGATCACCGCGGAAGCGCTGACCGTGACGAGAACGACCCACAGGTCGTGCGCGGACAGGAACATCGCCTGCGCGACCGTGGCGACGCCGGCGACCACGGCGAGGACGGTGACCGTGAGCAGCACCAGGATGTGCACGAGAATCGATCGGCCGCGCAGCAGCCGCAGCGCCGCGGCGCCGGCCAGACCGACGACACCTCCGGCGGCGAGGGCGTACAGCCCGATGAGCAGCGTGTCGGTCACTGGCCGGCTTCCTCATCGAGTGGGTCGTACCGGTATCCGACGCCCCAGACGGTGCGGATGCGTTGCGGGTCGGCCGGGTCGTTCTCGATCTTTTCGCGCAGCCGGCGGACGTGGACGGTGACCGTCGACTGGTCACCGAACTGCCATCCCCAGACCTTGTCCAGCAGGTCGCTGCGCGACCACGCCCGCCCCGGATGGCGCATGAAGAAGATCAGCAGATCGATCTCCCGGGCGGTCAGCGACAACGGTGCGCCACCCATGGTCGCGACGCGGCGGGCGGTGTCCACGGTCAGCGCCGCGTCGGTCAGCTTCGCCGAGACGCTGGGGTGGGCGGTCTGCGCGGCGGTGCGGCGCAGCACGGAGCGGATCCGCAGCACGAGTTCGCGAGGGGAGAAGGGCTTGGTGACATAGTCGTCGGCGCCGACCTCGAGCCCGAGGACCCGGTCGGCCTCCTCACCGAGCGCGGTGAGCATGACCACCGGCAGGTCGGGCAACTGCCGCCGGATCCGGCGGCAGACCTCAAGGCCGTCGATCCCGGGCATCATCAGGTCGAGCACCACGAGGTCGGGGCGCTGGGCGGCGATCGCGGCGAGGCCGTCGGCGCCGTCGGCGGCCAGCTGGACCTCGCAGCCGGCCTGCTCCAGGTAACGTCGGACGACGTCACTGACCGTCGGGTCGTCGTCGACCACTAACACCCGGTGTCCCATCCGCACCACGCTATCGACCGGGGATCACGGACGACCCTCGGCGGGTCTTTCGGATTCCTTACGGTCTGCTGCCGCCTTGCGCCGCCGGACCGGCACCACGCAGGCCAGCAGCGTCGTGCCGGCGACGACGAGCAGGACGGCGACCAGGTTGCGACCGTACGGCAACGGCAGCACCGAGGCGTTGTCGGCGGAGCGACCGAACCCCAGGGCGAGGGGCAGTCCCACCACGGTGACCGCTGCGGCGGTGATCGCGGCAGTGCGGACCGCCGGCCGGCAGCGTGGCGGAACGCGGGTCAGCGCGGCACCGACGGTCAGGACCGCCGCCATCCAGACCACGTCGTGGCCCACCAGCACCGCGGCCAGGAAGAGCAGCACCCCGCCCGGCGCCAGGTCGGCGTCGGTGAGAGCGCCGACGACGGCGTACGCCATGAGCAGGCAACCACCGACGACCAACCCGGTCCGGGTCCTCATCGTGTCCCCGGTACGGTGATCCGGCTGATCCACTTGGTTTGCAGCACGCCGGGCCGGTTGGGTGCGATCAGCCGCGCCGGATAGCCGTGGTCGAGGTGCAGGGGCTCGCCGCCCAACCGCAGCGCGACCAGGGTCAGCGGATCGCGCAGGTGTTCCGGCGGCACCGTGCAGGCCCGGTATCGGCCGCCCGTCTGGAGTGACTCGACCAGGGCCGACGAGCGTCGGGGATCGGCACCCACCAGCGCGACCAGGTCGCGTAACCGCACACCGGTCCACGTCGCGGTGGCACTCCAGCCCTCCACGCAGGCGATCGGCAGCTCCGCGGTGTACTGCGGAAGCCCGTTGAGGGCGGCGAGGTCCAGGCTGACGCGGCGGCCCGGTCCGACGACCCACAGCCGGTACGCCGGATCCAGGGCTGCGGCGCGCACTGCGGCACCGTCCGCGGTCCGGTTCACCGGAAGGCCCTGTGGTCCCGTACCGGGGTGGCGTGGGGCGAGCACCGCGAGACCGCTCAACGGTCGGATCGTCTGCCCGACCGTGGTCAGGGTGATCAGCCCGGATGCGGCGGCGACGCCGCCGAGCAGGGCACGCCGGTTCAGCCCGTCCTGCCGTGGCTCGTCGGTGGGGCGGGCGAGCGCGGCGCGGACCGCCGGTAGCTGTACGCCGATGTGCACCAGGAGCCCGCCGACCGCCAGCCAGGCCACCCAGTAGTGCCCGGCGGTGAAGAAGAACGGCATCGCCGGGTACCAGCGGGAGACGTTGAGCACGCCGCTGACCAGCAGGAACAGTGCTGCGGCGACAAGCACGCCGGTGCCTGCACGTTCGGCCGCGTGGGCGATCGAGCGGACCGGCGGCCAACTGAACAGGCGCGGGTACACCGACCACAGCTTGGCGCCGAGCAGCGGAATCGAGGCGAGCCCGGTCGCCACGTGCAGGCCCTGCGTGAACCGGTAGAGCCCGACCGGGCGGGCCGGCCACCAGAACCAGCCCGGCGGGTGCTGGATCAGATGACTGAGCAGACCGGTGACGAAGCAGATGCCGAACATCACGCCGAGGGCGACGCCGAGCTGGCCGGTCAGCCGGGTCGACCGTAGCCGGGACCGGAACACCCCGGGGCGCAGCGGTCCGCGCCGCAGCGCCATCGGCGGCGCCGGCAACGGTGCCAGGCACCACCGGGCGAGGCGCCGCAGCATCGTCGCGCGGCCGGTCACCGGGGTGTCAGGGTGGCGAACCACCGACCCGCCTCCGTCCAGGTGTCGAGCACGCGCATCGCGGTGGCGTCGGCCAGCCCGGGAAGGCCGTCGAGGGGTACGCAGGCCCAGGGCAGCGCACGGTCGGCCCCGTCCGGGGTCTGCACCGTCGCGGTTCCGGACCAGGCCGGCGTGCCCGCCGGTGCCAGCTCCGCATGGAGGTGCCCGTCGGCGGCCAGCAGTTGACGGCAACGGCGAAGCAGCCGGTGCGGGTCACCGCCGATGCCGATGTTGCCGTCGGCCAGCAGCAGGTGCCGCCAGCGGCCGGCACCGGGCACCGGACCGAAGACGTCGCGTTGCAGGGCGGGCGCGCCACGACGGCGGGCCAGCCGAACCGCGCTGGCGCTGACGTCGATGCCGAGGGCCGGCCGGCCGGCGTCGATGAGGGCGCCGGTGAGCCGGCCGGGGCCGCAGCCGACGTCGAGGGTGTGGCCGGTGCAGCACCCGATCAGCGCATCGTCGCCGGCGATCACGTCACGGCACCAGGCGGCCGGGTCGAATCGGTGAACACCGCCGCTGGGGTGCCGGGCCGTGAACGCGGCCGGGATGCCGGCCGCGGCCCGGTCGATCGCGGTGTCGAAGACCGCGACGGCGTTCACCGGGCGACCGGTGCGGGATGCGGCACCTCGGCGGCGACGGCGCGGGCGAACCGGCTGCCCGGCGGGCACAACGTGGCCACGGCGTGGGCGTCGGCTGCGGTGTCCACGTCGGACAAACAGGGCAGCAGGCGTACCCGCAGGCCGCGACGACGCAACGCGGTCAAGGTACGCCGGCCGGTGGTCGCCGTGGAGGTTGCGATGGTGCGCAGCACGGTGGCGTGGCCGGGATCGCGCAGGCCCAACGTCCACCATCCGCCATCGGCGGCCGGGCCGAGCACCGCGTCCGGGCCGCCCGCCGTGGCGAGCAGTTCCCGGGCCGTGTCGAGGTGCCCGACCCGGAGCTGCGGGGTGTCCATGCCGATCAGCACGGCGGGTGTGCCGGGTGTCCGGGCATCCGCGAACGCGTTGGCGAGGCGGTCGCCGAGGGCCTCGCCGCGCTGGGGAAGCGTCGCCCAACCCGGCGGGGCAGGGTGGTCGCCGTCGAGGACGAGAACCCGGGAACCGGCCGTGGCGGTGGTGACGGTGTCGAGGGTGTCGGCCAGCGCGGCGGCGGCGACCCGGGCGGCCTGCTCGGGGGTGCAGGGTGGGCAGAGCCGCGTCTTGACCCGTCCGGGTGTCGGTGCCTTGGCCAGCACCAGAACCTGGGGGGCCGTCACCGGGCCAGCACCGCGCTCATGTCGCGTACGGCACGGGCGGTGCCGAGCAGGGTGCCGGTCACCTTCGAGCGGGTGCCGGCTGCCCTCGGGTGGTAGTCGACGTCGATCTCGACTACCCGCCAACCGGCCCGGCCCGCCTCGATCAGCAGCTCCAACGGGTAGCCGAACCGCCGGTCGCGCAGCCCCAGTGCCAGCAGGTCGTCGCGGCGTACCGCCCGCATCGGGCCGATGTCGTGAACGTTCAGACCGGTCGTGCGGCGCAGGCGGTGGGCGAGGACGGCGTTGGCGGCCCGGGCGTGCAGCGGCCACACTCCCCGTCCGACGGGGCGGCGTCGGCCGGTGGCCAACTGCGCCTGACCGGTGTGTACGCACGCGGCCAGTCGGGGCAGTTGCGCCGGGTCGAAGGAGCCGTCGGCGTCCATCACGCACACCACCCCGTCGACGGGGTCGGCCGCCACGACACCGGCGTGCACGGCGGCACCGTAGCCGGGGTCGGCCACGCTGATCACCTCCGCGCCGTGGGCGCGAGCCACCTCGGCCGAGTCGTCGGTCGAGCCGTTGTCCACCACGATCGGCCGGTAGCCGGCCGGTATCCGGGCCAGCAGGCCGGGCAGTGCCGGTGCCTCGTTACGGCAGGGAAGAACCACATCGGTCATGTCGCGGACGCTAATCAGGATCGAGCGGGCCAGGTATTACCAGCCGATGATGAAGTCTTACGAGACGCTGACGGCTGCCCGTCACGGCCGCCTCCGGCGCCCAGCTGGTTCTAGCGTCGTCGCCGTGACCCACGTACTCGTCACCGGCGGAGCCGGTTTCATCGGGACCCATGTCGTCACCGCGCTGCACCGTGCCGGTCATCAGGTGTCCGTCATGGACGCCGGCCATCCGGGAGCGCACCGCGCGCCGCTGCCGGACGCCGTGGCCGGCGCCCCGCTGCGCCGGGTCGACCTGCGCGACCAGGCCGCCGTCGCCGCCGCCCTGCCCGGCGTCGACGTGGTCGTGCACCAGGCGGCCATGGTCGGGCTCGGCGTGGACCTGGACGACCTGCCCGAGTACGTCGGCTGCAACGATCTCGGCACCGCCGTACTGCTCGCCGAGATGGCCCGTGCGGGCATTCAACGGTTCGTGCTGGCCAGCTCGATGGTCGTCTACGGCGAGGGTGCCTACACCTGCGCCCGGCACGGTGCGGTACGCCCAGCCCCACGCGCTGCCACCGACCTGGCGGCCCGGCGATTCGAGCCCGCCTGCTCCGCCTGCGGCGCGACCCTGGAGCCGGGACTCATCGACGAGGAGGCACCACTGGACCCGCGCAGCGGGTACGCCGCCACCAAGGTCGCCCAGGAACACCTCACGGCGGCCTGGTGCCGGCAGACCGGTGGCACCGCGGTGGCGTTGCGGTACCACAACGTGTACGGCCCCGGCATGCCGCGCGACACGCCGTACAGCGGCGTCGCCGCGATCTTCCGGTCCGCGCTGGCCGCGGGACGGGCCCCGCGCGTGTTCGAGGACGGCCGCCAGCGACGCGACTTCGTCCACGTCGACGACGTGGCGGCGGCCAACCTCGCGGCGGTGACAGCCACCGGTAGCCGCACCGGCTGGCGGGCCTACAACGTCGCCTCCGGCCACCCGGCCAGCATCGGGGAGATGGCCGCCGAACTCGCCCGGGCCGCCGGCGGGCCCACGCCGGTGGTGACCGGCGAGTTCCGGCTCGGCGACGTGCGCCACGTGGTCGCCTCACCGGCCCGTGCCCAGGCCGAACTCGGATTCCGCGCGGCGGTCCGCCTCGCCGACGGAGTCCGGCAGTTCGCCCACGCACCACTGCGCGGATGAGTACGGCGCTGCGCGCCCGACTGCGGCGTACCACCGCCCGGGCCGACCTGATCGCCGTCCTGGTCGCCGTCGGGCTGTTCGCCGCCGCCGCCGGTATCGGCGGCCTGCTCCACCTGCTGGGACGTCCGGTGCACGCCAGTGCGGCGCCGCTGTACGCGCACTGGCAGCCGCACGTCGGCCCCGGCACCCCGCTGGCGTTGGCGGTGGCCGTGCTGGTCTGCTGGCGCGGACCCGCGCTGGTGGCCCGGCTGCCCTGGCGGCGGCTGCTCGTCCTGTCCTACGCCACCGCGGTGGCCTGGACGCTGTCGCTGGCACTGGTCGACGGCTGGCAGCGCGGCATCGCCGGCCGGCTGACCACCGACCACGAGTACCTGCACGAGGTTCCCGGCGTCACCGACATCCCCGCCATGCTGGGCGTCTTCACCACCCGGATCCTCGATTTCCAACCGGATTCCTGGACCACCCACGTGTCCGGCCACCCGCCCGCAGCGCTGCTGGTGTTCGTCTGGCTGGACCGGGTCGGGTTGAGCGGTGGCGGCTGGGCGGGGGCGCTGTGCGTCCTGACGGCAGCGCTCACCGCCGTCGCCGTGCCGCACACCGTGCGGCTGCTCGGCACCGCCGACGCGGCGCGGGCCGTGCTGCCGTTCGCGGCGTTGTTCCCGGGGGCGGTCTGGTCCGGAGTCTCCGCCGACGGTCTGTTCGCCGGGGTGACCGCCACCGGCGTCGCGTTGCTGGCGTACGGCGTCACCCGAGGGAGTGCCGTCGGCGCGCTCGTCGGTGGCGCGCTGCTGGGTTTCGGCTGTTACCTCTCCTACGGACTGGTGCTGATGGTCCCGATCGCGGTGGCGGTCGTGCTCCTGGGGCGCCGGCACCGGTCCACCGCGTGGTGGGCGCTCGCCGGCGTGGCACTGGTCGCGGGCGCGTTCACGGTCGCCGGCTTCGACTGGCTGACCGGCTATCACCTGGTCATCGAGCGCTACTACCAGGGCATCGCCAGCCGGCGAGCGTACGGCTACTGGGTCTGGGCCAATCTCGCGATCCTGGTCGTCGCCGCCGGCCCGGCGGCCGCCGTCATCCTCCGCCGTGCAGCAGTCGCCGGATGGCAGGCGGCCTCGTCGCTGCGGCCGGTGGATGGTCTGCTGCGTCCGCAGCACGACACCCTCGGGTACGCCTGCTGGTTGCTGCCCGTCGCGGCGGCGGCGGCGATCGTCGCCGCGGACCTGTCCGGCTACAGCAAGGCCGAGGTCGAACGCATCTGGCTGCCCTTCACCGGGTGGCTGATGGCCGGTGCCGCTCTGATCCCTGCCACCGGCCGCCGCACCTGGCTCGCGGCGCAGGCAGCGGTGGCCCTCGCGATCAACCATCTGCTCCTGACGTCGTGGTAGGCCCGGCGGCGGTCGCCGGCGCCAGGTGGCGGAAGTTCTTACCAAACAGTGACATACCTGCTGGATATTGACCCTTCCCCACACAAGGGAGCGTATCCCGCGGTGTCGGTGGCACCACCGCAGCCGACGTGTCAGTGACGTTGAGGAGAACCCATGAGAAGAGGAAACGGCCGCTACCGGCCGACCCCGACCAGAGCGGTCCGGATCGCCATGGCGGCGGCGGTGCTCGCCGCCACCGGCGCGCTCACCGTCACCTTCGTCTCCGGCGGCGGCAACGGCACCGCGGACGCGGCGACAAACCTCGCGCAGTTCGCGCCGATCGAGAACGTACGGCCCAACGTGCCGAACCCGAAGCCGGCCTTCGGCGCCGCCACCGGCCGGTTCACCGTTGACTGCGGTACCAACGGGAACGGCAAGTTCAGCCCGGACAACCCGGTCGCACAGCCCGGTGTCAAGAACGGTGCCGAACATGTGCACGACTTCGTCGGCAACCTGGCCATCACCGCGGACTCGTCCGACGCCGACCTTGCCGCATCCGGCACCACCTGCAAGAACGGCGACAGGTCGTCGTACTTCTGGCCCGTCGTACGCATCGACCGAACGGTCCGCAGCGGCGACCGGGTCGCGCAAGCCCTCGCCCGGACCCAACCGATGATCGTCTGTCCCTCCGTGCGGGACCGGCTGCCCGCCGTCCCCCTCCGGGTCCGCGACACCGTCGACCGGCGCCTCGCGGAACTGGATCGTCTGCACGCACAGGCCGGCCGGCGGATGGCCGCCAGCCGAGGTCGCGTCGACGCCGCCCTCAACACGCAGGTCCTCGACGCGCTGCGGACCCGCCGCGCAGTGCTGATCCGAAGCATCAGCAGCGCTCTGCGCTCCGCCGGCGCGGCCCGACCGCCCGGCCTGGTGTCACTTGTCGACTGCGATGTGAGCTACGACGGCATGCACGCCTCGATGCACGGCCCCAGCCACGCCGCCAGCGCCACGGCGGGCCCTGTCGCGAACCCACGGCTGCGCTGCCCCACTGTGCGGGGCAGGCTGCCCGGAGTGCCGGCCCCGGCGGTCGCCGAGGTCAACCGCAACCTCGACGAGCTCGACCGGCAGATCTCCGAGGCCACCGAACGGATCGCCACCAGCCGAGGTCAGGGCGGCCCCAACTTCGTGGACAACGCGATCGTCGGCCCGCTGAAGGCCAAGCGGATCGCCGTGCTCGACCGGATCGGCATCACCATCGGACGCCACACCACCCGGCCCCAGGGCCTGGAGGCGCTCGCCGCCTGCACCCTCGACCAGGCGACCGGCAACCCGCAACCCACCACACCGGGCAACGCACCCAGCCCGACCGCGTCCGCGCTGCCGGAACCCCAGGGGCCCGATTTCGAACTGCCCGGCAACACCGGCGGCATCGTCCGTCCCGCCCAGGTGCTCATCGAGTACCGGGGCAACCCGGTCAGCAAGGTCGTGCCGATGCCCAGGTTCCTGCGCGCGCTCACCGGCGACGCCAAGCCCACCAGCCGCGGCCCGGCCAACGCCCGCCCCTCGTGGACGTGCTCCGGCTTCGCCGACCGGCTCGCCGACAAGTACCCGATCTGCCCGGTCGGCAGCCAGGTGCAGCGCGTGCACGACTTCCCGGGCTGCTGGGACGGCCGGAACATCGACAGCGAAAACCACCGCAGCCATGTCGCCTTCGCCGACCCGGCCACCGGCGCCTGCCCGCAGGGCTTCCGGGCGATCCCGCAGCTACGGATCACCATCTCCTACGACATCCCCCGGGACGTGCAGGAGAAGGGTCAGTACGCGTTGGACTCCTTCCCCGAGGAGAACCACAACCCCTTCTCCGACCACGACGACTTCATAAACGTCAACTCCACACGCACGATGAAGCACATCGTCACCTGCATCAACAAGGGCAGGAACTGCTCGTGAATCCCCGGACCGCGGCCCCGACCGCCGAGCTTGCCGTCATCGGCGGCTCGGGCCTCTACGCGCTGCTCGACGGCGCCACCGAACATGTCGTCCAGACGCCGTACGGCGCACCTTCCGACGCGGTGACGATCGCCGACGTCGGCGGCCGTACGGTGGCGTTCCTCCCTCGGCACGGCCGCGACCACCGGCATCCTCCGCACCGGATTCCCTACCGGGCCAACCTGTGGGCGTTGCGGTCGCTCGGGGTACGCCAGGTGCTCGCGCCGTGCGCCGTGGGTGGCCTGCGGCCGGAACTCGGGGCCGGCACGTTCGTGGTACCCGATCAGCTCATCGACCGGACCAGCGGCCGGGTGCAGACGTACTACGAGCAGGGTGCGGTGCACCTCTCCTTCGCCGACCCGTACTGCCCGGTCGGGCGGCGTACCCTGCTGACGGCTGCCACCGGCCGGTTGGTGCCCGCGCACGACGGCGGGACCATGGTGGTGGTGGAGGGGCCGCGCTTCTCCACCCGCGCCGAATCCCGGTGGTACACGGCGATCGGCGGCGCGGTCATCAACATGACCGGCCACCCGGAGGCGATTCTCGCCCGGGAGTTGGCCCTCTGCTACAGCTCCATCGCCCTGGTGACCGATCTGGACGCCGGCGTGGAGAGCGGTCACGGGGTGACTCAGCAGGAGGTGTTCCGGGTCTTCGGCGAGAACACCGAGCGGCTGCGCGGGCTGCTGCTCGACGCGGTCGCCGCGCTCCCGGTCGAGCGGGACTGTCCCTGTCCGCACAGCCTGGACGGCATTACCCTCCCGTTCGAGCTGCCCTGACAGTGGCCCGGCGCCGGGAAACCCTCGTCCGCCCGGCTCAGCCGGCCTTCTCCTACCGTGGAGGAGGTCGGCTGAGCCGGACGTGCCGGTGACCGGGCAGCTCCGGGCCGAGGTGATCAGGTCCATCCGGACATCTCGGGACCGGTGCTCGGGTCGGTGAAGCGAAGCCGGTAGACCGCGGGCATCGGCATCTGCCGCACCGTGGTCCAGCTGACCGGCACGCCGAAGCCGGCCAACGCCCGGCAGATGAAGGTGCCGTGGCTGCCGACGAGAACGACCCGGCCAGGGTGGCGGCGTACGAGTGTCCGCACGGCCTCGACGGCGCGGACGCTGAGCTGCTCGAGGCTCTCACCTCCCGGGCGCGCGTAGCATAGGTCCGCCCAACTTCTGACGTAATGCCGCTCCCAGACCTCGGTGAAGGCGAGGCCGTCGTCCCACTCGCGCAGCTCCATCACGGTGCGTACGGGGAGGCCGAGCGCGTCGGCGGTCGGCTGGACGGTCTGGATCGCGCGCCGGTACGGGCTGGACCACACCGCTGTCGGCCGCGGCTCGGTGAGCGCCGTTACCAGCTCCTGCGCTTGCCGCAGCCCGTCCGTGGTCAGCGGGCGGGTGAACTCGTCCGGACCGTCGGCGGTCGGTGGGACGGACCGGGCGTGCCGGACCAGCACGATCTCGGTCGGCGTCCGGATGCTGCTCATCCCCGACCCCAGAGGTCGTGGGGGCTCCTGCCGGGTCTGAAGCCGTGCGACTCCGCCAGCTGCGCGGCCTCCCGGAAGCCGTGTCCGACGAAGGCCGGCAGATGCGCGTCGCTGCCGAAGGTGATCGCGTCGCCACCTTCCTCGTGCCACCAGCTGAGCACGGTCGCGTGCAACGGCAGCCGGGTGTTGACTTCCAGAGCCCGACCGGACCGCGCAATCACCCGCAACGTCTCGCGGAACTCGTCTTCGAAGTCGCTGGGATCGAAGGGGCCGACCTTGTCGACCGGCCAGGAGCGGACCGGGTAGTCGATGTGCGCCAGCACGGAGAACATGTCGCTGGTCGTGACCATGGTGGCAACGTCGGCGAGGTACGCCCGGACCAGCTCGTAGGGATCCCGGTGCGGATAGATCGCCCAGGGCTCGGCGAAGCCTTCCTGATCGGGGAGGGTATGCAGGGAACCGAGGAGGCGGTCGAACCGGCCGGTGGCCAGTACCCGCGCGATCTGATCGGCGTGGCGATGGGGTTCGCCCAGCTCGAGACCGCTGAGGATGCGCAGCTGAGGGAACCGTTCCCGGCAGCGTTCCACCGCTTCCAGGTATCCGGCTGCGTCGAACGCGGGCGGCGTCAGCATTCCGCTCGCGTCGGCCAGTGCCGTCAGGTGGTCCGAGACGTACGGACCCTCGGTCGCGACACGCCACGCGGTGTGGTCCAGGTGTTCGGTGAACGTGATCGCGGGCAACCCGAGCTCGACGGCCCGCACGCACGACCCTTCCATGTCGCCGACCGGGGTGTCCCACGACCACTCGCTGTGCACATGACTGTCCGGGGGTAACGGCATCAGAGAACCTCCGCGGTCGCCGGGGGGTCAGGCGCGGTCGGCAACTGCCCCGCCGACCGGTCGGATGATCGAACAGGACGTTCGGACATTTCCATGTGCGACGGGCATCCTGCCGCGCATTGGAAGGAGCCGTGGCCAACATGGTGACCGTACCCTGCTGCCGTGACTCGGGTTGCGGTCAGATCAGCCGAGCCGGCGCGCAGAACGGGGCGCCGGACGCGTGGGCCGACCCACCCGAGCGACGTGCAACAGCCGGTCCGGTGCGACGTCCAGCAGCGCACCGAGCGCCGTCCGGGTGGTGGCGATGTCGATGAGCTGGCTCAGCGGATGCGCTGCCAGGCCGGTGGTGTGCAGGGCCAGCCAGACCCGCAGCAGCACCCGGCCGAACTCGACCTGGCCGGGTCGGTCGAGGTCCGCCGGGCCGACGAGGACCAGCACCGCGCCGCCGCGTGCGAGCGGGTCGTCGGCGGCGGCGAGCAGCCTCGGCAATCCCAGCGGCCGCAGCACTGGGTACGCGGCCAGCGCCGCGCGTAGCCCGGTCGCGGTGGTCCGGGACAACGCGAGGCAGTGGTCGTTGAGTCCGTCGGTGTGGTAGTCCGGATGCGTCGGATCGAGCCGCAGCCAGCGGCGCAGCTCGGCGACGACCGCCGGGTCCGCGTACAGCCGGCGGTCGGCGGCGCGCAGCAGGGCACCGAGACGATCCGGGTACGGCACGGCACGGACGCCGCCGCCCGTCTGTCGGGCAACTGCGTCCACCGCCGCGAGCGTGTCCCGCGCCGGGCCGCCGGCGAAGTGACCCCGATCGGTACGACGCTCCCACACATCGGTGGTACGGAAGGGCGTCGGGTAGCGGCACCACGCGGGCCGCAGCCGACCCACCCGGTGGTGCCGCTCGTCGTGGTCGGCGACGTACTCCAGCCGCAGGCCGGCATCGGCGGCGACGATCAGGCAGGTCTCGACGAACGCGCCGAGGGACAGTCGCAGGTCCCGGCCGGTGGGGTCGGCCGCCGGCAGCGTGTGGGCCGGGTGCCATCCGACGTGGATCGCCCCGGGTTCGTAGCGCAGCCGCCACGGCTGGGTGTTGTGCGCGCTCGGAGCCCGCCAACACAACGGCTCCAGCGCGCGGAAGGCGGCGAGGTCCACCTACCGCTCCCTCGCGTAGAAGGTGTACCCGTGCAGCGGGCGACCGCCGAGCCGCCGGTACTGGGCGGCCGACGCCGGGTTGTCCCGCCCGACGTACGTGCTGCGCAGTGTGGTGTAGCCGGCGGCGTACAGGTTGCGGTGCAGGTGCGCGGAGAGCAGCCGCTGGTAGCCGCGTCCCTGGTACTGCGGCAGCACCCCCTTGACGATCAGCACCGCCTCTCGCCGGTAGCGGCGACGCGCGGCCAGCAACCGCAACTGGTTGACCGGGTGCAGGTCGCCGCGGACGGTGACCAGGAACTCGCTGATGTCCGGTACGCAGAGCACGAACGCCACCGGCCGCCCGTCGCGGGTCAGGTAGAGCAGCAGTGACTCGTCGAGCAGGTACGCCAGGCCGTCGGTCTGCCGCCGTAGCTGCCCGGCGGAGATCGGGGTGTAGTAGCCGAGCTGGGCGAAGGAGGCGTTCAGCATCCCGCGCAGCAGGTCGAGCTGGTCGTCGAGCCGCCGGACATCACCTCGGTGCAGCTCCAGCCGCGCGTCGTCCGGCTCGACGCGGGCCGGCTGCGCTGGGGCGGGCACCGGGCAGATCCAGGTGTCGGACTCGAACCGGCGGTGGAACCCGTACGCCTCGTAGGCGGCCACATAACGCGGCGGGTTCCAGGCGCTGTCGACGAAGCCCCGCTCGGTGTAACCGGACGTGATCACCCCGCCGGCCTGGTTGGGCAGCAGCGCCACCGGGCCGAACAGCAGATCCCGGTCGGCGTCGGCCTGCGCGGTCATCGCGTCGAACAGCGGTCCGGCGGCAGGCGCGGTGAACTCGGTCAGCCCGAACAGCTGGCATCGACGGCCCAGCTTGGCGTCGAAGGCCGAGTCGGTGTGCAGGGTGGTGCGGCCGATCACCGTGCCGGCGGCGTCGCGCAGCAGGTACAGCGGTACGCCGTCACGCCACCACCGCCGGATCTGCTGCCGGGGGACGGGTACGTGACGCGGTTCGTCGGCGTACAGCCGGTCGGCGAACGCCAGGAACTGCCGCAGGTCCCGGCGGCCGGTGACGCGTTCGAACCGGTGGCCGCTCACCGCCGCACCGCCGGCCCGGTCGTCTCCGCGCCCAGCGGGGTGAAGGTCGTGATGTGTCCCATCTCCGGGCCTTCGGCGCGCCACGCGCCGTTGGCGTACCCGTCGGGAGCGGCGCTGTAGAGCCGGATGAACCCGGCGGTGGCGTTGCGGGTGCCGTCGGTCAGCCAGACCATCAGCCGGCGGTGGTGGCGGGTACGGGCGAAGCGCAGCATCGCGTCGCGGTCGGTGAAGAACGCGATGGTGCCGAGGGTCAGCGGGAACTGCCAGTAGACCGTGTGCCAGCAGTAGCCCGACATCCGGCGCATGTCCCGCACCATCCGGAACCAGGCCGGCGCCAGCCGCAGCAGCACCAGGGGGTTGGCGTAACGGGTCCCGCCGATGAACATGGCACCGGCGCGGGCCTGGGCGGGGGCGCGGGAGAAGTCGCGGGTACGCATGGTCACCTCACCAGGTAGACATTCTTGATCTTCTGCCGCCCGGCGAACGGGCCACTGTCGGGTTCGTGTAGCTCCACCCGCAGGTCACCGGCGGTCGGGTCCTCCACGAGAGACTGGGCGAAGTCCCGCGAGACCGAGGTGAGGTGCCGCCGTACGCCGCTGCGGCAGGCGGCGGTCAGCGCGTCGCGCTGCGCGTCGGCCAGTGGGCGGCGCAGTTCGAGGTGGATCACCGGCCGGGTCTCCAGCGCCGCGTCCTCGACCAGCGCCAGACAGAAGCGGTTGATCTCGGCGGCGTGCGGATTGCCGGTGTAGAGGCCGTACTCGATGTCCTGGGGGTAGAGGTTGGCCCCCAGGTAGGAGACCGTGGAGTCGCGCCGCCCGAACAGCAGCAACACCGGTAGGGTCATCCGCTCGACGGAGCCGGCGGTGCGGAACTCGGCTCCGCGTACCGGGTCGGCCTGCGCCAGCTCGACGATCCGCTGGTACGGCACCAGCAGCGCCTCGTCCCCGATGTTGTAGCGCAGCCGAGGTTGCAGCACATCGGTGGTGACCGTGCAGACCAGCTCCCGTCGCTCGTTGGTCTCCAGGTAGGTGCTGAACGGGTTGTACTGGAACACCATCGGCAGCCGCTGTTCGTCGGCGCCGAGCAGCGCGCTCCGCAGGGCGCGGTCGGTCTGCAACCGTCGTCGCAGCCACACTGTGAGCCGGGTCTCCGCGCCGATACCGATGGTCAGGTCCGAAGCCCCGTACGCCGAACGCACCAGCGCGAACCGCTGCTCCAGGTAGTCGCGCAGTGCCTCGGTCATTCCCTCGCCGCCGCAGCTGGCGAAGATGCGGTACCGCGACCACGGGAAGCCCTCGGCGTCGAGCCGGTCGCGCAGGTGCTTCAGAAACGGCGGGTAGGCGGTCACCAGGTAATCGAAGTCGGGACCGAACTCACGGAGCGTGTCGACGATCTTCCCGAGGTCCGGGCCGGTGTTCTTCACCACGGCGATGCGGGCCATCGCGGTGCCGGTCGTCGTCCCGGTCGCCCAGGCGCCCATCGAGTAGGCGTTGATGACGAACGGCTGGCGCATCGGAAACACCAGCCCGGTGTAGCCGGCGATGTCGCGGTGCACCGCGCGCAGTTCCCGCTCCCCGCGGGGCCAGTTGAACGGCTGCCCGGACGAGCCGGCCGACTCGTCGACCACCACCCCACGGGTGGGCAACCGTCCTCCCCAGCAACGCGCCGCGGCGTCGTAGGCCGTCACGTAGCCGAGCTTGTCGGTCTCCGGAAAGTCGCCCAACCGGCGCCGGGTACCGGCGGGGCGGGCCCGCAGGAAGGCCCGGTAGGCGGGCACCTGCCGGGCGGCTCGTACGCAGATCGCCGCTGCGTTAGCCGCAGCCAGCCGGTCCAGCAACGGATGGTGCCGCCGCGCCAGCCACCGCCACCCGGCGGGATGGTGGCCGGCGAGCCGGCTCAGCGCGGCGACCAGCCGGCCGAGGGTCGCCAGGATGGCCTGCCGGGCCCGCGCGGCCACGGCCGGCAACGGAGATTCGGCGGTACGCAGAGCGGAGTGTCGGTGTGGCAGTTCGGCCATGACGACATCCTGTCCACGCCGGAACGTCGACACCTGAGCCCGCGCACGGTCCCCGCTGAGTACCCCTACCCAGCCGGCTTCACGTGTTACTCGTTGAGCAACTGCTCCCGGAGGATGTCGGCGTGCCCACAGTGCTGGGCGAGTTCGCGCAGCACGTGCAGGTACACCCACCGCAGCGGCAGCGGGCCCCGCCGGTTGCCGCGCAACATGTCGTCCAGACCCAGGGACGACGTCGCCTGGCGTGACGCCGCGCAGGCCTCGCGGTGCGCGCGCTGGACGGTGGCGATCGTGTCGCCGTCATCGAGGATGAACGAGTCGTCCGGCGTCGCCGGAATGCCGATCTCAGCGCGCGACCGGCACGTGACGGCCTCGTCGAACCAGACCTTCTCGACGAAGGTCGCGTGCTTCAGCAGACCCAGCAGCGTGGTCCGGGAGGCCACCAACGACCGGCGGGCCTGTTCCTCGGTGAGCCCGTCCAGGCAGTTGGTGAGTGCTCTGCGGTGCTCGTCGATGAACGCCTCGAACTGGGCCTTGGCGGGCTGTGCGACGACCTGCTCGGCGAAGGTGGGCGGAAAGGAAGCCATGGCCGAAGCATCCCACCTTCGGTAGCGGGCCGGCAGCGGCATCGCCGGCGGCGGCTCGGTGCGGCGACCGAGGGGGCCCTGGTCGGGGGCGTAATTCGGTCGCGTGCGGCGCTGCCGGCGAGGACGATACGGCGATGCCCGGCGTACCTGAGGGATTCACCTATCGACTCCGCAAGAACGGGGACGTGGAACTGCTCCATCACGGCCGCCCCGCCGTGGTGCTTCGGGGTGCCGCCGCGGCCCGATTCCTGATCGACGTCAACACCGAGGATCCGCAGGAGTTGATGGCGCGCGTCACCGGCAAGTACAAACACGGCAACGAGCGGACGGCCAAGAAGCATCCCCGCAACCGACGCCGGTAGGGCACCCTCAGCGACCTATGGCTGATTCGGCGGCATCGTCTGACCTGGCGGCCGGGCTGCGTCCCAGCGAGTCGGAGACCTTCCGCCGGCAGCCTATAGCCGGGGCGTCAGGCGTCGGATTCGAGGGCGAAGGTGTTGCCGTCCGGATCCTGGAACCACGCGATTCGCCCACCGCCGGCCCGAGCGGTGATTCCCCTGGCGTCATGGTCCAACTGGTCGTACCGGATGATGTCGACGCCGGACGAGACGAGCTCGTCGACGATCTGGTCGATGTCGTCGACGTACCAGGTCGCCAGGGTCGCCGGGCTTTTCCCGGCAGTGACCGACTGGTAGACATTCAGCGCCATCCTGCCACCGCAACCATAGATGCGGCTGCCGTCGGCGATCTGGGCGCTGGGGCCGGACTGTAATGCCTGGAGGCCGAGCTTGCCTTCGTAGAACGCGATCGCCCGTTGGATGTCGGACACCGCGACCGACGCTCTGAGGTCGTATCTGCTCAACGGCATGAACCACTGTCGCACAGGGCTAGCCGACCGCAGGGCTTATCAGCATGGTCCTGCGTCGCGGGTCGGCGGACAGCCATCCCGTTGCCTGCTCGCTGGGAAGCAGCGCCGGCCAAGGGATCTCCGCACGCGTTCGGGGGCCTCGGCCGATGCGTAGCACGAACCGCCAAGGCTCCTGGCCGCTGGGCCCGCACCAGGCCCGGCCACGGATACTCGGTTCGGCGGTCAGCAACTCGTACTGCTCGGCTACCAGACCGTCGCACCAGTACCACCGAAGGTGCCGGTCCTCGAAGCCCTGGAACTCCGTGCAGATGCGGAACTCCAGCCGTACCCAGAAGTCCTGCTCATCCATGGCGACCCCCACCGACGACCGGGTGCCATCGCACCGTACGCCACATCCGATGAGTGGGCGCGCCTACGCTGTGTCCGGCGGCCACCGCTGCGACATGGTCGAGCCGCCCAGTCGCTCATGATCGACGGACTACTGTGGCTCGCGTACCAGATCGCGCTCAGACCACGATGGTCAGACGAGGACGATTCAGTGAGTGACGTTCCGGATCTCGGCCCCGTGCCGCAGCGCATCGCCGTCGACGCGGAACAGGTGCGTCGGCTCGTCGCCGACCAGTTCCCGCACCTGGCCGACCTCCCGATCGAGCCGGTGGCCAACGGTGGCTGGGACAACTGGACCTTCCACCTCGGTCCCGACCTGCTGGTGCGTCTACCCAGCGCTGCCGAGTACGCCCTGGCGGTCGACAAGGAGCATCGGTGGCTGCCGGCCCTCGCTGCTCGGCTGCCGCTGCCCATTCCCACCCCGGTGGCGAGAGGCAAGCCAGATGTGGACTATCCCTACCCGTGGTCGATCTACCGATGGCTCGGCGGCGAGCCGGGCAGCCCGGACCGCATCGCCGACCCGGCGCGATTCGCGATCGACCTGGCCGAGTTCCTGGCGGCCTTGCGGGCCGTCGATGCCGCTGGCGGTCCGCGGCCGGGTGTCCACAACTGGTTCCGGGGCGGCACCCTGCGCACCTACGACAAGATTGTTGAGCAGGCGCTCGCAGAGTTGGACGACCACGTCGATGCCGAGCTGGTGCGCAGGCTCTGAATCCGGACGTGACCGTTGCCGGGCTGTACGGGGAGATCACCGCGATCGGATACCCGGTCGCCGCAGCGACCTGACCGGCCCTTGACCTCGGCATCGTGACCGGGACGTGTCGACCTTTCCGAGTCCCGCCCCTGGCCCGCTACGGCGCAGGTTCCAGTACGACGACGGGGATCTGGCGGGTGGTCTTCCGCTCGTAGTCAGCGAAGATTGGATACGCGGCCTTCTGCGCGTTCCAGATCCGTTCCCGCTCGCCCCCGGTGGCGACTCGGGCGACCAACTCGACCGTGTCCGTCCCGATCTCCGCTCGAGTGTGCGGATGAGCGAGCAGGTTGTGGTACCAGTCCGGGTTGGTGGGCGCGCCGGCCTTCGACGCGAACACGGCATAGCCGCCGTCCACCTTCTGGTACATCATCGGGTGTACGCGAGGCTGCCCGCTCTTGGCGCCGACCGTGTGCAACAGCAGCAGCGGCTCGCCAGCGAAGTGACCACCCACCTGCCCGCCGTTGGCGCGAAACTCGGCGATGACCTTGTCGTTCCAGTCGCTCATGTATTCCCCTCGACAAAGTGCGTACCGGCTCCTTGAGTCCGATTCTGACAGTTCCGGCTCCGCCTCACACCGTGACGCGACCGGGCACCACGCGAGCTTCGTCTACCGACTCTCCGTGGCTGGTGGTCACTGCCCATGGGACGCGGACAACGGCAGGTGTGGACGGACCACGGACCGGGTCAACGCCTCGGCGGTGGCGCGCGGAGCAGCGGTGGCGGTCGGCCCTTCCGCGTAGTAGCGCAGGAACGCGGCGTGGAAGCACGCGCCGACCAGGAGGGACGCGACGGCGTTCGGGTCCGCGTCGGGGCGGATGCGGTCGATGGCCTGCTCGGCCTGAAGGTAGTTGGCGATGCGCGCCGGGGGCACCCGGCGCCTGATCGTCGTCACCGCGAGCGGACACGTCGTCGACGCCGGGGACGGCCCGTTCACCCGAACCGTGGTCAAGCCGATGCTGCGGCGCTACCTCCGCGAGGAATTCGCCGACTTCGCTCGCGCCGAGCAGGCAGTCCGCGACAGTGCGCTCGACTGGACGATCCTGCGCCCGCCCCGCCTCACCGACGGCAGACACCGTCCCTACCGTACCGCCGTCGACCGCAACGTCCGCGGAGGCTTCACCATTGCCCGCGTCGATCTCGCACATGCCATCCTCGCCGCACTGGACGACCCCACCACCGCCGGCCACACCATCTCGCTGGGGTACTGACGGATGAAGAAGCGGATCATCATCGCCGGGTGCCTGCTGCTCGTCGGCGTACTCGGCGCCGCAGGCACCGTCGGACACCTCGCGTTCGGTCGGCCGGCCGCCAACCCACCAACCGAAGCCTGCGCCGACGGCCGCGCTCCGGGCGCGCGCCCCACCGTCGTCGCAGCCGGCTCCAGCTCGACCCAGGGCCGGCTCGGCGCCGACTGGGTGAGTGCGCTTCGCGAACGGCCCGAACATCGCGGATACGAGTTCGTCAACGCCGGCATCAACGGCAACACCAGCGCCGACCTACGCCAGCGGGTCGATACCGACATCATCGCGTGCCGCCCCGCCGCGGTCCTGATCCTGATCGGCGGCAACGACGTGTGCGACGACGTCCCGCTGGATCAGTACCGGGACAACCTCAGCGCGATCGTCGACCGGGTCAAGTCCCGCACCACCGCCCGGATCGCGCTGCTGTCCCTGCCGCCGTTGGGCGAGGACCTCGACGCCGAACTCAACCGGAAGCTCAGCACGTACAACACCGTGATCATGCAGACCGCGACCCGCGCCCAGGTCGACTACCTGCCCGTACACGAGCAGCTGGCCGACATCCTCCGGCAGCGCGTCGGCGACCCCGCACCGTACGACTTCAGTTTCCCGCTGGCCTTCGGCGCGGCGACCCAGCACTACCTGTTCGGTCGAAGTTGGGACGAGGTCGCCCGTAACGGCGGACGCGAACTGCACGTCGACCACATTCACCTCAACGACCGGGGCGGCGCGATCATCACCGAACCCGCCGCTGAATGGCTGGCCACGTAGTACGGCAGGGCAATGGGTCAAGGAAAGCCGTCGCACGCCGCAACCTTTCCTCGCTTCTGGTCGTCTTGGCTGTTAGGTCACCCCTGATGCTCAGCCGAGAAGAGGCGGACGTGGACCCTCGTGCTCCTGACTTTGACGCGTCTGTCCGGGCCAGGACACCGGCGCTGCTTCGTTCGGCGTATCTGCAGGTGTCGCGCTGGCGTCGACGCCGCATCGCCACCGCCGTCGCCGGACTCGCGGTCGCCGCCGCGGCACTGGGCACCGCCGTCACCGTCGGCACCGACAGCCCACCGACGCCTCCAGGGGCCGACCCCGGACCGCTGCCGACGGCGCTGCCGACCGAACAGCAGGCAGGCGAGCCAAGTTCGAGCCTTGGCCCCTTCAGGTCGGCCACCATCACGGTCCCGACCTGGGGCGCGACCGCGGACGCCAGCTGCGCCAAGGGGCGGATGTCCGTCCGGGACGGCCAGTACGTTCGCGATGCCTCCAGCCGAGCGGTGAACGTCTTGGCCTATGTCTCGGCTGACGTCGATCACGACGGTACCGAGGACCACGTCGCTCATGTGATGTGTGGTGAAGGACCGGAGGCCGGCGGCAGCCAGACCGTCGCCTTCCGCCGCAGCGGTCAGCAACTGGTGCCGATCGGCCGCGTTGTCGGCATGCAGGACGGGATCGCGATGATGGACCACCTCGAGGTTCGCGTCGGCGGCCGAGTCGCGGTGCTGGTCTCCGAGGAATACACCGACGGTGAGCAGAACACGGTGCCGAACCAGTGGCGCACGTACGCCTGGCAGGACGGGCGGTTCCGGCAGGTGGACGGCCCGACGACGTTCCCAGCGAAGCCACCACCGGCCACCCTGCTGTCCGTCGTACCCGCCGCCTTGTCGTTCCGACCGCAGGGCGACGGATTCACCGGCCGCATGACGGTCACCGTCACCAATGACGGCGCTGTCGACGTCGCCCGACTCGAGATCCTGCTCATCCTGCCGGTGCAGGTCCGGCCGGCGGGCGATGACTGGAACGGTTGCGTGGTACGTCCGGACGCCACCCAGACGGCGCTGGTGTGCACCGTCCCGGGACCGCAGGCACAGTCGAGCAGCACTGTGCAGTTCACCTTCGTGGCCGCCGACAAACCGGTACCGCTCGACGACCCGATCGGTCTCGGCAACCACTACATGCAGGTCTCGCAGGTGCCGCCGCTCAATGGGCAGGTCACGATCAACGACCCGGAGACCATCATCCCGATCACGGTGCCCTGAGCCCGCCGACGGCCCCGACCGGTGCCACCGACCAGAACTGCCCGAGCACTGCCCCCATCGAACGGTCGCTGGAGCCGATGCTGGACGCGGCCGGCCTCGACACCGTGGGCGGCGAGGTCTCGCGCGTAGCCACGGCGTCCACCCTGGTGTCAGGCGTCGATGATCGAGACGCGGTTGGGGTGGGGTGGCTCCGGCTGAAACATGGTCAGCAGGCTCTCGCCCTCGGCGACGACGGCGTCGCGCTCATCCGGCGCGAGGCCGCGCAGCGGCGTGATCCGTAACGTCGTCGCGCCGTCGTCGGCGGTGACCGCCCAGGTGCCCGAGACCCGTCCGTCGACCAGCAGGAAGCGTGCGCCGGTGACGCTCAGCCCGCGATGTTCGGTGTCGATGACGCGGCTGCGGTCGTCGTAGCCGAGCACCGCGTTGTCGAACGCCGGCAGGAACCGCGGCGGTACCGGGGTTTGCGGGTCGGGCAGCGCGCCGTCGGGCACGTCGAGCAGCTCGCGGCCGCGCTCGTCGCGGAACGTCCGCAGCGACGGGCGCAACCGTTGGACGGCCTCCCGCAGCCCGCCCAACCCGGACCAGGCGCGGATGTCGGCGGTGGCCGCCGGACCGTACGCGGCGAGGTAACGCAGGACCAGCGCGTCGACGGTGGCGGGCGACTCCGGCGGCAACGGCCGACCCAACCACGTCTCGATGGTGGTGTTGTACGCGGCGGCGCGTTGGCCCCAGACACCACGCGGTGGCACCTGCACGAGCGGCACGAGCGTGCTGAGCGCGTCGCCCAACGTGCGCGCCTGCACACCCGGCCAACGGTCGGCGATCATGCGGGCCGCCTCGGTGAGCATGCGTGGCCGCTCCTCGAACAGCGGTCTGCCCAGTGTCGTCAGCTCGTCGAGGTCGACGCCGGGCAGCGCGCGGCGCAACGTCGACCACATGCGTGAGACCAGCATCGCCTGGTGCACCGGCCGCAGCGTGACGCAGTCGCCTGCGGTCACCAGATGCAGGGTGCGGCGCATCAGCAGGGTGCGGACCGCCCGGCGGCTCAGCAGCAGCTCGGCCAGCGCCGACGGCTGGAAGTCGGCCAGCCGGCTCCACAACCCGACGTAGGGCTCCAACGGTTCCTGCGCCTGCAACCCCACCAGGTGCTCAAGGGCGTCGGCGATCGGCATGTCGTGCCGGCGCAGCAGGAGCTGACGGGCCAGCAGGGCCCGGTTGAGGGCACGGCGGTCGAGCACGCTCATGGCGCCGACGCTATCGCCCACCCCGGACATCTTCCTGGCGGACCTGAGGGTGCGACAGCTCCACTGTCGCGTCCGGATGTGGCGCGCTTGGTTCAGGCCACCAGCAGACGGAGACCGAGTTCTGCCGCGTCGAGGGCGACGAGGTCACGGTTGCGCTCGGCCCACCGGCCTGAGGCCAGGTCTTCCCGGAGCCCGCCGACCGCCCGCTGCTCGGCCTGCGGTCCGACTCTGGTCCACACCGACACCGCGCGGCGTACGTGGTCGTCGAGGTACGCCTCGGGCCGGCGCCAGTACGCCTCGAAGAAGCCGTCGGCGCAGTCCCACGGCACCAGCACCGGCTCGGCGTGGCCGCCGATCGCGCCGGTCAGGTCGGCCAGCGACGGCCACCCGACGAGCAGGTCGGCGAACTGGGGCAGGTAGTCGCGGGTGAGCCAGAATCGCTGCCGCCAGCGGGTGTCGTCGGCGTCGTAGGTGAACACCACCACGCGGCGGGCCACCCGCCGCATCTCGCGCAACCCGGCGACCGGGTCCGGCCAGTGGTGGACGGTGCTGACCGCCATCGCGGCGTCGAAGGACTGGTCCTCGAACGGCAGACTCTCCGCGGCCGCGGCCACGCACGGTGCCGCACCCGGGGGCCGCTGCGCCCGCATCACCGCCGACGGCTCCACCGCCGTGACGTCGCGGTCGGGTGGCTCGTACGAGCCGGTGCCGGCTCCGACGTTCAGCACCGTCCGGGCGTCACCCAGCGCAGCCCAGATGCGCGCGGCGATTCGTGGCTCGGTGCGTCGCGTCGCGGGGTAAGCGGATCCGATGGCGTCGTACAACTGGGCCCCGAACACTCTCAGCTGCTCCTCCGGTGTCGTCCTGATTCCCCTCGCCCGTGCCTCCAGCTCCCGGTCGATGGCCGTCACCATGGCGGCAGCGCGATCACGCTGATCCATCAGCAGGCCCCGCAGCCGGCACAGATGCGCGACCGCGTCCGTGGTCGGATCGTCGACCAGGTCCGCGATCTCGCGCAGCCCGAAGCCGAGCCGCCGGTAGGCGAGCACCTCCCGGAGCCGCTCCACATCGTCGACGGAGTAGGCCCGGTGTCCGGCCGCGGTTCGAGTGGACGGTTCGAGGAGGCCGATCTCGTCGTAGTGGTGCAGGGTGCGGACGCTGACGCCGGCCAGCTCCGCCACCCGTCCCACGGTCAGGTGCTCTGCCATGGCACGACTATCGGGCATCACGCCGCGTGAGGAACAAGGCTCGCCGCCGCCCGATCTTCCTCAGGTCCGCTCCAACGTCTGCGCGCGAGCGCGGCCGTACTCGGCTAGGGCGTGGAAGGCGGCCTTCGGCGTCCATGAGCCGTCGGGCAGGACCCGCACGATGCCGCGTGCGGCCAGGTCGTAGTCGTGCGCCGGGTCGCCGGTGGTGGGTAGGTGCCGGTTCGCGAACGTGTACACGAACGCCGCCTCCACCCCGCCACGCTCGTAGTCGTGTAGCAGGTCCAGCAGGTAGCGGGCCTGGCCCTGCTCGTCACGTTCCAGTTCGGTGGTGAGCTTCGCGGCGCGGCCGTGTTCGTCGTATGTCACCGGCTCCGTCGCGCCCGCGAGGTCGGCCGCACCCCGGAAGGTGCAGCAGCCGAATTCGGTGACGGCGTACGGTTTGCCCTGCCCGACGGCTGCGGCCAGGGTCTGCGGAAACACCGCGGCGTTCGTCGCGTCACGGTAGCCGGCGTCGCTGGCGATGATGTCGAACGGTGCCCAGTCGACGTCCTCCAGTGGGATCGAGGCGTAGCCGACGGGGCCGCCGAACCGCTGGCGCACCGCAGGCACCACCTCGGCGAAGAAGTCGCGTACGGCGGCTCGGGCAACCGGGACCGCCTCCCGCATGCGCATCGGATCGGCGAACAGTGTCAGCCGCTCGACCAGGTTGCGACCGGGCAGGAAACCGTCGGTGAACAGGGAGATCTCGGAGCCGGTGAGGTACACGACCGAGGCGCCGGTGCGGCGGAGCCGCTCGGCCCGCTCGGCGCCGTCGAGCAGGAACGCCATCAGTTCGTCGCGGTCAAGGCCGTTGGTGAAGGGGGAGTACCACACCTCGAGCCCCGCCTCGGCGGCGAGTCGCGCGGCCAACTCCAGTCGATCCTGGACACCGCCGGTGAGGCGTACCGCGTCGCAGTGCAACTCCTCGCGGATGACATGCAGGTCGCGCCGCACGGTCTCGGGGACGAACGGTTCGTGGGTGGTGGATCCGGCGCTCACGAAGCCGGTGTCGTAGTTCATGCCGAAGACGCGCACGGTAGCTCTCCTCGCCTACAGGGTACTTGGCGTACCTTATAGGGTACGTCTAGTACCCTGCAAGTCATGGGCACCAGACGCCGGGGCGAGGAACTGGAACGGGCGATCCTGCAGGCGGCGGCGGAGGAACTACGCCGGTCCGGGTACGCGGGGATGACCATGGACCGGGTCGCCGCCCGGGCCGGGACCAACAAGAACGCCATCTACCGCCGATGGCCGCATCGGGCGGCGCTGGGCATCGCGGCGTACCGCCACCTCTCCGACATCGCGATGCCGAACCCCGACACGGGCACCCTGCGGGGCGACGCGCTCGAGATGCTGCGGAAGGCGAACGAGACGTGGTCCTCGCCGCACGGGGCGGTCCTGCGCAGCCTGCTGGCCGCGGCGGCGGACGACCCGGCGCTGCTCGACCTCATGCGCGAACGATCAGGCGCGGACACCATGGACCGCGCCTGGCTGACCATTCTCGACCGCGCGGTGGCCCGCGGTGAGGCACCGCCGTCGGCCGTGCACCCGCGGGTCGCGGCCACGCCGATGATGCTGCTGAGAGCCGAGTACGCGACGCGTGGCATCCCGTCGGTCCCCGACGAGATCCTGATCGAAATCGTCGACGAGGTCTTCCTGCCGCTCGTACGCGGCCGCGTCTGACCCTCGCACCCGCGACGGGTCCGCGTCGCCCGGTCCCCGCGACGCCCGACCCACCGGCCGGCGTTCGATCAGGATGGGCCGGCCCGAGCCGGGGCGGGGCTACGCTGACCAGGTGCGGTTGGTCATCATGGCAGACACCCACCTGCCGAAACGTGCCCGTGACCTGCCGCCCGGGCTGTGGGCCGCCGTCGACGCCGCCGACCTTGTCATCCATGCCGGCGACTGGGTCAGCGCCGAGTTGCTCGACGACCTGGAGCGGCGCAGTGCCCGGCTGATCGGCGTCCACGGCAACAACGACGGTCCCGACCTGCGGGCTCGACTGCCGGAGATCGCCCGCGTGGACGTCGCCGGGGTGCGCATCGCGGTGGTGCACGAGACCGGGCCGGCCAGCGGCCGGGAGCGGCGGTGCGCGGCTCGCTTTCCCGACTGCGACCTGCTCGTCTTCGGCCACTCCCACATCCCCTGGGACAGCGAGGCCCCCGGTGGTCTGCGGTTGCTCAACCCCGGCTCGCCGACCGACCGGCGCCGCCAGCCGTACGCGACGTACCTCACCGCCGAACTGACCGACGGTCGGCTCGACGCCGTCACCCTGCACGAGGTGCCGCGCTAGCCGGCGCGGGCCGACCTAGTCTGGAAGCATGCCGAAAGCCATCTGGAACGACCTGGTCATCGCCGAGAGCCCGGACACCGTCGTGGTCGAGGGCAACCACTACTTCCCCCGTGCCGCGCTCCGCGACGACCTGCTGAGGGACTCCGACACCCACACGGTCTGCCCGTGGAAGGGCACCGCGTCGTACTACACGCTGGAGCACGACGGGCAGACCAGTGTGGACGCCGTCTGGTACTACCCGCAGCCGCTGCCCGAGGCCGAGATGATCCGCGACCGGGTCGCGTTCTGGAAGGACGTCAAGGTCGTCGGGGACGACTGACTCCGGGTCATGTCCCTGCGGTTGCGCGACGGTCGCGACGGCGGCAGGCCGCAGCGTCGCCCGGCCGACGACCGGACGGCGCCCGCCGCATGTCACCCCGAGTGGGCGCGGTCGAAGGCGATCAGCCGCTGCACGAACCAGGAAGGGTCGGCCAGGTGGGGGTAGTGGGTGACGGTCGGCGACGTTTCGACGACCGCGCCGGGGATCCGGCTGCGCAGCCAGGCCGAATACTCGTCGGTTACGGGCAGCCCGTGTAGCGACAGGAAGGGAATGGCTGCCGCATCGCCATGACGTCGGCGAAATTCTCGCCCCGCAGGGCCTGCGCCATCCGTGCCGGCAGCGGCTTCACATCGAGTGTCTGATCAACGGTGACCACACCGCGCGCCGGGAAGCGGGCAGCGTAGGCAGTGGCCACCACCCCGCCGTAGGAGTGCCCCACGACCAGCGGGCGTTGCTCGATGCCCAGGGCGCGGACGAGTTCGTGGAGGTCGTCGGCCATGCTCAGCGGATCGTACGGTGCCACCCGCGGCGAGCCTCCGTGGCCGCGCAGGTCGACGCGGACCGTGCGGAAGTAGGAGGCCAGCGGCACCCGATTCCAGAAGTGGCGGTCCTCGGTCATGCCGTGGATCGCGACGAGGAGTGGTCCGACGCCATCGACGTCATGGGCGAGCGGGACGGTCGGGGTCATCGGTGCGCGCCGTTCCTTCCGCCGGTCGGGAGGCTCGCGCGAACGAGGCTGCGCGCCACGTCGACGCTTACGGTGAGGGTGTCGAGGGCGAGTGGTTGGGTGGCGAGAGCGCCCTCGTGCAGCACGAGGAGTCGGGTGGCGAGGGGTACGGGTCGCGTGCAGCCCGCCGCGGTGGCGAGTTGCCTGAAGAGATTCAGCAGCCAGTGCTTCTGGTTCGCGGCGATGCGGTGGGCGGCATGCGCGGGGTCCGGGAGTTCGGCCAGCGCGTTGATGAAGGCGCACCCTCGGGTGTTCGTCCTGCTCCAGATCCGCAGCGCGTCGAACGGTGCGGTGACCGCGTCGACCGGGTCGGCGCATGCGTCGACGGTGTCGCGGACGAGCGACCGCCAACGCTGGTCGCGCTCGGTGAGGTAGGCGGTGATGAGCTGATCTTTCGAGCCGAACTGGTTGTACAGGGTCCGTTTGGTCAGACCCGAGTGCTCGGCGATGAGATCCACGCCGACGGCGGTGATTCCGCGGTCGTAGAAGAGTTCCTCGGCGGCCGCGAGGATGCGGCGGCCAGCCGGGGTCCGGGCCCGGGTTTCCGTCATGCGGGGCTCCTCCTCACCGATCGCTGTACGCTGGTGGTTCACAGATCAGTGTACTTCAGGAGGGGGCAGCTGATGGCGGTGCCGACGACCATGCGTGCCATGCGGATCGCCCGGCACGGTGGGCCGGACGTGCTGACCGAGGCGGAGGTGGCCGTGCCCGCCCTGGCGGCGGGGGAGGTGCTGGTCCGGGTCAGCGCGGTGGCGCTGAACAACACCGACCTGTGGACCAGGGAGGGCGCCTACGGTCGCCCGGGGGACCCGAAGGCGCCCTCGGGCTGGCGGGGGCCGATCGAGTTCCCCCGCATCCAGGGTGCCGACGTGGCCGGCCGGGTCGTGTCGGTGGGGCCCGACGTGGACGGGAGCCTCGTCGGCCGCCGGATGGTCGTCGATCCGGCGATCTACGACGCCGAGGGGCCGGACGCGAACCCGGTGGGCCTGATGGGCAGCGAACGCGACGGTGGTTACGCCGAGTACGTGACCGCACCGGCGCGGCAGGTGCACGACATGACGGCGTCACCGCTCGCGGACGATCAGCTCGCGGCGTTGCCGACGGCGTACGGCACGGCGCTGGGCATGATCGAGCGGGGCCGGCTGCGGGCGGGGGAGACCGTCCTGGTCTCGGGAGCCTCCGGCGGCGTGGGGTTGGCGCTGGTGCAGATCGCCCGGGCGCGTGGCGCGCGGGTCTTCGCCATCAGCAGCGGAGCGAAGATCGACTCGGTGCGCGCGGCGGGAGCACACGAGGTGGTGGACCGCGCGAAGGGCGTCGTCGAGCAGGTCCGCGCCATCGCCCCCGACGGCATCGACGTCGGGCTCGACGTGGTCGCCGGAGACCTCGTGAGTGAGGGCCTGCCCCTGCTGCGCGACGGCGGCCGGTGGGTCATCGCCGGCGCACTCGGCGGCTACCAGGTGGGCTTCGACGTGCGCCGCCTCTACCTGCACAACGCACAGTTGATCGGCTCCGCGATGCACAGCCCCGCACACTTCGAGCTGCTGATGGACCTCGCCCGGCGGGGTGAGATCGCGCCCGTCATCGCGGCGACCTTCCCACTGCACCAGGCCGCTGAAGCCCAGGAGGAACTTTCCCGTCGACGTCACGTGGGAAAGATCGTCCTGGTCCCGTAGGGACCCGTCCGGCCCGTGCAGCATCGGGCCGCGCAGCCCGGCGGCGCCGGCCACGGCCGGATCGGAGTGCACGGCCGTCCCGAGGAGACCGCAATGATCCTACCCTCCTAGGACGGTTTAGCGGTTGTGTGTGGCGTCACCGCAGGTAGCGGGCCACCGGGATGGACGCTCACGGGAACGTCGGTTGGACCCGGCCGCCAGCATTCGCTGCGGCTGCGCGCGGGCAGTGGCCCTCAGTTCGCTGCGCACCAAGATGATCTACGGTGGCAGTCGAGGAGCGCAGATGACGTCACGACCCGGGGTACAGCGTGCGCTGATCGCTGCCGTGCAGGTGCTCAGCCTCGCGGTGTGGTTCTCGGCCTCCGCCGTGGTGCCGGCACTACGCGAGTCGTGGCAGATCAGCGCCGCCGCATCCGTGTGGCTGACCGCGTCCGTCCAACTCGGCTTCGTCGCCGGTGCCGTCACGTCGACAGTGCTGAACCTGGCCGACCGGATCAGGCCGCACCTGCTGATGGCCGGCTGCGCGACGCTCGCCGCCGCTTGCACCGGCCTCTTCGCCCTCACCGTCGACGGGCTGGCCGGGGCCATCCCGCTGCGCTTCCTCACCGGTGTCTTCCTGGCCGGGGTCTACCCGGTCGGCATGAAGCTGACCGGATCCTGGGCGCCGCCGGCCCGCCGAGGGCTCGCGTTCGGCGTCATGATCGGTGCGCTGACCCTCGGCTCGGCGCTACCGCACCTGATCGGCGGACTGGGCGATCTGCCGTGGCGCGGCGTGATGGCCACCGCGGCCGGCTGCGCGCTGCTCGGTGCGGTGGTGGCCGTGACCCTGGTGCGGGAGGGCCCGCAGTTCGCCCCCGGCACGCCACCGCGTCCGTACCCCCGGTACGCCCTGGCGATGTTCGGCCAGCGTGGTCCCCGGCTGGTGAACCTGGGCTACTTCGGACACATGTGGGAGCTGTACGCGCTGTGGACCTGGCTGCCCAGCTTCCTGATCGCGGGCACGGCCGCCCGGACCGGTCGCGACGACGCGAACGTCAGCCTGCTCGCGTTCCTGGCCATCGGCCTCGCCGGGGTCGCCGGATGTCTCGTCGGCGGCTGGGCCGCGGACCGGTTCGGACGACCCCGGGCCGCGTTCACCGCCCTGGTGGTCAGCGGCGCGTGCTGCCTGGCCTCGCCGCTGTTCTTCACCGCGTCGCCCGGCGCCGTCGTGCTGCTGGGGGTGGTGTGGGGTGCCGCGGTGGTCGCGGATTCCGGTGTCTTCTCGACCGCCCTGAGCGAGGTCGCCGACAGGCGGTACGTCGGAACCGCGCTCACCGCGCAGACGGCCATCGGGTTCGCCCTGACCGTCGTCACCATTCAACTCGTGCCCGTGTTGGCCGACGCGGTCGGCTGGCGTTGGGCGTTCCTGCTGCTCGTCCCGGGCCCGTTCGTCGGCGCGCTGGCGATGCGCGCCTTCGGCCGTCAGCCCGCTCGCGCCTGAGCAGCGAAAAGGGCACCGCCGCCGGGCCGTCGCCAGGCGCCGCGACGGTCGACGGCCAGCAGGTGCGTCTCATCCCAGTGACAGCCGACGCCGCGACGGAGAAACCGGGTGGCGGCGATGTCGCCGTCCACGTCGACCGCGACCGGTGCGAATCGGCGACGCCGGCTCAACCGCATCGGGCAGTCCGGCAGACCCGATCTGATCAGACGCAGGCTCTCGGCCTGACTGTCGTACGCCACCCGCCGACCGTATCGGCGTCGAGGCGCGGTGTGCAGCACGCGCCCGTTTCCGCTGGTCCGGTCGGTCGATTTGGGTGAGTCGTTACGAGTCGGGGTGCTTGTCCAGCGCGGCGGACGAGTAGTGGATCGTCTGCGCCACCAGCAGCCCGTCGCGCACCACGTACGAGTCCACACCGTCGTGCAGGGCGATGTCGTCGGCCACGCAACGGCCCGACCAGACCAGCATGCCGACATCACCATCGGTGAGTAGCTGCCGGTAGCGGTAGGCCCCGTCCTTGACGTAGCTGCGCAGGATCCCGGCGAGATAGCGCACCCCGTCATGACCGTGGTGCACGCCTTCGGCGGAGAGCAGCCGCACCTGCGGGTGGTAGTTCTCGCGCAGGTCACCCTCCAGATCGCCGTCCTTGCGGCGGCTCAGATGGTCGCGTAGCACCTGCTCGGTGCTCCGGCTCATGTCGTACCTCCTCGGTGTCTGGGCCCGGTCCGGTGTCTCGGGACTCGCCATCCGGGTTGGGCCGGTAGCCGTTGGCCACAGCACGCCGTCGAACTGCACCTCCTGACGGCTCGCCATAACCGCGGCCGTTGACCGGAGCATGTCGCACCATGCCGGGGGTGGCCACTCGGACAGCCAGTTGGGGATGCTGCCGGCGCAGTCGCAGAGGCCGTTCAGGGCGCCGGAATGGACGCCACCGAACGGTGTCTGCCGCCGGAACAGGCTCTCGACCGGAGGAGGGGACGATAGCCGACGCCGCACTTGGTCAATCGGTGGAAACCGAATCTTGTCGTCGTTCTTTCGCCCAAAATGGCCGGGTGAGCGCTCCACCGCCGTTGCGCCGGTCCCGTTGGCTCCGGCCGGTCATGCCCGGTTCTCGGGTCACCCGGCTGGAGCTGTTCTTCGACCTGATCTTCGTTTTCGCGTTCCTCAACGTGGCCGGGCTGGTGTCGGCCGAGGTGACCACGCAGGCCGTGCTGTCCGGCGTGGTCGTGCTGGCCATCGCCATCCCGCAGGCGTTTCTCAACCAACCCGACGACCTGACCGGTCCGGTGGTGTTCGCCGTCGCCTACCTGGTCCTGCGGGCCCTGACCCTGGCCGCGTTCCTGCACGCGCTCAGCGCCGCCGGCCGCAGCCATCGGCAACTCATGCTGATCAGCCTGCCGGCGGCGCTGGCGGCAGTGCTTGTCGGGCTGGCGGCCTCCGTGAGCCGGTGGGTGCCGGCGGAAGCCGTCCTCGACGTGCGCCTCGGGTTGTGGGCCGCCGCCCTGCTGGTCGAGTATTCGGTCGGTCTGTTCCTGCCGTACACCCGCTGGGCCGTCGCCTCGGCCGGGCACTGGGCGGAGCGGCATTCGCTGATCGTCATCATCGCCCTCGGCGAGGCGGTCATCTCCCTCGGACTCGGCCCGGGCCGGTTCGACCGGCTCGCCCTGACCGCCACGGTGATCACCGGGTCCGTGCTCGGCATCGCGTTGCTGGCGACGCTGTGGTGGCTGCACTTCGACACGCTGCTGCCGAGCGTCGAGCAGGCGATGCACGGCACCCGGGGCCCGGAGCGGATCACCCTCGCCCGGGACGTTTTCTCCTACCTGCACTTCGTCAGCATCGTCGGGATCGTGGGGATTGCCCTGGGGCTGAGGCTGGTGGTTGAGGCGGTCGCCATGCCCGAGGCCGAACCGCTGCCCTGGCCGGCCGTCACCACCCTGTACGGTGGCGTCGCCCTCTATCTGCTGGCGGGTGTGGCCGTCGCGGCGCGGACGTTTCGCCGGCTGCGGGCCACCACGCTGATCGCCGCAGTGGTCGTCGGTCTGCTGGCGGTGCCGGCGGCCGCGCCAACCCCTCTCGTCGCGCTGGCCTTGCTGGTGTCGGTCTGCGGTGGCCTCGTGGTGATCCAGCGGTTCAGCGCCGCCGACGCGCGGGCGCGGATCAAGGCGTCGGTCCATGCGGAGGAGCGGGCGGTCGAAATGGCGGCCAGCGAGTGGCGCCACCAGCATCTCTGACCCTGCGGCGGCGAACCACCGGCGTGCTCCCGTCGGCGACGAGCGCTGCCATTTCCCGTGGCCGGGCGCGAGGCGTTCGATGGGTGATTCGGTCGCGACCTCGCGGGTACCCGGTCGGGATGGGACGAGCACCCTCACCGGAGGACATCTACGGCAGCGCCCGCTCCGAAGGTGAACGGCGACTGTCCAGCAGCGCTCTGGAGCAGGCCTCCACCGGGTTCATCGCCGGGGTCACCATCGTGTTCGGCATCGTGGCGCTGGGCGTGGCCCGGGAACTGGCCGCACCCGACTTCGCTTCCGGCGTGGGGCAACTGGTCGGCGCGCTGGCCTTCGGTATCGGCCTGGTCTTCGTGGTGGTCGGACGCACCGAGTTGTTCACCGAGAACTTCTTCGATCCGGTCGCCGCCGCGGTGGCCCGTCGGCGGCTCGGCGCGCTGTGGCCGCTGGCCCGGTTGTGGCTGCTGGTGCTCGTCCTGAACTTCGTCGGCGGTGCGGTGATGGCCGCCGTGTTCACGGTACCCGGCACGCTGCCGGGCCGCGCCCACCACACCCTGGCCCTCGTCGCCGAGGAGATCGCCGCCAAGGACGGGCTGGCGACCTTCACCCGGGGCATCGCCGCCGGAACCCTGTTGACCCTGCTGTCCTACCTGCTGCATGCCGTCGGATCGGTGGGCAGTCGGATGCTCCTGGCCTACGTGGTGGGGTTCTTTCTTGCCCTTGGCCCGTTCGATCATGTCGTGGTCTCCGGGCTGCATCTGCTGTTCGGTATCTGGCTGGGTGCCTCCGTCTCCTACCTGGATCTCGGGCTCAACATCGTTCTCTCCGGTGCCGGAAACCTCCTGGGCGGCCTGCTCCTGATGACGCTGACCCATGCTGTCCAGGTCAAGGGCAGCGGCTGAGGTCGGTCAGCTGCTGCCCCAGGGCGTGGTCGGTTGCAGGACCGCCTGTTGCAGGGCGACGGTTCGCCACCTTGTGACCTGCTGATATTCGGGGTCGGCCACCATCCGGCTGAAGGCGGTCCGGCTCGGGTACCGCACCAGCAGCACCGCGTCCCACGCCTGGCCCTCCTCGGCGACCAGGGCCGGTCCACCGTCACCGGCGTAGAGCACCTCGCCGCCGTGGCGGGGCAGGAAGGTCTCGCGCAGCGCGGCGGCGTACCGCTCGTACGACTCCCGTCCACCGTCGGCGAAGCGCAGCAGGTTGAGCATCACCACAGGCGCCTCGGGGTCGGTGGCGAGGAACTTTTTCAGATCCCGACCGGTCGGGTCGACGGCCATGTTCGCGTCTCCTTCAGTTGAGGGTGGCGACATCAGACCACAGACCTCGGTGGCGGGAGAACCGCCTGGTGGCCTGGCCGAGGGTGCGCGGGTGTCAGGGCTGCCCGGGTGTGGCGGACCGGGCAGTTCCTGGTGGCGGAGGATGGACGGTGATGTCCTGGGTGACGGAGGCGACCCGGAGGCCGTTCTCGGTGAAGCGATCGAGCACTCGCCGGGTGACCTGGTCCTTGACCTGTCGGGCTGCGCGTACCGGCACCACGAACCGGGCGGACAGCTCGATCCAGTTGGGTGTGGCACGGATGAAGACCCGAGGATCCACCTCGGCGCCGGCGACCGGGTAGCGGTGGCGCATCTGCTCGATGGCGCGCTGCGCCTCGGCGGTGGAGGAGATGTGCTGTGCCTCTTCGCACAGGATGCGCTCCGCCAGGTGCCAGTCCGCCTCGTAGGGGACCGGCAGGGTCAGTTCCTCCCACAGATGGTCCAACACCATGCTGCTGTTGAACACCGGCGCGGTGAACACGAAACGGTTCGACAGGGACACCACGCGGCCGGTGTACTGGCGGCCGCGGATCCAGGACTCCGGGTCGGAAGAGGAGCCGCTCTCCAGGATCCGGGTACGTAGTGGGGTGATGTCCAGGACGTCGCCGCGTACGCCGCACATCTGGATGCGGTCACCGACGCGGAACTGCCGGCCGGTGAGGATGCTGACCCAGCCGGCGAATGCGCCCAGGACCTCCTGCAGGGCCAACGCGAGGCCGGCGGCGAGTAGACCGACGACCACGCCGATCCGGCCGGCGAACGGCCGCCACAGCAGCGCCAGCGCGAACAACAGCGCTACGACGGTCAGGTAGTGCACCGCCTTGCGGAGGTAGTAGCGGTTGGTGGTGTCCTTCACCTTCACTGTGGCCAGGCGACCAGCCAGGGCGGCGACGACGACAGCGAGCAGGGCCAGGACGAAGCTGGTCACGAGTCGACCGTTCACGCTGCTCGTATCCCACAGTATTTCCAGGAACCGCGCCATGGTGCTGCCCATCGTTCTCGGCGGCCGACCGATGTGTGTCCGTCGCGCCTTCACCTTAGGCAGCCGCCGACGGGGGATTCGCAGAATGCGCGACCCACCATCCGTGCCGGTGAGTGCGGCGTCAGTCGCTGTGGTCAGCTCCGTCGTGGATCTCGGCGTCCTCGGGCTCGACGATCGCTGGTGGCGGTGGCACGGGGGTCAGGGCAGCGGCGACCGGTGCCGGGCCGGTGACGCGTTGCCCATTGCCGAAGTCGAAGGTGACAGAGGCGTTCTGCCCGGAGCGGAGAGACTCGTTTAGATCGAGGAGTTGAAAGTACCGGCCGGCTTGTTCGTTGAACCGCACGAAGCTCAGCGGCGGGAGTTCGATCCGAGCGGGCCCGGTCGCTGGTTGCGGCGCCCCGCCCTGGGGCGCTCCGTCGGTAGAGAGGGATGCGTTCGGGCTGGCGGTGGTGGGGCGCGGAGAGGCTGCGTCCGACCGGGGAGGGATGGGTCGGTCAGCATCGACGATGACGACCTCGCGGGCGTCCTGCGTGGTGACGGTCACCGTGACCGGCCCCTTCGAGTCGTTGTAGATGACGGCGCTGAGCAACGCGTTCTCTCCGGCACGGTAGCCATCAGCGCCCGGAAACTCGATGAGCAGACCGCGAACCGCGTACTCGCCGTTGTCGGCCATGAGGTTGACACCCTGGATGGAGGGCTCCTTCTCGGCCGTCTCCGCGATCTGCCCCGCGCCGCATCCGCCGAGCAGCAACATGACCAGTGCCGTGCCGGGCAGCGACGCCCACCGGAGCGCTCTGGCCGGTCGCGTCACGGTGCCTCCTCGCGGTTCGCACTCCGTCTCGGTGCTCCGCGTTCCGTTCGCGACCGCGGCGACAAACCCAGCCTAATGCCGCTCGACCGTGCCGGTGCGCGGATCCAGGTGGATCGCCTACCGCCAGCCTCGCCGCGATCAGCCGGCCGATGGCGGCACCACCCGCCGGCATCCGGCGTGACCGGCCGGACCGGGATGGGCGTCAGGGGCGTTCCCAGAAGTCCGGACCAATGGGTTGGCGATAGTCGGAACTGGCGACGAAGAAGCCCTCGTCGTCGACCTCGATGGGCAGCTGTGGCAGCGGCCGGCTGGCGGGCCCGAAGACGGGTTGCGCGTTGTCGGTGATCAGGAACTGGGACTGATGGCACGGGCAGAGCAACCGGTTGGTCTGTTGCTCGTAGAGGCTGGCGGGGCAGCCAGCATGGGTGCAGATTTTGGAGTAGGCGATGAAGTCGCCCCACATCCAGTCCTGCTTGCCGGCCCGACGGTTGTTTTCCCGTGCGGCGAGGGCGTCCTCGGCGCGCAACCGGATGAGCAGCGTGACCGAGTCGGCGTACTGGTTGCTGACGCCGTGTGGGATGCCCGGGAACACGGTGACCTGGCTACCGGGTAGCAGGTCCAGCGGCCGGACGGGTCGCCGGTCTTCCCGAACGAGTCGGATCCTGGTGACGGCACCGTTGTCGTCGGCGGGGGCGAACCCGGTGCGGAACAGCTCCCGGTTGTCGTGCGGATCCCTGATGAGGCCGCCGACCAGGGGAGCGGCGACGGCCGCCCCGACCGGGATCAGGCCCGCGAGCAGGGACACCCCGAGCAGGGGGCGCCGCTTCACGCCCAGCTCGTCGGTCATGTACAACATGGTCTGGCCGGTGATGCGCCGATCGGCGGCGGGTACCGGCTCGTCGTGCCGGTCCTGGATCGACACCTCTTTCGGCAGCAGTCGCTTGCCCCAGATCAGGATGCCGAAACCCAGCGCGAGCAGCGCGACGCCGAGGGTCAGACCGAGCAGCGGGGTGTAGTACTCCTCGATGTCACCCACCAGTCGATACCGCCAGGGCCACCAGACGTAGACGATGAGGAAGGCCGTGGCGGACAGCCCGGTGACCAGGAAGAGAGCGGTCACGGTGCGGACCAGTCGCCGGTCGGCCTTGGAACCGGCGGCTACCTGCGGTTCGTAGTGGACGATCTCGATGTCATCGCGGCGCGCACCCTCGCGAACCACCTCGAAGCGAGCCAAACCGGGGTCGTTGACGTCCGTCGGCTCGCGGCCGTGTCGTTCGGTGCCGGTGTTCACGACTTACCCGCGATCCACAGGCTGGCGAACACCAGGGCGATGATGCCGACAAGGAAGATCGTCAATCCTTCGGTGGATGGGCCGTAGCGGCCGAGGTTGAAACCGCCCGGGTCGCGATCGTCCTGCACGACCTGCTGGATGTAGGCGATGATGTCGGCCTTCTGCTCAGGGGTCAGCTGACTGTCGCCGAACACCGGCATGTTCTGTGGACCGCTGAGCATCGCCGCGTAGATCGTCCGATCCGACGCCGGGTACAGACTCGGCGCGAACTTGCCGGAGGACAGGGCACCTCCGCCGCCGCCGAAGGCGTGACACTGCGAGCAGTTGATCCGGAACAATTCTCCGCCCCGGGCCAGATCGGCGTCGTCCAACTGTTCTTCGACGCTGTCTGGCACCACCGGGCCTCCGCCGATCTCCTGGATGTAAGCCGCCAGCTGACGGACTTCCTCGTCGCTGTACTGCGGTGGCTTGCGCAACGCCTGCGCCTCCTGCCGCGCCAGTGGCATCCGCCCGGTACCGACCTGAAACTCGACCGACGCCGCGCCCACCCCCACCAGGCTGGGCCCGCGCCCCTCGACACCACCGGCGTTGCGTCCGTGGCAGGTGATGCAACCGACGTTGAACAACGCCTCACCCAGCGCGGCGGCACCGCTGAACCGAGGCTCCTCCTGCGCTCGCGCGGCGGGCGCGAAGGTCGCGTACACCCCGCCGGCCAGCACCAACGCGGTCAACAGCCGGGCTGTGGCTCCGAGACGCCGACGAGCCCTGCTCATCGAACGTACGACAATCCGGCTGCTCGGCCTTTGCCGGCCGGATCGGCCCCGACGATCAGTCGCCACGCCGTCTCCTGTGTCCGAGGGTGAGCCGGGGCAGCGACGGACCTGCCGATCATCGTGCGAGCAGAACCGGCCCCACCGCAGACTAAGAAGTCAGCATCGGGTGTACGCCCGTTTCGGTCATCCCGTCCCTCCCAGGCGTTTCAGTACCGGTCGTTGAGGATCTCCTTCATCTGGTTGATCTCCTCCTGTTGTGACCGGACGATCTGTTCGCACAGTCGTACGATCTCGGGGTCGGTGATCTGGGACTCCTGGCACACGAGGATGGCCCGGGAGTGATGGGGGATCATGGACTTGAGGAAGGCTTCGTTGCCCACGAACGGCTCCGTACGCACGGCCGCGAATCCGCCCACGAAGAGCACGCCCAGCGCGATGTAGAGGGCGATGTTGAGACGTCGGACGGCGAACATCTGGTGCATGACGCCCATCATGATGAGCCCCATGGCGGCCACCATGATCAGCGACATGTAGAAATTGCTGAGGTTCAGGTAGAAATCCGACCAGCCGCGAATCTGGGACAGCGTCAGGACGAACATGACCGCCAGGCTGATCACCAGGACCAGCCCGAACCGGACGTAATTCTGCTTCACTTTCCCTCCGCCAGCCGGTTAGGAAGTTTCACCCACTATCTGCTGGTGAGCAACCATACGCGCTTACGGGCGGCCGGTCCGGCCGCCGGGCAAGCCGGACCGGACGGTCGACGGTCACGCCGGGCGGACCTGGGGCGACCGGATCCAGCGGTGATAGGCGGCGACGTCGACGTTCCCGCCGCAGACGATGATGGCGACGTGTCGGCTGGCGAAACGGTCAGGATCTTCGAGGATCGCGGCGACGCCGAGCGCGGCTGACGGTTCGGCGACCAGACCGGCCTGGTCGAGAAGCATCCGCATACCGGTGATGATCGAGGTTTCCTGGACGAGGATGGCGTCGTCGGCGACCAGGAGCAGGTCGTCCAGGACGGCCGGGATGGGTCGCCGGCCGGCGACTCCGTCGGCGATGGTGTTCATCGATTCGGTGGTCACGACCGCCCGCTGGTGCCAGGAGCGGGTCATTGCCGGTGCGCCCAGCGGCTGGACGCAGAGGACCTCGACATGGGGGGCCTGTTCCTTCAGGACGTGTCCCACGCCCGTGGCCAGCGCGCCACCGCCGAGCGCGATCAGCACAGCGTCGAAGGACGGCGCGGTGTCCACCAGTTCCAAGCCGATGGTGCCCGCGCCGTCGCAGGTCTCGATGTCCAGGCTGTCTTCCAGGAGCCGGATGCCGCGCTGCCGGGCGATGCCTGCCGCCCGGTCGCGGGCCAGTTCGTGGTCGCCGTCGACCAACTCCAGCGTGGCGCCCAGGGCCCGGATGCGATCGAGCTTGGCGACGGTCGCCTGGCGGGTGGCCACGACGGTGACGTCGAGTCCTCGACCGCGACCGGACCAGGCGAGGGCCTGGCCGAGGTTGCCCGCGCTGGCGCACACCACCGCGTGTTGTCCGTCGTCTGCGAGCTGGCTCGCGACCAGTTCGGTGCCGCGGGCCTTGAAGCTACGGACCGGGTTTGCTGTTTCGAGCTTGATGCTCACGGCACACCCGAGTTCGGGCTCCAGCGGCTCGCATCGGTACAGCGGAGTGTCGAGAAAGACCGGGTCGATGGTCCGGCGGGCCGCCCGGATCCGGGCGGTGTCCAATCGGGTCTTCGGCACGACCGATCAGCGTAGCGGCGGCCGGCCGCGTCAGACCGTCCTGACCCGGGTCCGGGTCGGTGACCAGCGGCGTCGCATGCTGCTGTTCGTCATCGCGCCGGACGATCCGATGCGGGTGGCGAAGCTGTGAATGGAGTCCGGTGCCTGGCCGCCGACGGTGAACTGCTCATGGAACGTACCGCTGGGCCGGTCCTGGACGCGGCAGTCGGCGACCGCCTGGCGGTCGCCGGACCCTCCGGCACGACGACGGAGGTGCGGATCTCCGGCACCGTGTACGACGCCGCGTTGGCCCCGGCCGGGCAGGAGAGCACCGGCTACGGCTACCTCACCCCGGCTGGGCTGGCTCGTCTCGGTTTCACCGCTTCGGCCGACGAGATGCGTATCGTCACGGCCGAACGGGACGAGACCACTGTGGCGGCGACCGCGACCGGCGTCGCGGAATGGCTGACCGCCCAGGGCCGCGAGGTGCACCTGATCCAGGCACCTCCGTACCAGCAGCACCACAGCCAGTCCGAAACGATCACCGGCATGTTTCTGGCCTTCGCCGTCGCGGCCCTGGTTCTCGCCGGAGTCCTGGTGGCGGCGACACTCGGCGCGATGCTGGCGGCACAGACCCGTCAGATCGGCATCATGAAGACCGTCGGCGCTACCACCGGCCAACTGCTGCGGGTCTACCTGGGGGCGGTTGCCGCGATCGCCGCGACCGCCACCGTGCTGGCTGTCGGTCCGGCACTGCTGGCCGCCGGCGGGGCGATGTTCACCAGCGGACTCAACAGTTCTGCCGCCTGGCGGAGCTGGGTCGACGACCGCATGGCCCGCCGTGCGTACGACGTGCAGCTGCGGCTCGCCGCACCGGCGTCGGTCGACACCATCACCAGGGCCGCGAGAGTCGACGACGGCGTGATCGCGGTCGAACCGTTCGTGTCACTACCGGCGACGCCGGCCAGCGCGGACGGACAGATCGAGGTGGAGCGCACCTACCCCGACGACGGACACGGCCGGTTCCTGCTCGCCGCGCTGCCCGTGCCCACCCGCAGGGTCGACTTCGAGGTCACCGCCGGTCGCTGGCTAAAGGCAGCCGACACCGACGGCGTCGTGCTGAACCAGAGCGCCGTATCGCGGCTCGGCGATCCGCGCGTCGGCGACGAGGTGCACCTGGCCGTTGACGGAGTGGTCGGGCGGCGGCGGCTCGTCGGCACCGTCGCGGAGGCCGGTGGACCCGCCACCGCGTACACGAGCCCGCAGAGCGTCACCCGGTTCGTCGACCCGGGGACCGCCAACATGCTGCACATCGTCACCGCCGGAGACACCGCGGCGGTCACCGGCGCGGTGGAAGGGGCGCTCACCAGCGCGGGGCTGGCGGTCGACGAGTCGATGCGCCCGAGGACCTGCGCACGGCGATCGACGAACACGTCGCCATCTTCATCGGTACCCTGCTCGCACTCGCCGCGCTGATGGCGGCCGTCGGCATCCTCGGGCTGGCGGCCACGATGAGATCACCGTCACCCAACGCACTCGCGAGTACGGCATCATGCAGGCCATCGGTGCCCGTCCCACCGTCATCCGCCGCATGGTCGTACTCGAAGGCACTGTCACCGGTCTGCTCGGCTCGCTCGTGGCCGTCGTCCTCGGAGTGCCGCTGTCCATCCTGGTGGGCGAACTGCTCGGCCGGATCTCCTTCGGGCTGCCGTTGCCGCTGCGACTCTCACCGGGCGGACTCGTCGGCTGGCTGCTGCTTTCCATCGTTGCAGCGGCCGCCGCGTCGCTGGTCGCGGCACACCGAGCGGCCCGGCTCACCGTCCGGGAGACCCTCAGCTACCAGTGAACCGGTGCGGGGCCGGCGGAGGCACTATCGTGCTGGCGTGCAGATCCGTTTCGATGTACCCGCCGATCCCGCCTATCCGGGCCGGGTGGCCGCTGCGCTCAGCGGTGCTCAGGCGCGGAGGTACCGCCTGATCGGCGCGGTGCTGGTAGCGGTCGGTGTGATCGGTTTTGTCGTCTCGCGGGGGTTCGGGTGGGGCGCGCAGACTCTGTCGGTGTGGATGACGCTGGGCCTGGGTGGTCTGCTGGCGATGCTGTACTGGCCGTGGCTGCGGTGGCGGGCCCGACGCCGCTCCAGTGGCTACGCCGTGGAGGGCGGCTACGACATCACCGAGGACAACATTATGATGCGCAGCGGCTCGGAGTCCGGCGGCATCGCCTGGGACGGGGTGACCCAGGTGAGGGCCACCCCTGAGTTCTGGATCGTGTACGTGGGGCGGATGCCGGCGACCGTGATCCCACGCCGGCTGATATCCGCCGAGGACGCGGAGACGCTGCGCGGCTTCCTGGCCGACCGTGGGCTGCTCCGCACCTGACCTGATCCGCGGTGAGGCGTGGGCGGCCGGGCCTGGAGGTCACCCGGGGCCTGCGGACACCCTCCGCACGCCCCGGGTGGGCTGAGCGCTGTCAGGTGGTGAGCACGACCGTGGAGATGCTGCGGGCGCCGACGTTGACGGAGACCTGTCCGCCGTTGACGGTGACCGGCTGACTGGCCGCGTTGGCGTTCTGCGAGGTGAGGTGGTGCTCGGCCCGGGATACGTTCTGCGGCACCTGGATCACCGCATTGTTGACCGCGCTGGCCGAGCGGTTCAGGATCACCAGCGTGGTCTTTCCGCCGCCGGTGTAGGCGGTCACCTCCAACGGTGAAGCCTTGGCGCTCTTGGTCAGGGCGACCCGCTGGTAGCCGGGGCGGACGTACTTGGCGTACTGCGAGAACGCGTATCCGCGCTTGAGTGGGGCACCGGCGCTGGTGCCGAAGGCCGCCTCGCCGTCGCCGATGAAGGAGTAGTAGCGCTTGCCGTACCACCACACGTAGGCGGACCAGTTGGACTCCATCGACCGGTGCACCGTACGCATGATGTCGTCGAGCGTCTCGTTCCAGACCGTCTGGTTGCTGGGGTTGCCCCAGATGTTGGAACCGTTGCCGTCGGCCTCGTGCAGGTTCCACTCGGTCATCCACACCGGCTTGTTGTGCTGGTCGGCCAGCGGGTAGGACCGCAGCCGGCCGGAGGCCTCGGTGCCGTACAGGTGGCCGCCGATGTAGCCGATGTTGTTGCGGGCGGTCGCGTCGTTGAGGGTCGGATCGGTGTAGGTGTAGGTGTAGGTGTAGGTGTAGGTGTAGTTGAGGTTTACCGCCTCGGTGACCATCAGCCTGGTGTTCTGTACCCGCGTCCCGTGGTCGCGTACGAAGTTGCGCAGTTCGGTGCCGCTCCAGTCCATCGAGTCGTAGTCCGGGTGCCAGTCCGGCTCGTTCTGCACCGAGGTGACGTCGATCGTGATGCCCTGGTTGCGCATGGACTGGACGTAGCTGTTCAGATGGTTCGCGTAGTCGTCGTAGTAGTCGGTCCTCAGCTTGCCGCCGTTGGTCCGGCTGTTGTTCGTCTTCCACGCCGCCGGTGCGGTCCACGGCGAGGCGAGGATCTTCACATCGGATCCGTACGACTTGGCTGTCCGCAGGACGTTCACGTGGACCGGCCACTCACCGGATTCCGGTGAGATGCCGGTACGGACGATCGACAGGCCCAGTTGGTTGGGGCCCAACCCGACCAGCGTCTGGGCCTCGGCCGTCGACCAGGTGCCGTTGCCCCAGATCGAGGTCGCGGCCCCGAATCCGTCGATCGTCTGGTACCGGGTGGCGCTGTTGACCGTGATGTCCGCCGGCCCGGTCGGGGGTGGGGTGGTGGGCGACGGCGGTGGGGTGGTTGGCGGGGTGGTGGTGGGTGGGGTGGTGGGGGTGACGCCGCCGGTGCAGGCCACGCCGTTGAGGGTGAAGCTGGTGGGGGCGGGGTTGCTGCTGGTCCAGGAGCCGTTGAAGCCGAATGAGGTGGTGCCGTTGGTGGGGATGCTGCCGTTGTAGCTGACGTTCCTGGCGGTGACGGCGGCGCCGTTCTGGGTCAGGGTGGTGTTCCATGACTGCGTGATGGTCTGCCCGGCACCGAACGACCACGTCAACGTCCAACTGGTCAACGGGTCACCGAGGTTGGTGATGGCGACGTTGGCGCCGAAGCCTCCCGGCCACTGGGAGGACACCGCGTAGTTCACCGAACAACCCGCC